>JAXDGY010000376.1:0-3230 GCA_034664785.1 Solirubrobacteraceae bacterium
ATTTCACCGGGTGGCAACGTCAAGTCCTAGGACATCGCGGTTGTCGCGGCGCTCCCTAGGCGCTCACGTTCCACGCGTCCCGCCACCCGCCCTACTTCAACGCCGACAGAACCTCGGACGCGGCGCGCTGGCCGGTGTCGACCGCGCCGTTCAGGTACCCCTGGAAGTCCTGGGAGGTGTGCTCGCCGGCGAAGTGGATCGTTCCGGAGATCTCGCTCTCGGCGCCCGAGAAGCGCGTGTACTGGCCCACCTTCCAGTAGGAGTACGAGCCCTTCGTCCAGGGGTAGTCCTTCCAGGAGTCGACGGTGGCGCGTCCGTCCCAGGCCTTCGTGATGCCCGGGATCACCGGTTCGATCTGCGGCAGGAAGCGCTTGGTCAGCGACTGCGGCGTGCCGGTGCCGAACGTCGTGCCGCTGGTGCCGCCGGTGTACTGGACGAGGATCCCGGAGGCACCGGCCTGTGCGCGGCTGACCTCCCACGTGTTCTGGTACCCCGTGTCCGCGTAGGTCTCGCCGTTGAGGCCCTGGTCGCGCCAGAGGCGGCGGGAGAACCCGACGTTGAGCTTGGCGTTGGTGCCCATGCCCAGCTCGGCGATGGCCTGTGCCTTGACCGTGTTGAACCCGGCCTTGCCGGTGTCGACGCTCGAGCGCAGGATCGTGAACGGGAGCGCGAGAATGGTGCGGTCGGCGGTCACGACGCGCGTGGTGGTCCCCTGGCGGAAGGTCAGCTTGGTGGTGCCGTCGGCGTTGCGCGCGACGGCGATGAGCTCGCTGCCGTAGGTCAGCGCGGCGCCGACCTTGCTCGCGAGCGCGAGGGTCACCTGGTCGTTGCCGCCCCGCACGTGGAACTTCTCGTTGGACTTGCCGAAGATCCGCATGTTCCCCGGTCCCTGGTAGCCGAGCAGGTAGAGCATGTTCAGCGCGCTCTGCTGGCTGGTCTCGCCCCCGTACTCGATGTTGTAGGCCACGTCGAGCAGCTGGGCGAGCTTCGAGGTGGCGCCGCCGGGGCAGTACGCGGCGAGGTAGTCGGCGATGCTCATGGCGTCGAGCTCCCGCCCGCGCGGGGTCGAGGAGAGGTACGTGGTCGGGTAGGACGCGGCCGTCGTGTCCTTGTGGATCTGCTGCCAGAACGCCTGCAGATCGGTCGAGGCCTGCGACCAGGTGTACGGGGCACCGTCGAAGTACCCGACGGTCTCGGTGCCGTTCTGCTCGGCGGCCACGAGGTTGTCGAGGGTGAACCCCAGCTCCTGGACGAGCTGCTTCATCGCGATGTGGCCGTTGTCGATCAGCTCGCCGCCGTGCTCGGCGACCTGCCCGTCGGCGAAGACGCCCTTCACCGACCAGCAGCGTCCGCCGGCGCGCGTCGACGCCTCGTAGAGCTGGGGCTGGTAGCCGGCCTGCTGCAGGCGGTAGGTGGCGATGAGCCCGGCGAGCCCGGCGCCCACGACGACGATGCGCGGCTGTTGGGACGCCGCCAGCGCCGGGCGCGCGGGCCATGCGCCGAGCATCGCGCCGGCCGCCAGCGCGCCGGACCTGGCGAGGAACGTGCGGCGATCGGTGCCATCGTGCTCAGTCGCCGCTTGGGCGGCCGCGCGCTGGATTCCGTCGAGGAGCGGGGTGCGGGCCATGGGCCACCCTAGATCCGGACGGTTCGGACGCCGTGTCCCGAATCACCGGGGCGCGGTGCGCCATTTCGGCCTCTGCACTCCGATGCTTTGCTCCAATCCGGGGACCCTGATCGCCGGATAGGATCGCGGCACCTTGCCTCCTACGGACGTCCTCGAGCGTCGATACGCGGTGCGGGCGATCGGCCTACGGCGCACCTATGGCGATGTCGTGGCCCTGGACCGCCTCGACCTGGACGTCGGCGCGGGCGAGTTCTTCACCCTCCTGGGTCCCTCCGGCTCGGGGAAGACCACCACCTTGCGCATCATCGGCGGCTTCGAGCGCCCCGACGCCGGGACGATCGAGCTCGGCGGCGTCGACGTCACCCGGCAGCCGCCCTACCTGCGCGAGGTCAACACCGTCTTTCAGGACTACGCGTTGTTCCCCCACATGACGGTGGCCGACAACGTCGCCTACGGGTTGATGGTGCGCGGGATCGGCAAGCGCGAGCGGCGGCGCCAGGCCGACGCGGCGCTTGAGATGGTGCGCCTGCCCGATGTCGGCGCCCGGCGCCCGATCCAGCTCTCGGGCGGCCAGCGCCAGCGCATCGCGCTCGCTCGCGCGCTCGTCAACCGGCCGCGTGTCCTGCAGCTCGACGAGCCGCTCGGCGCGCTGGATCTCAAGCTCCGCCAGGAGATGCAGATCGAGCTGCAGCGCATCCAGCGCGACCTCGAGGAGCCCATCACCTTCATCTACGTGACCCACGACCAGGACGAGGCGCTGACGATGAGCGACCGGATCGCTGTCTTCTCCCAGGGGCGCGTCGAGCAGATCGGCACGCCGGCCGAGGTCTACGAGCGGCCGGTCAACGAGTTCGTGGCCGACTTCGTCGGGACCTCGAACGTGATCGAGCGCGGCGGGCGGCGCGTCACGATCCGCCCCGAGAAGATCCGCATGCTCGACGAGCATGCCCCCGATCCCGGCGGCGATGCCGAGGTCGCCGACGGCGTCGTGCGCGAGGTCGTCTACCTCGGTGCGGTGACGCGCTTCGTCGTGGCGCTCGACAGCGGCGAGACGCTCGTCGCCCTGCGCCAGAACCTGGACGACTCCGCCGAGGACCTTCCCGACCAGCGTGGCCGGCGGGTCCGGCTGACCTGGAGCCCCCGACACGCCGTCGCCATCGGCGACGTGGCCGACCACATCCCGCAGTTCGAGGAGGAACGAAGATGACGACGTCCCAAGTGCGGCCCATCACTGTCGCGACCATCGCGGGCGTGTGCGCCGCGCTGATCTTCGCGGCGTGCGGAGGTTCGAGCTCGTCGACGAGCTCCTCCTCCGGCAAGGCGCCCCAGGCCACGATCGGCAAGGGCGAGGGCAAGCTCAACGTGATCGCGTGGGAGGGCTACACGCAGCCGGAGTGGGTCAAGCCGTTCGAGGCCCAGACCGGCTGCCAGGTCAGCGCCAAGTACGGCGGATCGTCTGACGAGATGGTCACGCTGATGCGCCAAGGCGGCGGCAGCCAGTACGACCTGGTGTCGGCCTCGGGCGACGCGAGCCTGCGCCTGATCCGCGGCGGCGACGTCCAGGCGGTCAACACCGCGCTGATCCCGGACTTCAAGAACTTCA
>JAXDGY010000377.1:0-3778 GCA_034664785.1 Solirubrobacteraceae bacterium
CCTCGGCCGCGAACTCCCGGCCGACGGCCTCGCCCTCCGCGGTCGGCTCGGGCACCTCGGCGTCGCCGCGCTTGCCGTGCTCGGCGGCGCTCAGCACCGCCTTGACGATGTTGTGGTAGCCGGTGCAGCGGCAGAGGTTGCCCTCCAGGCCCTTGCGGACCTCCTCCTCGGAGGGGTTCGGCGTGCGCTCGAGCAGGTCGGCGGCGGCCATGATCATGCCGGGCGTGCAGTAGCCGCACTGCAGGCCATGGTGCTCCCAGAACGCCTCCTGCAGCGGATGCAGGTTGCCCTCGGAGCCGATGCCCTCGATGGTCACGACCTCGCTGCCCTCGGCCTGGACGGCGAGCAGCGTGCAGCTCTTGACCGCCTCGCCGTCGACGTGACACGTGCAGGCGCCGCAGCTCGACGTGTCGCACCCGACATGGGTCCCGGTCAGCCCGAGCTCGTCGCGCAGGAGGTGGACGAGCAGCAACCGTGGTTCGACCTCGACCGCGCGGGCTTCGCCGTTCACGGTCAGTTGCACCGGGACAGTGCTCATGGTCCTCCTCCTGCAGATGGCTTGACGGTCCGTCGAGTCCCGACACTAGCCCTGTGCCCGTGGGACTGTCCACCCGGAACGCCCCGGCGGCGCGTCAGCGCTCCGACGAGCCGCGGACGAGCTCCTCGGCAGCATCGGCGGCGCTGCGCACGAGGTCGTCGACCTCGGCCTTGGACTGCCGCCAGCGGCCCAGCACGTAGCTCGCGACGATGTCCGGATCCGTCGAGTCCGGGCGCCCGACGCCGATGCGCACCCGGGCGAACTCGGGGGACCCGAGGCCGGCCCGCAGCGATCTCAGGCCGTTGTGGCCGGCCAGCCCGCCGCCCACGCGCGAGCGCACCTCGCCGAACGCCAGGTCGATCTCGTCGTGGAGCACGACCAGGTGGTCGAGCTCGACCTTCAGGGCACCGCGCGCCGGGCCGACGGAGCGGCCCGACTCGTTCATGAAGGTCTGGGGCTGCAGGACCGCCACGCGCGGGCCGCCGATGCCGGCACGCCCTTCGGCCAGCCGCCCGGCGAACTTGTCCTTGGCCCGCGGCAGGTCCCACCGCCGCGCGAGCTCGGCCAGCACCTCGAAGCCGACGTTGTGCGGGGTGCCGGCGTAGGCCGGACCCGGGTTGCCCAGCCCGACGACGAGCCAGTCGACCGGCGCCGAGGCGCCGAAGCGCACGCGCCCGGGCTACTCGGACGCGTCGGCGGCGGGCTCGTCGCCCTCGGAGGCCTCGCCGGCCTCCTCGGCCGCTGCGCCCTCCTCGCCGACGACGGCGGTCTCGGCCTCGATCTCGTCGAGGTCCTGCTCCAGCCGCGGCGGGGTGACCGTCGCGAGCACGGCCTCGTCGCCCTCGTGGCTGATCGTGACGCCCTCCGGCGCCTCGAGCGCGTCGAGCGTGACGGTGTCGTTGATCTGCAGGCCGGACACGTCGAACGTGATCGACTCGGGGATGTCGCCCGGCAGCGCCTCGATGAGGACCTCGCGCGTGACGTGCTCCAGCACGCCGCCCTCGCGGACCCCCGGGGCGTCCTCGGCGCCGACGAGCTCGACCGGCACGGTGGCCGTGATGGTCTGCGTCAGGTCGACGCGGAGCAGGTCGACGTGCATGATCTCGCCGCGTACCGGGTGGATCTGTGTGTCCTTGAGGACGGCCGGGCTGGACTTGCCCTGCAGGGCGAGGTCGAGCACGGCACCCGAGCCGGCGAGCGCGTTGCGCAGCTCGCGGCTGTCGACGTCGAAGGCGACCGGATCCTGCCCGCGCCCGTAGAGCACGCCAGGGATCCTCCCCTCACGCCGCAGCCGGCGCGTGGCGCGCGAGGAGCCGGGCTCCCGGGGGGTGATCTCGAGGCTGGTGGAGTCGGTCTTGGTGGCCATGGGCGGCTCGGGATGGTAGCGAAGCCGCGCCCGACGCCGCGGTCTCGCCGCGCGCTCAGCCCATCTGCTTGGTGGCCTTGAAGATGCGCTGGAGGTCGAAGAAGCCCGGCTTCTTCGCGCCGTCGAACGCGATGACGCCCTTCTGGTGGATGGGCGGGCTCGGGCGCGGGTTGCCCCCGTCCCAGTTCGGCCGCACCCGGAACTCCTGGATCGCCCACCACACCGCGCCGGAGAGCCACGGCTTGCTCGCGTAGACGCCGAAGTGGAAGTTGATGAAGTCCTGCTGGAAGGCGTAGGTGCCCTTCTCTTCCACCGGGCCGTCGCGGTTGGCCTCCGCGCCGGTCTCGGTGACCATGATCGCCTTCTTCGGGTAGCAGGCGCGCACGCTGTCCAGGTAGCCCGACATGAGGTCGCGGTCGGCGATCTGCCCGTTCGGGCCGGGGTACCAGCCGAAGTACTCGTTGACGCCGAGCACGTCGATCGGCGCGTACTCCGTCTGGCAGCCGGCCGCGGGGTACCCCGCCACCGCGAGGCCGACGGGCCGCGTCGGGTCCAGCGCCTTGGCCGTCTTGACCGCGCGGGAGATGTAGTAGCCCTGCACCGGGCCCGGGCGCGCGGACAGCTCGTTGCCGATCGACCAGACGATCACCGACGGGTGGTTGCCGTTGATCAGGATGTTGTCGCGCAGCTCGTTGGCCGCGAGCTTGCGGACGAGCGTCTTGGCGAGCTGGGGCGTCTTGAGGGCGTAGACCGGGATCTCCGACCACAGGAGGATGCCGAGCTGGTCCGCGCGCTCCTGCGTGTAGGGGTGCAGCGGGTAGTGCGAGCGGATCATCGTCGCGCCGAGCTCCTTGACCTGGGCGAGCTCCTTGTCGCGGATCGCGTTGTCGATCGCGAAGCCCAGCTTCGGGTCGTCCTCGTGCAGGCCGACGCCGCGGATGTGCAGCGGCTGGCCGTTGAGCAGCAGGTGCCCGTCGACGACCTTGATCGACCGGATGCCGGTCTGCACGAACCACCGGGCCAGCGTGGACTTGCCCGACCGCGCGGCCAGGCGCACGTCGTAGAGCGCCGGGCTGGCCGGTGACCACAGCCGCGGCTTGGCGACGCGGATCGTCCGCGTGAAGGTCGCGAAGCGCTTCGCCCCCACCGCCGCCGTCCCGAGGTCGACCTTCTGGTTCCCGAAGGTCCCCGAGAGCTTCGTGCGGACGGCCCGGTCGCCCGAGTTGCGCACGGTCACGCGGAAGCGCACGGTCGCCGCGCACGAGGCGCACGGCAGGTCGGGCTGCACCTGGACGGTCGTGAAGTCGATCCGGTCGACCTTGCGCAGGTAGACCTCCCGCAGCAGGCCGCCGTAGTTCCACCAGCCGCCGGTCGGGTTGCCGGTCACCGACAGGCCCGCCGGCGGGAAGTCCGAGGCGGTGCGGACGTTCTCGACCCGGATGACGAGGTGGTTGACGCCGCCGCGCTTGAGGTCCCCGGCCGGCAGGCGGAACTCGAACGGCAGATAGGCCCCGCGGTGGGTGCCGAGCAGCTTGCCGTTGAGCCAGACCCGCGAGCGGTAGTTGACCGACTCGAAGCGCACGACCCACGACAGCCCCTTGGCCGCGCTCGGCAGCTTGAAGTCCTTGCGGTACCAGCCGACCGTGCCGGCGAAGGACTTGTCGCTCTCGTCCGTGGCGTTCCACGCGTTCGGCGCGGTCGTGGGCGACCAGCCCGCCGTCGAGGTCTGGCGCTGGAAGCCCTGGGAGAGGCCGACCTTCGCGTCGTCCAGGCGGAACAGCCAGCGCCCGTTCATGAGGTAGCGCCCGCTCGGGCCGTCCCGGTACAGGGTCTTCTGCGGCGGCACGAGCCCGCCGGACTGAGCGGCCGCGGGG
>JAXDGY010000378.1:0-4125 GCA_034664785.1 Solirubrobacteraceae bacterium
AGGGTCGTCGTCTTCCCGGCCCCGTTGGGCCCGAGGAACCCCGTGACGGCGCCGGGGCGCACGGTGAAGGAGACGTCGTCGACGACGGTGAGCGCGCCGTAGCGCTTCGTGAGGCCCCGGGCCTCGATGGCGGCATGGGCCATGGCGCGGACCCTACCCGGCAGCCGGACGGCCCGGCCCCGGCCCCGCCTGCGCGCCTACGCTCGCCGGCGCGCGCGGATCGGCGCGTCGACCTGGAGGGGTTCCCTGACCTCGACGTCGTCGGTCATGGAACCCCTCCTACCCGGTCGCTCGCGTCCTGCGTCAGGTGATGATCGGGATGATCAGGATCGCGACGATGTTCGCGACCTTGATCATCGGGTTGATCGCGGGGCCGCTCGTGTCCTTGAACGGGTCACCCACGGTGTCGCCCGTGACCGACGCGGCGTGCGCGTCGGAGCCCTTGCCGCCGAAGGCGCCGTCCTCGATGAGCTTCTTCGCGTTGTCCCACGCACCGCCGCCGGCGGTCATGAGGACGGCGAAGAAGAAGCCCACGACGATGACGCCGATGAGCATGCCGCCGAGGGCCTGGATGTCGATCACGCCGACGATGAACGTCAGCACGATCGGCAGCAGCGACGGCAGGATCATCTCGCGCTGCGCCGCCTTGGTGACCAGGTCCACGCACCGGGCGTAGTCGGGCGTGTCGGTGCCCGCCATGATCCCGGGCTTCTCCCGGAACTGGCGGCGCACCTCCTCCACGACCTCGCCGCCGGCGCGGCCCACGGCCTCCATCGACAGCGACGCGAACAGGCAGACCATCAGCCCGCCGAGCAGCAGGCCGATGAGCACGGCCGGGTTGCCGATGTCGAAGTTCAGCGTCGCGACGCTGACCCCCGCATCCCGCAGCTCGAACCGGAAGCCCGCGAAGAGCACCACCGCCGCGAGCACGGCCGAGCCGATCGCGTAGCCCTTCGTCACGGCCTTGGTCGTGTTGCCGACGGCGTCGAGCCGGTCCGTGATGTCACGGACCTCCTCGGGCAGGTCGGACATCTCGGCGATGCCGCCGGCGTTGTCGGTGATCGGCCCGAAGGCGTCCAGCGCGACGATGAGGCCGGTCAGCGACAGCTGGCCCATGACCGCGACGCCGATGCCGTAGATCCCCTCGGTGCCGCCGCCGGCGAGCTTCCAGGAGCCCAGGATGCCCAGCGACAGCACGATCGCGGGCAGCGCCGTGGCCTGCAGGCCCGAGCTGAAGCCCTGGATGATGTTCGTGGCGTGGCCGGTCTGCGACGCGGCCGACGTCTTCTTCACGGGGCCGAAGCGCGTGGACGTGTAGTAGTCGGTGATCACGAACAGCAGGCCGGTGACGCCGATGCCGATCAGGGCGCACAGGTACAGGCTGCCCACACCGGGGGTGTCGCCCGCGTTGAGGCGGTACTGCACGCCGTCCATGAGCCACTTCGTGACCGGGTAGAACAGGACCGCCGAGATCACGCCCGAGGCGATCAGGCCCTTGTAGAGCGCGCCCTCGACGTTGTCGGTCGAGGTCCGGACGAAGAACGTCCCGATGATCGATGCCACGATCGCCACGGCCCCGAGGACCAGCGGGTACAGCGCCGCCGCGGTGGCGTCGCCGGGCACGAAGGTCAGGACGCCCAGCAGCATCACCGCCACGGCCGTGACCGCGTAGGTCTCGAACAGGTCGGCCGCCATGCCGGCGCAGTCGCCGACGTTGTCGCCGACGTTGTCGGCGATCGTCGCGGGGTTGCGGGGATCGTCCTCCGGGATGCCGGCCTCGACCTTGCCCACCAGGTCGGCGCCGACGTCGGCGGCCTTCGTGAAGATGCCGCCACCCAGCCGGGCGAAGATCGAGATGAGCGAGCCGCCGAAGCTGAGGCCGATGAGCGCGTCCACGGCCTCCTTCTGCGTGCGGTCGAACGCCGTCGTCAGCAGGCCGTAGTAGCCGGCGACGCCCAGCAGGGCCAGGCCGACCACGAGCATGCCCGTGATCGCGCCGCCGCGGAAGGCGACGCTCAGCCCGGCGGAGACGCCGCTGCGGGCGGCCTCTGCGACACGCGCGTTCGCGCGGACGGACACGTTCATGCCGATGTAGCCGGTCGCGCCCGAGAGCACGCCGCCGATGACGAAGCCAGCCGCGACGTAGCCGTCCTGGATGAAGATCAGGGCGATCGCGAGGACGGCGCCGACGATGGCGATCGTCGTGTACTGCCGGTTGAGGTAGGCGCGGGCGCCCTCCTGGACGGCGCCGGAGATGCGCTGCATCTCCGTGTTGCCAGGGGACAGGGCCAGCAGTGATCGTGTGGTCACCAGGCCATAGGCCACGGCCAGCGCGGCACAGGCCAGCGCGACGAGGACCCCATGGTCGGTGAGGAAGGCACTCAAGGTTGCTCCGCTCCTCCGCTAGGAGGGCCTCGCTACCGAGCACGAGACCCATCGATGGACGCGGCGAGCTTATAGACCGCGGCGGCGGCAGGGTCTGCGGTACGTCGCGCTACTGCCCGGGCACCCAGAGGCGCCCGGTGCGCTGGGCGCCGCCGGGCGCGCCCTGGCCTGAGGCGGGCGGAGCCTGCCCGCCGCCCTGCCCGCCCTCCGGCGACTCGGAGCCGCCGCCCTGGCCGCCGAGCTGCACATAGGCCATCTGGAGCTGGGAGAGCGCCTCGCGCAGCTGCGCGGCGTCCGGCCCGAGGTGGCCCTCCACCAGCGGCAGCAGCGCCCGGGCGCCGTCGACGGCGACCCTGACCTGCTCGAGGTCGCGCTCGTCCTCCGTCCCGGGGGCCAGGCCGGCCTTGCGGCCGCCCAGGTTCAGGAGGGAGACGATGGTCTGCAGGACGACGTCCTCGACCCGCAGGCGCTTGAGCTCCGCCTCGTAGGCGGCCCGCATCTCCTCCTCGGTGGGCTGCCGCTGGTCCTGGGTCTGCCGGCCCTGGTCTTGCTCGCTCATGAGGGGTGCCCTTCTTCGACGTAGGTGTCCCGGGTCTCGGCCACCGCGGCGGCGTAGACCTCGTCCATCGGTGCCCCGGCGGCGATGGCGCGCCGCTGGCGTTGGGCGCCGTTGAGCTCGGGGAAGACGGGATCGATCCCGAGCTCCGCCCGCACCGGGGCGGTCCATTGCAGCAGGCGGTCGGCCCCGGCCGCGGCGGGGTACGGCTCTGCGCGCTCGAGGTCGAGCAGCTGGCCGTCCTGGCCGAAGCGGATGGCCCGCCAGAAGTTCTCCTCGATCAGGCGGCGCGGATGGTCGGCGTACGGCACGCCCTCGTCATGGTCGCGGGCCGCCTGGGCCACCGACGCGACCATGAGGCCGGCCAGCGCCTCGGACTCCTGCGCCGTGGACTGCGCATCCGTGATCCGCACCTCGACGGTCCCGAAGCCGAAGTGGGGACGCACCGACCACCACACCTGCGTGTACTCCACGATCGACTGCGTGCCCACGAGGAAGTCGATGTAGTCGCGGTAGGCCGCCCAGGACCCGTAGGGGTCGGGAATGCCACATCGCGGGAACGTCTTCGTGAAGGCCTGCGTGCGGGCGGAGTGCAGCCCGGCGTCGCGGGCGTCCAGGAACGGCGAGTTCGCGCTGACGGCGAGCAGCACCGGAAGGACCGGGCGCAGGCGATCGCACACGGCGACGGCGCGGTCCGCGTCGCGGACGCCGACGTGGACGTGCAGCGAGAAGGTGTTGTTGCGGCGCGCGACGTACTGCAGCCCCTCGACGACGCGCCGGTAGTGATCGGTGTCGATGTTCGGCTGCTCGCGGTAGTCCGCCCACGGGTGGGTGCCCGTGGCGCCCAGGGCGGCGTCACGCCGGGCGGCCAGCGCGAACAGGCGCGCGCGCGCGTCGCGCTGCCGCGCCGTGGCGTCGTGGAAGTCCTCCCCCCGGCCGGAGACGATCTCGATCTCGCTCGAGATCAGCTCGCCGGTGATCTGCGCGTGCAGCGCCGGGTCCTCTGCCGCGGCCGCGTCGCGGAGCTCCTCGAAGCGCGGCGACAGGTCGAGGGTCTGCGGGTCGAGGATGGCGAACTCCTCCTCGAGGCCCACGGTGAAGTCCGTCGACGCCGCGAAGACGGCCTCCGCGCGGTCGCTGTCCAGGGACATGGCCGGGTCGCTAGGTCAGGTAGAAGTAGAGCG
>JAXDGY010000379.1:0-2713 GCA_034664785.1 Solirubrobacteraceae bacterium
ACACGGCGTCGAGCGTGACCTGGCCGTCGGCGAGCGGGGCGAGGTCAGCCGAGGGAAGCGCGGCGTCCCAGGTACCGTCGTCGTTCAGCGTGGCATCGACGGGCGTGGACTTCAGCCCGTTGGCGTCAGTCGCCGCGACCGAGACGCCGGTCGCGCCCGGCTGCGCTTCGCCGGAGACGTCGACGTCGGCGCCGCTCCCGCCGGTGGCCGCCGTGACGGCGTTGCGCCCGTAGACCGAGATCGGGAGGCAGCCCGCGATCGGACCGCTCGGGCCGTCCTTGAGCTCGGCGTCCGCGGGCACCACGAGCTTCGGGCCCGGGGTGACCGAGACCGTGTCGCCCGGCCGGATGTCGGGGGTGAGCCCGACGCCGTTCGGCAGCGACAGCTTGCCCTTCTGCCAGCAGTCGCCTCCCGGGTTGAAGAGCGTCGGCGTCGTCGTGTTGACCGAGAACGGCAGGAACGGAGATGCGAGACCGCCGAACTGGCCGATCACGACGGGAGCGCCCGTCAGCGCGTCGGGACGCGTGACCTGGGCGGTCGTCGCGCCAAACGCCAACCCGGTGGCGACGATGGAGTCCTGGACCGCGTCGACGTTGAGGCCCGAGTCCGACTGGGCCATCGCCGGCCCGGCGAAGACGGCCGAGACAGCCGAGCCGGCCGCCAGAGCCACGAGCGGCGCGAGCCGTCGATTCGTACGTCGCCCGCGACCAGCGGGGAACTGAAGGTTGTGCATGTGGATACGTCCTGTGATCCGTGGGGCAGGGCGACGCCAATGTGGAGCCGCGGAGCCGCCCGCAACACTGGACCGAGGGTCGGCCCCGGCCGACCCTTCGTGCCCGGACTGCCGCCCCAGGAGTAGTCCCGGCGGCCGCGTCACCCGCCGGAGTAGGCCAAAGACCCGACCGGCGGCCGACGACGGGGAGCCCGCCGTCCGTGAGCATTCCCTTTCGCATGAGCGCGCTGCCCGACCACAACCGGCTCCGGCGCGCGAGCCCGCATCTCGCCACCGCCGGCCGGTCGGCAGACGACGCGGCCGTCGCGACGATCGACGACGTCGCCGCCCTCGGCCAGCGCCTGCGTGCCGCCGTCGAACGCGAGATGCATATGCCCGAGGACACGCTCGGCGTCGTCCTCGCCACGGTCCTGGCCGGCGGCCACCTGCTCGTGGAAGACCACCCGGGCGTCGGCAAGACCCGGCTCGCCCGGACGTTGGCGCGCACGCTCGACGGTCGCTTTGCGCGTGTGCAGGCCACCGTCGACCTGCTTCCGGGGGACATCCTGGGCACGTCGATCTGGCGGCCGGACAGCGCCCGCTTCGAGTTCCTGCCCGGTCCGGTGTTCACGAACGTCCTGCTCGTGGACGAGCTCAACCGCGCCACCCCCAAGACGCAGTCCGGCCTGCTCGAGGCGATGCAGGAGCGCCAGGTCACCGTGGACGGGCATTCGCGACCGATCGAAGCACCGTTCACCGTGATCGCGACCCAGAACCCGGCCGCCGGCCACGACGGCACCTACCCGCTGCCGCACGCACAGCTCGACCGCTTCATGACCCGCGTCTGCCTCGGCTACCCCACACCCGACCAGGAGCTCGCGCTGCTGCGCGGAGGCGCACGCACGCCGGCGGTCGTCGCCGTCGGAAGCCCCGCACGCCTGCTGGCCGCGCAGCGGGCGGCAGCGGGCGTCCACACCAGCGACGCGCTGCTGCGCTACGTCGTCACCATCCTCGAGGACACGCGCCGGAATCCGCTGGCGGCGGTGGGCGCGAGCCCACGCGCCGGTCTTCTGCTGACCGCCGCGGCACGCGCGCACGCCGCTCTGGCCGGCCGTGAGTTCGTCCTACCCGACGACGTGCGAGCGCTCGCCGGCGCGGTGCTCGTCCACCGGATCCAGCCCGCGCCCGGAGCCCCGGATGAAGCGCGGGAGCGAGTCGTCGCGGACGCGCTGGCTCGCGCGCCGGCACGGTGACCGGCCGGCCGGGGCGCGCCCAGTGGCCGCTACCCGCGGCCACGGTCCTGATCGCGGTCGCGGGAGCCACCGGGATGCCGGCGGTGTTCGCGCTGGGCGCCGGCTTGGGGCTCGCGACCGTGGGGGCCTGGGCCGCCGTGCTGGTCGCCGCTCGCACCCTCCGGGTATCGCGCACCGTGCAGCTCCGCGAGGTGTGTGAGGATGAGCCGCTCAGGGTGCGCTTCGACGTCCGGGGCGCGTCGCGGCTGCCGGTTGCGCTCTACGCGCACGACGCCACGGGGGCGTGGGTGGCGCTCGCCACGCGCGGCGCAACGCTCGCCGTCGCGAGCGGACCGCGAGGCGCGCACCAGCTCGCACCGTCCGCGCTGCGCATCCGCGACGCGCTGGGGATCGCCGAACGGCGTCTGGATGCCGGGGAGCCCGAGCCGATCCTGGTGCTGCCCAGGCCGGAGGCCGGCTCCGCCCCGCCCGCGCCGCACGCGCACTCGGGCCGCGACCCAGAGCCCGACGGACTGCAGCCGTACGCTCCCGGCACGCCGATCGCGCGCATCCACTGGCCCTCGATGGCACGCGGCTCCGGGCTGCACGCCCGCCGCGTCGCAGCGCCGGCCGGCGGCATTCCGCTGGTCGTCGTCGACACCGCCGGCGGGCCGGACCGGGCCGCGGTCGACTGGACGGCCCGGGCCGCCGCGGGCGAGATCCTGCGGCTGACCCGAGCCGGCGGGTGCCGCGTGCTGCTGCCGGGCGA
>JAXDGY010000380.1:0-2532 GCA_034664785.1 Solirubrobacteraceae bacterium
GCCGGGAGCGCACGGACGTGACGATGGCGTCGACCCCCGGGAGGAACGCGTCCTCCAGGCTGGGGCTGTAGGGGATCGGGTGGTCGTCGGTGGCGATCCGCCAGGCGTCGTCGACGTCGTGCAGGCCGCCTTCGACCGCCAGGGCCAGGACCTCGCCGCCCCAGCCGCCGGTGACGGGCCCTTCCTCGACGACGGCCAACGCATTCGTCTTCGCCAGCGAGGCGAGGATCGCGTCGCGGTCCATGGGCCGCACGGTGCGCAGGTCGATGACCTCCGCCTCGACGCCGGACTGGGCGAGGACCTCCGCGGCCGCCAGGCAGTCGTGCACGCCCTTCATCACCGAGACCAGGGTCACGTCCGAGCCCTCGCGGAGCACCGCCGCCCGGCCGAGCTCGGCCTCGGGCGCCGCGCCCTCGGGCACCTCCTCCTTCATCGAGTAGAGCCGCTTGTGCTCGAGGAAGAGGACCGGGTTGTCGTCGCGGATGGCCGCCTTGAGCAGCGCCTTCGCGTCCGCCGGCCCGGAGGGGGCGACGATCTTCAGCCCCGGCACGTTGTGGAACCAGGAGATCGGGTTCTGCGAGTGGATCGCGCCGAAGCGCCCGCCCGCGCCGACCGCCGAGCGCACCACGAGCGGGACGCCGGCCTGTTCGTTCGACAGGTAGAAGTACTTCGCGGACTGGTTGACGAGGCTGTCCATCGCCAGCAGCAGGAAGTCGCCGAACATGATCTCGATGACCGGGCGCAGCCCGCACACCGCGCTGCCGAACGCCGCGCCCGAGATCGCCAGCTCGGAGATCGGGGTGTCGAAGACGCGGTCGGCGCCGTGGCGCTCCTGCAGCCCGCCCGTCGTGGCGAACACGCCGCCGGGCTTGGCGACGTCCTCGCCGAAGAAGACGACCGTCTCGTCGCGCTCGAGCTCCTCGTCGAGGGCGTCGCGCACGGCCTGGCGGAACTCGAGCTCTGGCATGTCTCTCCTGTGGGGTGCGTCGTCTAGAGGGTGAGGCGCAGGGGCTGCTCGAGCCCCGCGCGGATGTCGGCCAGGAACGCCGCGGCGTCGGCTCCGTAGAGGATCCGGTGGTCGCAGGTCAGCGTCATGGTCATGCGGTGGCCCGCGACCACGGCGCCCCCGCGCACCACCGGCCGCTGCTCGAGCGCGCCCACGGCGAGGATCGCGGCCTGCGGCGGGTTGAGCACCGCGGTGAACTGCGTGACGCCGAACATCCCCAGGTTCGAGACGCTGAACGTCCCGCCGGAGAGCTCGGGCGCCGTGAGCGTGCCCTCGCGGGCCGCGGCGGCCAGGCGGCGCGTCTCGCGGGCGATGGCGCCGAGCGAGAGGCGGTCTGCATCGCGGACCGTGGGGACGAGCAGGGCGTCGGCGGCGGCCACGGCCACACCGACGTTCACCTGCGGGTAGAGCTCGAAGCGGCCGTCGCGGAAGGCGGCGTTGGCGCGCGGGTGCTCGCGCAGCGCCAGCGCCGCGGCGCGCACCACGAAGTCGTTGTAGGACGGGACGACCGGACCGTCGAGCGCCTTGAAGCGCTCGCGCAGCTCGACGGCCGCGTCCATGTCGACGTCCACGGTCAGCGTGAACTCGGGCTGGGTCGCCTTCGCCTCGGCCATGCGCCGAGCGATCGTCGCCTGGATGCGGCTCGGCTCCACGACCTGCGGCTCGCCCTTGTTCCCGGGCGCGGGCGCGGGCGCGGGCGGCGCCGGCTCGGGTGCCGGGGGCGGGGCGGCGACCGCCGGCGCGCTGCCGTTCGCGGCCGTCGGCGGCAGCCCGCCGTCGCCGCCGCCGGCGGCGGCCTCGACGTCGCGCTTGGTGACGCGCCCGTCCGGGCCCGAGCCCGCGAGCGCCGCGAGATCGATGCCGAGCGCGGCCGCGATGCGGCGCGCGACGGGCGAGGCCTTGGCCCGGCGTCCGGGCGCCGCGGGCGCGGCGCGCTCCGCGACGGCGGCCGCGACCGGCGCAGGCGCTTCCGCACGAGCGTGCGCGGCACGCCCGGCGTCCGCCGGCGGCGAGGCGGCCTCGCCCGCCACGAGCACGCTGGCGATGACGGCGCCGACGGCGAGGGTGTCGCCCTCGCCGGCGCCGATCTGCAGCGTGCCGGCCGCGTCGGCCTCGTAGGGCATGGTCGCCTTGTCGGTCTCGATCTCGACGATCTCCTGGCCCTTGGCGACCTCGGCGCCGTCGTCGACGAGCCACCGGATGATCGTCCCCTCCTCCATCGAGTCGGAGAGGCGCGGCATGGTCAGCTCGGCCATCGCGTCAGGCCTTGAACTCGGCGGCCGGGCCGGGCTCCGGGTACGGGGCGGCGAGGCCGCGCTCGACGATCTGCTCGATCAGCTCCTCGACCTGGGCGTCGACCGCATCGACGTCGGCGGCGGGGGCGCCGAGCCGGTCGTCCAGGGTCGCGCGGGCCAGCTTCAGCGGGTCGCGCTCCTTCCACGCGTCGAGCTCGCCCGGCTTGCGGTACTTGCCAGGGTCCGAGCGGGAGTGCCCGACGAAGCGGTAGGTCAGCGCCTCGATGAACT
>JAXDGY010000381.1:0-14836 GCA_034664785.1 Solirubrobacteraceae bacterium
TCGCGAACCGCCCGGCCTTCGTGCCCGTGGTCCGCGAGCCCACGTACCCGATGGTGTTCGTGTACGGGTCGAGGAGCTGGAAGACGAAGTAGCGCCCGCCCATCCGCGGATGGCTGAGGACGACCGGCCCCTTGCCGAGGTCGAGGTGCGCGATCGAGTACAGCGTGTCCACGTTGGGCGCGACGATCGTGCGGGTGGCCGGGGTGGTGAAGCGCGTCGCGTGGCTGAAGGCGTTCACGGGAGCGTCGCCCCGGCCGTCGGGGCACGCGACGCTCGTCGCCGTGGCGCGCACGCGCAGGAACTCGAGCAGCGGGAAGCCGTACAGGTAGGCCTGCTGACCCAGCGCCGTCGCCTGCGCGGGGGTGAGGGCGCTGGTGGACGGCGGCGTCGGCACCGCCCCGGCGGACGACGGCAGGGCGGCGAGGGCGGCCGCGACGGCGAGGACGACGATGCGCATGACGGCGTCTTCTACCACCTCGCGGGTCGCGGCCCCTGCCGCAGTCAGCAGCCGCGTCGGAGCTCGGCCATGATCCCGGCGGCCGGCTGCTTTCCACGCACCACCCCCGCGTCCGCTCCCGTGAGGAGCCCGCCGCCGCGACCGCCGGTGACGGTCCATCTGGCCGGGTCCCGCCGTCGGCGCACGGGTCCCCCGGCGCGGGGAGGATGTCGGGCGGCAGGGCCGAACGACCGGTCGACCGCGCCTGCGGCGCACCACGGGAGGGCACATGGCTGACTACATCGGCGCGATCGACCAGGGGACGACGAGCTCGCGCTTCATCGTCTTCGACCGCGACGGCCGCATCCGGGCGGTGGACCAGCGCGAGCACGAGCAGATCACGCCGCGGGCGGGATGGGTGGAGCACGACGCACAGGAGGTCTGGCGGCGGACCCGCGAGGTCATCGGCGGCGCGATGGCGAGCTCGGACTTCGAGGCCGGCGACCTCGCGGCCGTGGGCATCACCAACCAGCGCGAGACGACCGTCGTGTGGGACCGCGAGACCGGCGAGCCCGTCCACAACGCCATCGTCTGGCAGGACACCCGCACCGACGCGCTGGTCCGCGAGCTCGCCGGCGACCAGGGCGTCGGCCGCCTGCGCGACCGCGTCGGCCTGCCGCTGTCCACCTACTTCTCCGGCCCGAAGATCCGCTGGATGCTCGATCACGTCGATGGCCTGCAGGAGCGCGCCGAGAACGGCGAGCTGGCCTTCGGGACCATGGACACCTGGGTCCTGTGGAACCTGACGGGCGGCCGCAACGGCGGCGTGCACGCGACGGACGTGACGAACGCCAGCCGCACGCTGCTCATGGATCTCGAGACGCTGGACTGGCACGGGCCGAGCCTCGAGCTCATGGGCATCCCACGGGCGATGCTCCCCGAGATCCGCTCGTCGAGCGAGCCGTACGGCGAGGTGGCCGGGACGGCGGTCGGCGGCGTCCCGGTCGCGGGCATCCTCGGCGACCAGCAGGCCGCCCTCTTCGGCCAGACCTGCTTCGCGGCGGGCTCGGCGAAGAACACCTACGGGACCGGCAGCTTCCTGCTCGTCAACACCGGGGAGGACGTCGTCCACTCCCCCACGCTGCTGACCAGCGTGGGCTACCAGCTCGGCGACGGGCCCGCCAGCTACGTCCTGGAGGGCTCGATCGCGGTGACCGGCGCGCTGGTCCAGTGGTTGCGCGACCGCCTCGGCATCATCTCCAGCGCCTCCGAGGTCGAGGCGCTGGCCCGCACCGTCGAGGACAACGGCGGCGTCTACTTCGTCCCCGCCTTCTCCGGCCTGTTCGCGCCCTACTGGCGCGACGACGCGCGCGGAATCATCGCCGGCCTGACGGCCTACGCCACCAAGGGCCACATCGCACGCGCCGCGCTGGAGGCGACCGCGTGGCAGACCCGCGAGGTGGTCGACGCCGCCAACGAGGTCGCCGACGTGCCGTTCAGCGAGCTGCGCGTGGACGGCGGCATGACCGGGAACGACCTGCTCATGCAATTCCAGGCCGACGTGCTCGGCGTCCCGGTGATCCGGCCCGAGGTCACCGAGACGACCGCCCTCGGCGCGGCCTACGCCGCCGGGCTGGCAACCGGCTTCTGGGCCGACCAGGACGAGCTCTGCGAGCGCTGGGCGGAGGACCGGCGCTGGGAGCCGCGGATGGACCCGGCGGCGCGCGCGGACGGCTACCGGCGCTGGAAGAAGGCCGTTCAGCGCTCCCTGGACTGGGTGGACTGATCGGGATGCTCCGCTGGGGGATGACCCGGGGCGCCAAGCGCTTCGGCCGTGGGATCCCGGTGGTCGAGCTGCTGTTCGCCGCCGAGGTGGCGATGCTCGCCCGGCGGCACGTCCAGCGCCTGACCGCCGCCCAGCGGCGCCGCCTCGTCGCGCTCGTCCGCAAGGCGAAGGGACGCCCGAGCGTCCTCGGCGCCGGGGAGCGCGAGGAGCTCGCCGAGCTGGTCGCCCGCCTCGAGCCCCGCCTCTTCGCGGGGACCGCCGTGCGCCGGCTCAGCCCGTTGCCGCTGCCCAAGCGGCTGCTCTACGGACCCCGCGGCAGCCCGGCGCGCCGGGCGCTCAAGGAGCGGCGGCGCTGACGGCGCTCAGTGGCAGCTGCTGCTGCCGGCGTCGGTGTAGCTGTAGCCCGGGGCCGGGAGGAAGCGCCAGGAGTACCCCGTCGGGGTGAGCGTCATCTGCATGACGCCGAAGACGTTGCCCGCAAGCGCGTCCTCCCCGCTCTGCAACGTCCCGGGCGGCGTGAAGTCCGCGCCGCCAGTGCCGACAACGAAGCTGCGGATGCCACGGCCGCGCTGGATCGTGCCTCGGCCGTTCGCGTCCGGCGCGAGCTCGTTCCAGCGCTGGTAGTTGTGCGCGTGGCCCTGCAGCAGGACGTCCACGCCGGCGTTGTAGAGGATGGCGTAGAGCGGGTTGAGGGCGAGGGTGTCGCCGTTGAGCGGGTCGCTGCTGAAGCGCGGCCGGTGCCAGAAGGCCATCGTGCACCGCGCCGGGTGCGCCGCAAGGTCCGCCTTCAGCCACGTCGCCTGCTGGCCGCTCGCCGCGAGGTCGGCCTCCGAGTTGAGGGACACGACGTGCCACGCGCCGACGCTGTAGGAGTAGTAGCCCCGGCCGGCAGTCCCCGCCCTCGCGCCCCAGTAGGCGTAGTACGGCGACGCCCCCGAGCTCTGGTACTCGTGGTTGCCCGGCGCGGGGTGGGTGAAGGCCTTGAAGATGCCCCACGTCGGCTCGTAGCAGTCGGCGAACTCCGACGCCGTGCCGGATTCGTAGGCGAGGTCGCCCTGGACGATGAGGTCGTCGACGGGCAGCAGCGTCCGGACGAGGTTCGCGGTGACGATCGCCCCGTCCCCGGGGTGCTGGCCGACGCCCGAGTCGTTGGTGAAGCACTGCGCGATATCGCCCGCGGTGAGCACGGTCCAACTCGTCCGCCCGGGCCCGGGCGGGATGGGCCCCGGGACCGGGGCCGGGGCCGGCGCGGGTGGGGGGACCGCCGGCGCGGGGTCGGCCGCCGGCGGCGCGGGAAGCGACGGCGGGGCCGGAGGCGCGACGGGCGGAGCGGGCGCGGGTGCGCGGTGGTTGCCCGGCAGCTTCCACACGAACGACTGGGGCAGCGACACCGTGTTGCGGTACACCCCGGGCTTGCCCTTGGCGGCGCGCTTCAGGCTCGGCGCGCACGAGCGCCGGTACGTCGTGACCTTGCCGTCGCCGCGCTTGCCCTCGCGCACCGCGGTGATCTTCACCTTGCCGCCCCGCACCCGGTAGCTGCGGATCATGTTGCGGGTCGCGCCCTTGGCGTCCAGGTAGGTGAAGCTCACCCGCAGCGTGCGCCCGCGCCGCGTGTAGGTGACGGGGTGCAGGACGTGGACGCCGCCCGTGCCGACCTGGTAGGCCAGGCGCGGGCACGCGGGCGTGCGCTTGGTCGCGGCCGGCGCCGGGGCGGGCACCGCGGCCAACAGGGCCAGCGCGGGCACGGCGACGACGATGGGCAGGCGCAAGCGCATGCGATCTCATGGTGGCAGGCCACGATGGACCTTGCACCGGTGCGTCACCCTGCGCACGTGCGCGGCCCGGCGACCCGGTGCACGAGCGACCACCGGAGGGACGCCCCGGGGAGGACCTCCGGTCGAACCTCGACACCGCGGCGCGAGCGGGGGTACCGTGCTCGCCTCCCCGTGACACGCCACCGCCGCCTGATCGCGCTCGCACTCGCCGGCGGCGCCCTGCTCATCGCCCCTGCCGCGCCGGCCGGCGCGGCGGCCGCCGACGTGGTGGTCCCCAAGGGCGGGACCGTCGCGGGGCGCACCTACGCGCAGTGGCTGGGCGCGTGGTGGCAGCTGCGCCTCAACCGGCCGCCGGACGTCGTGATCTGCCGGGAGGTCGGCGACGTCGCGGTGCTCATCGGGGGGCGCAGTGCGCTGTCCGGCGGCGAGTCCGACGCGTGCACCGTCCCGCTGGGGCAGCCCGTCTACCTCAACGGCCTGGCCGTCGGCTGCTCGACGATGCAGACCGGCGCCCTTCACGGCGACACCGACGCGCAGCTGCGCTCGTGCGCGCGACGGCAGTTCCGGGGGGCACGGGGGCTGCGCGCCACGCTCGACGGCGAGGTCATCGCCGGCTACGGGGGCCTGGTGGCGGCCTCGCCCGTGGTGGCCGTGGCCATGCCCCGCGTCAACGTCCTCAAGACGCGCAAGCGCTCGGGGCGCGTCGCCGCGTACGGCGTCGGCCTGCTGCTCCAGGGCCTGACGGCGGGCACCCACACCGTCCGCCAGTCGGGCACCCTGTCCGACGGGCGCACCCTGCGCCTGACCTACAAGCTCCGCGTGGCGCCGCCGGTCTAGGAGCCTGTCGAAGCCGTCCCGCCGTCACGGCTCGATCACGTGCGCCGGGTCGGGTCGCAGGCCGGGCGGGGCCTGCCCGTAGTCGCCGAACGGCCCGTCGCGCTCCGCCACCACCGCTCGCACCCCCTCGCGCTCTGCCCGCTCGATGAAGCGCCGTGCCTCAGGCGTGTTGCGCATCAGGCCGTCGAGGATCGGCCCGAGCGTCTGCGTCGATGCCAGGCCCATGTTCTCGTAGGCCTGGTTGACGATGAGCTTCATGGCGGCGAGCTGCGAGGACGGGATCCGGGCCAGCTCATCCGCGAGCTCGGCCACCGTGGCCTCGAGCTCGGCGAAGGGAACGGCGCGGTTGACGAGCTCGACGTCGGCGGCCTGGCGCCCGGTGAGCGGACGGCCCGTCAGCGCGTGCTCCTTGGCCTTGGTCAGCCCGAGCCGGTAGAGCCACATCCCCGACAGGTAGGCGCCCCACATCCGGCTGTAGGGGGTCCCGATCACGGCGTCCTCGCTGGCCACGACGAGATCGGCGCACAGCGCGAAGTCGCTGCCGCCGCCCACGCACCAGCCGTGGACCTGCGCGATCACCGGCTTGGGCGAGCGCCAGACGCTCATCAGCTTCTGCGTCGGGGAGACCTCCAGCGACGTCGCCATCACGAAGTCCTTGCCGGGGTCCCACGCGCCGTCGGTCTCCAGCGCGTCGCCCCAGTGCTTGAAGCCGCCGCCGAAGTCGTAGCCCGCGCAGAACGCCCGGCCTGCGCCGCGCAGGACGATGACCTTCACCGCCGGGTCGCGGACCGCCCGCCCGACGGCCGCCTCGACCTCGTCGGGCATCGGCGGCACGATCGTGTTCAGGTGCTCGGGCCGGTTGAGCGTGATGGTGGCGACGGGTCCCTCCGCGCCGTACAGGATGGTCTCGTAGCCCGCGTCGTCCGGGGCGCTGCGCTCGTCGCTCATGGGCGCCGATGCTACGGCTGCCCGAACCGCCGGGCGTGGTGACACCCACGATCATGCCCCGCATGACGCTGCCCTCCGGCAACCCGCGCGTGCGCGCCATCGACGTCGAAGTGCTCTCCGACAACTGGTACGTGCTGCGCAAGGCCACCTTCGACTTCCGGCACTCCGACGGCTCGTGGTCGCGACAGAGCCGCGAGGCCTACGACCGCGGCAACGGCGCGACGATCCTGCTCTACGACGCCGAGGCGGGGACCGTCCTGCTCACGCGGCAGTTCCGCTGGCCGGCCTACGCCAACGGCCACCCGGACGGGATGCTCGTCGAGGCGCCCGCGGGACTGCTCGACGACGACGACCCCGAGGCGGCGATCCGCCGCGAGGCCGAGGAGGAGACGGGTGTGCGCGTCGGTGAGGTGACGCGCCTGTTCGAGGTCTTCATGAGCCCGGGCTCGGTCACCGAGCGCGTCCACTTCTTCGCCGCGCCCTACCGCCACGAGGACCGCGTCGCCGCGGGCGGCGGCGTTGCCGACGGGGGCGAGGACATCGAGCTGCTCGAGCTGCCGCTGGCCGAGGCACTGGCGATGGTCGCCGACGGCCGGATCGCCGACGGCAAGACGATCATGCTGCTGCAGTGGGCCGCCGGCGCGGGCGTGATGCGCGCCTAGAAGCTGCTTTCAGAGCGCGCGCAGCGCCGGGAGCAGCTCAGCCTCGGCCCACGTGGTGAACGCCTCCTGGTGCTCGGCGCCGATCTGCACGAGCGCGATCTCGGTGAAGCCCGCGTCGAGGAACGGCTTGATCTTCTCGACGTGCTCCTCGACGTCCGGACCGCACGGCAGCTGCTCGCCGACCTGCTCGGGCGTGACGAACTGCGTGGCGTCCTCGAATGACGGCGGCCCCGGGAGGTCGGTGTTGACGTTCCAGCCCAGCCCGAACCAGCGGAACTGCTCATGCGCGCGCTGCACCGCCGCGTCGCGGTCGGGGTCGTAGGCGACGGCGATCTGCCCGACCCGTGGCTTCCCGGCGCCGCCCTCGGCCTCGAACATCTCGGTGAGCTCGCCCTTCGGCTCGGTGGCGATCATGAGGTCGGCCTTCCCCCCGGCCAGCCGGCACGAGTCGCGCCCGGAGACGGCGATCCCGATCGGCACCCGCTCGTCCGGGAGGTCCCAGAGCTTGGCGGACTCCACGTCGAAGTGCGTGCCCCGGAAGTTGAACGAGCCCTCGCCGTCGAACAGGCCCGAGATGATCTCGACGGCCTCCTCGAGCATCTCGTGGCGGACGCCCACCGCCGGCCACCGCTTGCCCACGACGTGCTCGTTGAGGTTCTCCCCCGCGCCGAGCCCGAGCCGGAAGCGGCCGCCGGAGAGGATCTGCATCGTCGCGGCCTTCTGGGCGACGACGGCCGGGTGGTACCGCAGGATCGGGCAGGTGACGTAGGTCATGAGCGGGATCCGCTCGGTCGCCTGCGCCGCCGCGCCGAGGATCGACCACGCGTAGCCGGAGTGACCCTGCGCGTCGAGCCAGGGTTGGTAGTGGTCGGAGGTGACCGAGAAGTCGAAGCCCGCCTCCTCGGCCCGCCGGACGTCGCGCACGAGCTGGTCGGGGCGCGACTGCTCGCACATCATCGTGTAGCCGAACCGGGTCACACCGTCGGGGTGCCCGTGCGGAGGGGGCGCGAACCGGGGCGCGGCTCAGCCCGGGTGCATCCCGCCGTCGATGCTGAGCACCTGGTTGGTCACGTAGCCGTTGCGCAGGACCGCGAGGGCGAGGTCGGCCACCTCGGCGGGCGTGCCGAGCCGGCCGACCGGGATCCTCGCGGCCAGCTCGCCGGGGTCCCCCGGCAGCATCCCGGTCTCCGCGATGAGCGCCGGCGCGATCGCGTTCACCGTGACGCCGTCCGGTGCCACGCGCGACGCGAGGAAGTGGGTGAGCCCATGCAATCCAGCCTTCGATGAGGCGTAGTGCGGACCCACGATGCCGCCCGTCAGCGCCGCGACCGAGGAGGTGAACAGGATCCGCCCGAAGCGACGGTCGCGCATTCCCGGCAGCACGCGGCGCGCGAGCAGGTAGGGCGCGCGCAGGTTGATCGCGAGCGTCTCGTCGAACGCCGGCGCGTCGATGTCCTCATAGGAGCCCGGGCGGCTGAGGCCGGCGTTGGCGGCGAGGACGTCGGCGGGACCGAGCTCGGCCTCCACGGCGTCCGCGAGGCGCTCGGGCGAGCCCGCGTCGCGCAGATCCGCCGCGAAGCTCGCCGCCTGCCCCCCGGCCCTCGTGATCTCTGCGACGACCCGCTCGGCGGCGTCGCGGCCGGTGGCGTAGTGGACCGCCACCGTGGCGCCGGCTTCCGCGAGCCGCGTGCTCAGCGCGGCGCCGATCCCCCCGCTGGCGCCGGTGACGAGCGCGACGCGCCCGGCGAACGCCTCGTCGGCGGGGGCGGGTGGGCCGTGCTCGCGGGAATCGGGCATCTCGCCGGCGCCGTACTCAGCGCGGACGGTGACGTCCGCGCCCTCGGGCGCGCTCGCGGTCCTCGCTGTCACCCACTGCGTAGAAGACCGCTTGGACCGCAGCGATGCCCGCGACGCCGGCCAGCGCCAGCCCGATCGCGTCCGCGACCGTGCCGCTGCCGGCCACCAGCACGGTGATCGCCGCGCAGGCGAGGACGGCGGCGATGACGAGCAGGAGCCTCATGCAGCGTGCTGGCTGCTCTTCCTGCCGCCCTTGCGCCCGGCGGCGGCCTTCTGGGCCTTCGTGCCGCCCTGCTTGGAGTCCGTGTTGCGCTTGCCCGAGCCGGACGCCTTCCCGCCCTTGCTCGACGAGTCGGGGTCGTTGGCGATCCTGGCCGCCCGCTGCTTGCTCATGCCCTTGTCGCGCAGGGCCTCGTACTGCTTGTCGTCCTTGACGCTGGAACCGTGGTCCTTGGCCATGTGGGCCTCCTTCGACCGTTGACGAACCTGGACTCCTGATACCCCGGCGGCGGACGGGACACGCACCGTCGCCGACAGCGTCTCGACCTCCTCCGCGACCGCGCGGCCGCCGCCGGCGGAGACCGGTGGCCCGGGCCGGAGCGTTCCGGCCCGGGCGCGGTCGCTGGGTCAGACCGCCGCGGGCGCGCGGACCTGGGTCAGCCGGAGGCTGTTGCCCGACGGGTCGCGGAAGCCGGAGTCGATCCCGTACGGGCGCTCCTCGGGCTCCTCGGTGAACTCGACGCCGCGGGCCTTGAGCTCCTCGTAGCTGGCGCGGCAGTCGTCGGTCCTCAGGAACACCGTTCCGGCGAAGCCCTTCGCCATCAGGTTCCGCACCTCCTCCGCCGAGTCCTCGTCCATCACCGGCGGGCCCGGGATGGCCATGAGCACGATCGCGAAGTCGGGCTGCCCGGCGGGCCCGACCTCGAGCCAGCGGAAGTCGCCCATCTCGGGCATCGTCACGTCGGCGCGGACCTCCATGCCGACCTTCGTGGTGTAGAAGGCGAGCGCCTCCTCCTGGTCGTGCACCCACAGCTGCGCGTTGCCTACCTTGATCATCGCTTCCTCCAGAGGTGTTTGACGGGACGGACGCCGACCAAGCTAGTCCTGCACGGGGCGGCCGGCTTCTCGAAAAGTGCGGCGTTGCGGGCGTCCGTAGACGCGCACGACGCAGGCCGGGATCAGCGCGTGGTCCGCCGCGGGCGGATAGGCCGCGCGGTAGGCGGTCGGCGACACGCCGTAGGTCCGGGTGAAGCTGGTGGTGAACGAGCCGAGGCTCCGCAGCCCGACGGAGAAGCAGATGTCGGTGACCGAGCGGTCCGTCGTCCGCAGCAGGGCCGTTGCCCGCTCCAGGCGGCGGGTGAGCAGGTAGGAGTGCGGCGACTCGCCGAACGCGCGCCGGAACTGGCGGATGAAGTGCGCGCGAGAGAGCGACGCGGCGCGGGCGAGGTCGTCGACGCTCAGCGGCTCGAAGTAGCGCGCGTCGGCGAGGTCCTTGGCGCGCAGCAGATGGCGGGCGGGGGGAACGGTGGCCATCACCGCCAGTATCGCGCGTGACGTCTTCGCTCGATGCGGAAGCTCCGCGTGCCGTCACCCGCGCGCGGGCGTAGAGTCGGGGGGCCGTGCTCCACGTCCTTGCGCTCCCGGCGGTGCTGCTCGCGCTCGCGCCGTCGCAGTCCACGATCCAGCCGCTGCCACAGCCCGTCCAGCGGCAGCTCAAGGCAGGCGGCTTCTGGCATCAGGGCTGCCCGGTGGCGCTCTCCGGCCTGCGGGTGCTCACGGTGTCCCACTGGGGCTTCGACGGGCGTCGGCACACGGGGCAGCTCATCGTCAACCAGGTCGCCGCGCGTCCGCTCGCGCGCGTGTTCGGCCAGCTCTACGGGCTGCACTTCCCGATCCGTCACCTGCGGCTGGCGGACGTCTACGGGCCGGCCAGCGGACGCCCCCGCGACGGTGACCTCAGCGGCTCGTTCGAGTGCCGGCAGGCCGTCCCGTCGCCCTGCACGGGCGGCCGCGGCACGGGCTCGTGGTCGATGCACGCCTACGGCCTCGCGGTCGACCTGAACCCTGTCGAGAACCCATACGTCGGCTGCGGCCAGAGCCGGGACCCGGCGGCGAAGGCCTACCGCGACCGCTCGCGGCACCGGCGCGGGATGGTGACCCCGCGGGTCATCGACGCCTTCCGCTCGATCGGCTGGGGCTGGGGCGGCGCGTGGACCGGAGACACGAAGGACTACATGCACTTCTCGTCCTCCGGGCACTAGCCCGGCCGATCGAGAGGACCGCGATGCGGAAGGTGACGTACTCGATGGGCGTGTCGCTGGACGGCTTCATCGCCGGGCCCGGCGGCGCGATCGACTGGACGGCGCCGGACGAGGAGCTGCATCGCTTCCACAACCAGCAGACGCGGCAAGGAGATCGCCGTCGGCGGAGCCGGCCTGGCCTCCACGTTGACGGAGCTGGGCCTCATCGACGAGTACCGGCTGTTCGTCCACCCGGTCGTCATCGGTGCGGGCACGCCGTACTTCCCGGCGCTGGACGCGAGGATCGACCTGGAGCTGGTCGAGACGCGGACGTTCGGCTCCCGCGTCGTCTACCTCCGCTACCGGCGCCTGTAGGGCCGCCGGGCGGGGCTCATCCCTGCGGGCGCTCCCCGGGTGGCTCCCGCTTCGCCTGGTTCTCGGTGGCCGGGTGCTCGACGAGCGCCAGGACCCGGCTCGCCATGAACCTCGCGCGGCGCACGGGTTCACCTGACCGCGTCACCTCCACGACCTCGACGATGCCGCGGCCCGTCGTGATCTCCACCCGGCGGCCGGCACGCGTGGCGACGATCTCGTAGGTCCGAGAGCCGTCGTCCGCAGCGACGACGATCTCGACGCGATCGCCTCTCATGGCGCGAGCGTATCGCGGGGCTCGCGCCGGCTCGCGCTGCGGCGCGGGCGCGATATGCCGTCGGCGGTCCAGTTCACGCCCTCCGAACGAACACGTCAACGGGGGCGCGGTCGGGCGCAGACTCGAAGGTCATGTTCCGACCGCAACGCCTCGCCGCCGCGGCCGCTGCCATCGTGGCGGCAGCCGGCATCGGCACGCTCGTGGGGGTCACCGCTGCCCATCGGGTGGACAAGGGGTCCACATCGCAGTCGTCGCAGACCGGCGACCGTCCCACCAGCCAGGCGAGTCCGGCCGAGCCGGCAAGTCCCGCCGGCCCGCCCAGTCCCGCCACTCCGGCCTACCCGGCCAGTCCGGCCAACCCGGCGCCCAGTCCGCCGAGCACGCCGTACATGGCTCCCCCGCCGGCGCTCCCGCAGCTCCCGCAGGGCGCCGCGGGCGCCGCCGCACTCGGCCCCGACGGCCCGCTCGGGCCGAACGGCCCGCTGGGGCCGCGCGGCCCGCTCGGCCCCAACGGCCCGCTGGGCCCGCGCGGCCTGCGGCGATGAGGCGGCCTAGGGCCGACGACCGCACCTGCGTCAGCGGGCCTGCAGCGCGCGCAGCGAGAGCTCCCAGAGGCGCTCGGCGTTGCCGGGGTCCAGCGCGTACGCGGCGACGCCGGACGCTGCGCCGGCCACGTCGCTCGAGCTGAGGACAGGCGCCTCGTTGCAGTCCTCGAAGTAGCGGCCGCCGACGCCGTCGAGCTGCGGTGAGGTGGCGACCAGGACGCTCGTCGCCGCGCCTTGCTCGGTGGTCTTGAACGCGAACGCGCCGGAGCTGCGGAGGTCCGCCAGCGCCTGCGGGTCCATGTGCCGCGACAGGTTGGTCTCCGCGATCGCGCCGGGGTGGACGGCGTTGGCCGTGACGCCGTCCCCGCCCCAGCGGCGGGTCGCCTCGACCGCGAAGAGGACGTTGGCGGTCTTGGACTGCCCGTAGGCGAGCCAGGGGTCATACGGGCGGGAGCTGAAGTTGACGTCGTCGAAGACCACGGGCGAGCGCAGGTGCCCACGAGAGCTGAGCGACACGATCCGCGCGGCCCCGGCGGCGGCGAGTGCGTCGTGCAGGCCCAGCGCGAGCGCGAGATGGCCGAGGTGGTTGGTGGCGAACTGCAGCTCCCACCCGTCCGGGGTCAGCTGCAGGTCGGGCAGCGCCATCACGCCGGCGTTGTTGACGAGCAGGTGCAGCGGCTCGCTCCAGTCCGCCGCGAAGGCTGCGACCGACGCCCGGTCGGCGAGGTCGAGCCGGCCCACGTGCACTGCCGCGTTGCCGGTCGTGGCGGTGATGTCGGCGGCGGTTCGCTCGCCGGCGGCGGTGTCGCGCACCGCGAGCGTGACCTCGGCGCCCGCGCCGGCCAGCTCGCGTGCCGTCTCCACGCCGATGCCGGACGAGCCGCCGGTCACGATCGCGCGCTTGCCGCCCAGGTCGATCCCCGCCGCCACCTCTGCGGCGGTCGAGTCGAACCCGAACGGGGTGGTGATGGCTTCGACAGGCGTCATGGCCCTGCTCCTCGTGGCATACGCTGGAATCCGGAGGGTCCCTCCGCTAGTCCCACGACCGTAGCGGAGGTAACCTCCGCTTTCAAGGAGGGTCCCCCGGTCAGCCTCGTTCGCGCGCCGCCGGCCGCCGGCGGGGCATGATCCCCGCCGACGGCCGCCTGGGATCAGGGGTTGGATGCGTTCAGGCGCTGCTCGGCGGCCGCGGCCTGTGTGGGGTCGTGCACCACGCGGGCCGACGGGTGGGCGCCCGTGAGCGTCAGCACCCGGTCCGCGCCGGCGCCGGGCAGCACCTCGTAGGTCGGCCAGCGGATCACCTGCGGCTGCTCGCTCGCGTCGCGCCCGGGGTCGCGCAGCTCGAGCGGCTTCCCGTCGGCGGCGGACACCCACAACGTCCACACGGGCCGGCCGGCGTCGGGCTTCAGCGAGATGGCCCAGGCGTCGGTGCCGTTGTGCGTCTCACGCCCGGTGACGGCCATCCTGCCCTCCTGCATCAGGATCCTGACCTTGTCGACGATGGGGTCACCAGCCGTCATCGCGGCGTCGCCGGGCTTGCCGGCCACCGGCGTCCCGGCCGGCGCGCGCTTGGCCCCGGCGCGACTCGGCTTGGGATCGGGCGCGTCGTAGATCGTGTCCGTCGCCGGGTCGTAGAGGCCGTCGCCCGAGGTCTCGAAGGTGTGCGTCCCTTGGGTCCGCAGGCGCTCGGCATCGCGGTCGTCCGCCGACTGCCAGAACTCCCGCGTGGTCGTCCGCGCGCCCTGGGCCTCCACGCTGCGGACGTGCAGGATCGTGCCCGACGGCGGGTTCAGCCAGTGCAGGGCCTGTGTGATCGCGGAGGCCGAGGACGGCCCGCCGACGTCGCCGGGGCTGCCGCCGAGCATCACCACCGCGGTCGCGGTGAGGGTGATGCCGGCCGCCACCGGGACGGCGACGACACGGGGGACGGTGCGGCGCGAGGCGATCGGCTGGTCGCGGACGCGCGCCAGCAGCTCCACGTCGAACGCGTCCTGGTCCTGGACGGCCGCGCGTGGGCGGGCGGCGCGCAGACGGCGCTCGAGGTCATCGTTCACATCGTGTTCCATTGGGGACGCTCCTTGCTCGTGGTGGGGGTGAGTGCGGCACGCAGCCGGCGGCGCGCTCGCGCCGCGCGCATCCGGAACGCCGCAGGGGTGATGCCGAGCGCCTGGGCGGCATCGGCGCTCGGCAGGTCGAACCAGGCGGTGAGCACGACGGCCTCGCGGTCCAGCGGCGAGAGCGCCATCAGCGCAGCGCGCAGCTCGCCGTCCTCGACGCAGTCGGCGGGATCGGGGCCGGGCGCCTGCGGCTGGAGGTCCAGCAGCGCATGCAGCGCACCCGCGCGCCGGCGGCTGCGCCGGGCGTTGGCCAGGACACGGCGCGTGACGCCGATCAGCCACCCCAGCTCGGCGCCGCGCGTGATGTCGCGCTGCCGGCGCCAGGCGATCGCGTAGGCCTCGGCGACCGCGTCATCGGCATCCTCGCGTGGCGCCATCGACCGGGCGTAGGCGAGGACGCGAGGGTAGGTCGCGCGATAGAGCTCGTCGAAGTCCACGCTGGGCAAGTGTCCACACCCTCGCCGAATGCAACCGGTGGTGCCAGATCCTCGCCGAGCTCGGCCTCCCACTCCCAGCTCCAAGCCGTGCTCTTCGCCGTGCGGTACGACGTCATCAAGCTCCGCTGATGACGCGGACGGGCCGAGCCCGCCCGCGTCATCTGTCCCATCGCTACTTCACGCGGGTACCGAGCCCGTAGCCGAACGGGTACAGCGGGTCGTAGCTCGCGTCCCCGACGTTGATCGGCTCCTGGTCGAGCGACCGCGGCCAGGTCACCGGCAGCTTCCCGGTGAACGGCTGCCTGCCGAACAGCGTGTCGGCCACGCCGTCACCCTCGCTGCCGGGCAGCCACGACGCCACGAGGCCGTCGATCTTCTTCAGCTGCGCCGGGTCGATGATCATCGGGCGACCGGAGACGATCACCACGACGCACGTCTCGGCCTTGGCGCAGACCGTGTCGATCGCGGCCTTGTCGGCGGCCGAGAACTGCATGTCCTTGACCGGGCGCGGCACGTTGTTGTCGCCCGGGTCGTAGGCCCAGCGCGGGCCGCCGACGTCGCCGAAGCCCTCGGCGTACGGCGTCTCGCCGACCACGACGACGCCGAC
>JAXDGY010000382.1:0-2666 GCA_034664785.1 Solirubrobacteraceae bacterium
GATCGTTCCGCCCCGCCTCGATCGCCGCTCGCGCTCGTAGCACAGCGCAGGTGACCCTCGGGAGACCTTGAAGACGGCGCGGCCGGCGCATGCTGGTTCGAGAGGAGTGCGTGGCATGAACGAGCACGCCGCACCATCGGTGTCTCCGCTGCGGGTCGAGGGCGAGCCGGCGCCCGACACCGCTGGGAGCGGCGCGGTCAGCCCCAAGCCGGCGCCCGGGCTCTCAGATGAGCTCGCAGTTTCGGGCGTCGGTCCGGACGCCTGAGACGGGGACGCGCCCCCGCTCCGTCCGTACGGACTACCAGCGACGTGTGGTGAAGCACGGTGGGCTGAGGGAGGCGTGGCGCCTACGCTCGCACGGATGACCAAGCTCCGCGACAACCCGACCGCGACGCTGGTCGGACTGACGGCGCTCGCGTTCTCGGCGCTGTACCACGCTCCCGACGTCAGCGAGGCAACGCGATCGCATCCCCTAGGAGCAGCATGACCCCCACCGAAGCCCGAAAGCGACTGTGCGCCGGCGCGGCGGGCGCCCTCGCCCTCTACGCCTCAGTCCTGCGTCCCCGTCTCCAGTGGCTCGGTACGAGCGACGAGGAGCGGACGGCGACCTATCCCGGAGACGGCCTCATCCCTGGCGGCCGTCGGTACGGCGCGATGGCGACCACCATCGCGGCGCCGCCGGAGCGCGTCTGGCCGTGGCTGGTGCAGATGGGCTGCGACCGCGCCGGCTTCTACAGCTTCGACCGCCTCGACAACGGCGGCCGACCGAGTGCCGGCCACATCCGCACGCACTGGCAGAACCTTCGAGAGCACGAGCGCATCGCGTCGGCCCCCGACGGCAGCCGCTGGTTCGACGTCGCGCTCCTGGTCCCCGAGCGGGCTCTTGTCCTGCGGGCATCGGTGACCGTCCCGGCTGCACGCAACTTCGACCCGGCGGACGGACTGCCGCGCGCGTACAGCGACAGCACGTGGGGGTTCTTCCTGCGGCCGACCGTCGACGGGCAGACGCGGCTGGTCGTGACCGGCAGGGCGCGCGGCAGGCCGCACGCCCTCATCGCCGTGGCCAACTGGGTGTTCTGGGACCCGGCGCACTGGGTGATGCAGCTCAAGCAGTTCGCCGGGCTCCGCCGCCGTGCCGAGTCCTTGGCCCGCGGACCGGCCGACGCGCCGGCGGCTGCCGCATGAAGCGCTGGGTGACACGCCTGCACACTTGGGCGTATCGGCGCTCGGGCGCGCGCTTGGTCGGGCGCATCGGCGGTCAGCCCGTCCTTCTGCTGCAGACCACCGGGCGCCGCTCAGGGCGGACCCGCACCACGCCGGTGCAGTACCTGGCAGACGGCGACACCTTTGTGGTCGTGGCGTCAGACGCCGGTGCCGCCCGCCCCCCGGCGTGGTACCTGAACCTGCGCGCCGACCCTCAGGGCCGGATCGAGGTTGGCCCACGGACCATCGACGTCCGGGCGCAGGAGGTGGCCGGTCAGGAGCGCGTGGCGCTGTGGGAACGGCTGACGGCGGCCAACCGCTACCTGGAGCGAGCCGCTCGCACGGCTGGACGCGAGCTGCCGCTCATGGCACTCGTTCCCTCGACGCCGACGACTCGGCGGCCGGCCGCCGACCGGTCGTGACGACGAGCACCGACCCCACGCGCCGCGTCGCCTCCGACATGCTCACGGGTGTCCGACGAGCCCGTCCGGCGCCACTTCTCCCACGCCATCAGCGACGGCGCTCCGCTGCCGATGGGCGTCCGCATGGCGATGAGCGGGCGCATCGAGGTCGGCCTCTGTGGCGGGCCCGGCGTCGGGCGTGAGGCGCTCACGCCGCTGCGCGTCACCGACGGCTACGCGGAGGCCGCCGGCAACACCGGGACCGCCTGCTCGGGCGCGTGACGCTGCTCCGCGCCGAGGGCGTCGACACGGCGGGGTAACGCGGGCGAGAAGACCGTTCCGGTACATCCCCTTCGGAGGCGACACCCGCGCTACGCGCCGCTCTTCCGTGCCGCCATCACCGCGATCACGCCGACGCCTGACGCCCTGCTCAGCGCCGCGCGGTCAGCTCGTCGAGCAGCAGCTCGATGGATCGGTCGAGCTGCTCGATCGTCGCGTCCCCGACCTTCCCGATGCCGCAGGCGCGGTTGAGCCACGAGTTGATCTCGGCGTGGGAGCGGCCGTCCAGGCGCCGCAGGTCGGCGACCAGCCGGTGGCGCTTGTCGCGCAGGAGCGCCCGGCGCTGGTAGGCGGGCATCCCGGCCTCCTGCTCCGGCTCGCCGGCGGCGTCGGGGACCGCCGGCGGGAAGGCGATCGGCGGCGGTGCCGCCGGCGCAACCGGCCCGCCCGGGGCGCCGGGCGCGGGGCCGAAGAGGGTCATCTGCGGGACGACGTCCGCGGCCACGGGGACGAACGCCTCGACCTCGCCACGCTCGGTCTCGCGCCGCTCGCGCGGCTCGTCGAGCAGTCCGTCGTCGTCGGCGGGGCGGCGCAAGGCGTGGCGCAGCTCGGTCTCGACCTCCGAGGCGTGCCTGCGCAGGACCGGGTCGGCCGGAAGGTAGAGCCAGCTCGGCTCGGCGGGCCGCCCCGGGATCGTCCGGACGAAGCGGCCGACGATCTGGCGGAAGATCAGCGGGGTCTTGGCGGCGGTCGCGTACACGCCGACCCGCAGCCGGGGGATGT
>JAXDGY010000383.1:0-6691 GCA_034664785.1 Solirubrobacteraceae bacterium
CCGGCGTGACGGGAGTCAGGGGCGAGGCGGGCGCCACGACGACGGGCGGGGCGCTGACGTGCAGGAGCACCTGCGCGATGCCCTGGCCGCCCTCGTTGTCGGTCCCCCGGACCCGCGGGCGCAGGTCGCGGGCATTCGGGTAGCTCTTGACGATCGTGCCCGTGGAGTCGCCGGGCGTCTCGAAGCCGCCGCTGCCGTCGAGGTCCCACGCGTAGGCCACGACCGTGCCGTCCTCGTCATTGCTCGCTCGCGCGTCGAACGTGATCGCCTGACCCGTCTGGATGGACGTCGCCGAGGCGGTGAGCGCCGCGTGGGGCAGCTTGTTCTGCACCGCGATCGTCGCCCGCTGTGACGCGGTCGCGCCGTCGGAGTCCGTCACGCGGACTCCGACGTCGTGGTTCCCCGGATCGTCCCAGTGGGCGGGAGTGTGGTCCACCAAGCCGGTGTCGGTCTCGTAGGAGCCGTTGCCGTCGAGGTCCCACTGGTACTTGGCGATCGACGTGTCGGGGTCGTGGCTCGCGCTCGCGTCGCTCCCGACGACCTGACCCGGCCTCGCCGTCGCCGGGACGACCAGCGCCGCCGTCGGCGCGGTCGTGACGAGCACCGGCATGGTCTTCGTCGAGGTCTTCTGCCCGTCGCTGACCGCGACCGTCACGCTGTGGGTGCCCGTCGTGTTGAACGTCACCGCGTGCGTCGCATCCCCGGGGACGAAGCCCGCGCCGTCGCCCACGTCCCAGGAGAACGAGAGGACGTCGCCCGGCGCCTTGTCGAGATCGGTCGTGGCGCTGGCGTCGAGTGTGCCCGCCTGGTTCAGCACGGCGGGCTGCGGGACCTTGAGGGTGATGTCCGGCGGGCGGTCGTCGACGGTGAACGTCGCGGTCGCCGTGGCCGTCGCGCGGGCGTCGTCGGTGACCCTGACGCCGACGGTGTGCGGGCCGTTCGTGATGAACTGGGTCGGCAGCGTGGGGCTCTGGCCGCCGTCGACCTCGTAGGAGCCGTCGCCGTTGAGATCCCACTCGTAGCGGTCGAGCACGCCGTCCGGGTCGGACGCGGAGCCCGTGGCGTCGAGGGTGATCGGGTCCCCTGCGATGACGGTGCCGGACGGCGACGTCGTCAGGGCGGCGGTGGGTCGCTCGGTGATCGAGATGAGCTTCGAGCCCGTGGTACTGGTTGCGCCGTGGCCGGTGTCCGAGATGATCCGCACCCCCACGGTGACGGCGCCGCGCTGGTCGTAGGTCCTCGTCGCCGTCTCCCCCACGGCGTCGTCGTACTGGCCGTCCCCGTCGAGGTCCCATCTGTACTCCGTGATCGGGTTGTCGTCCGGGGTCACGGACTGCGAAGCGTCGAACTGCACCGGGGTGTTCACGGAGGACACGGTCTTGTCGGACGTGATGTTGGCGATCATCTGCGACTGGCAGATCGCGGGGGCGATGTCGAGCGACCAGTCGTCGAGCACGTCGCCGGCCTGCGCGCTGCTCGTGCCCGTGACGATCAGCTGCCACTGGCCGCCGGTGCTCGCGCCGTCGAACACGGACAGGTCGCCCTCGGCGCCGAAGTCGCCGCTGATCGTGCCCGTCGCGGTCGCCGGGACGAGCGGTCCCGTCGCGCTGAACGTGGCCCCGGCGAGCGCGGTGGCGTCACCGCCCTTGCGCACGACGAGCGGCACCAGGTCGCCGCTCGGGGACTTGAGCGTCAGCTGCAGCTCGCCCAGGCGCGCCGCGGCGAGGTGGCCGATGCGCACGCGGACCGTCTTGGCCAGGCCGATCGGGGGGACGGTGAGGTAGGCGAAGGCCTGCCCGCTCGGGTTGACGTGGACGGGCTGCCCGGTGAACGAGTAGGTGTGGATCGAGCCCGGCTTGCCGGTCGGGACCGAGAACGGCAGCTCGCGCGCGTCGCTCCCCGACTGCACGCTCATCCCGAACTGCAGCGGCCGGCCGCACTCCCGGCTCGTGACGAGCGCGACCTGGAACGGCCGCAGCGCCGTCCCGGTGGCGCCCGTGGCGAGGTCGCCGAACGTCGTCGCGTCCTGCAGGATCGAGCCGTCGTCGGGCAGGATGAGCCGCCCGGTGAGCCCGGAGAGCGGGTGGCCCGCGTCGTTGCGGATGGTCGGCGTGATCTCGATGACGTCGCCCGGGCCGATGAAGCCGTCGGCCGGCGGATTCACGTTGATCTCGACGGCGGCCGAGGACACGTAGCTGACCGACAGGTCGGCTGCCTGCGCGAGCGGGCCGGCGAACAGGGTCAGCGTCGCGCACGCCGCGACGAACGCGGCCGTGCGGCGAGGAATCCGTCGACGGGCCACGGGTGGCTCATCGGCCCCTCCTGGCCGGACCGCACGCTCAGCGCGCCAGGCCGGTACATCCGTCCATCGGGAGGGCGTTCGTCAGGCGCCGCGCGGCGCCGCCGGCGCGCCTGCGGCCTGCGCGTCATGGTCCGGGTCGAACACGCCGGTCCCCTCGCACCAGGGGCAGGTCACCTCGCTGGGCGAGCCCCCGAGGTTCGAGATGAGCACGCCGGTCCCGCGGCAGGGCGGGCAGGGGATCGGCTCGGCGGGATCGGTCTGGTCGGCCACGGCTCGGCGACTGTAGCGCGGCGACCTTCTAGCGTCTCGCGGGGTGAGCCCCGCCCCCACCGGCCGCTACGCGCCCAGCCCTACCGGGACGCTGCACCTGGGCAACCTGCGGACCGCGCTGCTCGCCTGGCTGTTCGCCCGCAGCGCCGGGGCGCGGTTCCTGATGCGCATCGAGGACCTCGACGTCGGCCGCGTCCGTGAGGCCTTCGTCGGCGAGCAGCTCGCCGACCTGGCCGCCCTCGGGCTCGACTGGGACGGCGAGCCCGTGCGCCAGAGCGCCCGCCTGGAGCGCTACGACGACGCGCTGGCCCGGCTCGAGGCACAGGGCCTCCTTTACCCCTGCTTCTGCACGAGAGCGGAGATCCGCGAGGCCGCTTCGGCACCCCACCGCGCGCCGGCCGAGGGCGCCTATCCCGGCACCTGCCGCGCCCTGTCGAGGGCCGGGCGCTCCGCCCGGGAGGCCGCGGGCAGGCCGCGCGCCTTGCGGGTGGACGCGGGCGCGGCGGAGATCGCGTTCACCGATCGCCTCGCCGGCCCGGTCTCGGGCGTGGTCGACGACTTCGTCGTGCGCCGCAGCGACGGCGTGCACGCCTACAACCTCGCTGTCGTGGTCGACGACGCGGAGCAGGGCGTCCGCGAGGTCGTGCGGGGCGCCGATCTGCTCGACTCCACCCCCCGCCAGCTCTGGCTGGCGTCGGCGCTGGGCGTCGAGGCGCCTGCCTCCCACGCCCACGTCCCGCTCGTGCTCGGCCCCGACGGGGCCCGCCTGGCCAAGCGCCACGGGGCGGTGACGCTGGCCGACCGCGCCGCCCAGGGCCAGGAGCCCGAAGCGGTGCGCGCCGAGCTGGCCGCGAGCGCCGGCCTGTGCGCCGCGGACGAGCGGCCGTCGCCGGCCGAGCTCGTCGCCCGCTTCGACCCCGCGCTGTTGCCGCGGGAGCCGGCGGTCTACGCCACCTGAGCGGCGCCGGCCGCCGCGGTCCGCCCACGCGGGGGTAGGGTCTGCCGGGCATGACCGCCGTCGACACGCACGCTCTCGCCGCGCGGGCCCGGGAGACCGGGCGGCTCGGCATCGACACGGAGTTCATGGGCGAAGGCCGCTACCGGCCGCTGCTCTGCCTGGTGCAGGTCTCCGTGGACGCCGAGGGCCGCCGCCCCTCGGACGGCGGTCCAGCCGAGGGCGACGTCGTCGTCCTGGACCCGCTCGACGGCAGCTTCGACGCAGAGCCGCTGGCCGAGCTGCTGGCCGACCCGGAGATCGAGGTCGTCCTGCACGCCGGGCGCCAGGACGTGGCGCTGCTGCGCCGCGTCTGGGGCACCCGGCTCACGAACGTCTTCGACACCCAGATCGCCGCGGGCTTCGCCGGCCTGCGCGCCCAGCTCGGCTACGAGCCGCTCGTGCACGAGATGCTCGGGCTGCGGCTGAACAAGTCCGCGAGCTTCACCCGCTGGGACGCCCGGCCGCTCAGTCCCGAGCAGCTGCACTACGCCGAGGAGGACGTGGTGCACCTGCTGGCGCTCGCCGACGCGCTGCAGGATCGCCTGCGTGAGCTCGGGCGTCTGGAGTGGGCCCGCGAGGAGTGCCGCTTCCTCGAGGAGATCTCCGACGACCGCGATCCCGACACGATCTTCTCCCGCCTGCCGCGCATCGGCGGCGTGGACCCCGGCGTGCGAGCGGTCGCCCGCGAGCTCGTGGACTGGCGCGAGGAGACCGCCCGCGACCAGGACCGCCCCGTGTCCAGCGTCCTGCAGGACGCCGTCCTGATGGAGGTGGCCAAGCGCAAGCCGCGCAACCTGGACCGCCTGGCCCAGATCCGCGGGCTCAACGAGGGCACCCTGCGCCGGCGCGGCAAGGCGATCGTCGAGACCGTGGAGCGGGGCCGCGAGCGCGAGGGCATCCCGTCCGACACGGAGCGCCCGCCGCACGTCGAGCCCGAGGACGCGCCGCTGATCGCGCTCGGCGAGGCGCTCGTGCGCACCCGGGCGCTCGAGGCCGACGTGGCCTACGAGCTCGTCGCCGCCCGCGCGGACCTGCAGAAGATCGTCACCGCGGTGCGGGACGGACGGCCCGAGCCTGCCGTGCGCACGCTGGAGGGCTGGCGGCGCGAGGTGGTCGGCGCCGAGCTGCTGGACCTGCTGCGCGGGGAGCGCACGCTCCGGGTCGGCCCGGACCGCAGGATCACCGTAGCCGGCTGACTCGTCTGGCGGCTCGTCGGCAGGCTCTTAAATGACTACAGCCGCCCCGGAGGGCGGCTGCAGTGCAAGCGAGTGGTTCCTCGCGACTAGAGCGTGGTGACGTTCGTCGCCTTGGGGCCCTTGGCCCCGGCCTCGGCGTCGAAGGACACCTTGGCGCCCTCGGCGAGGGACTTGTAGCCCTCACCGTTGATGTCGCTGTGATGGACGAACAGGTCCTTGGACCCGTCCTCGGGGCTGATGAAACCGAAGCCCTTGTCGTCGTTGAACCACTTCACGGTTCCGGTGGCCATGTGAGGCCCTCCTTCGCGTCAACGTGCTGCGTACGCGGAGGATGCTGAGCAACGACTGCGGGCGCCTGCACTGCTTTGTCGACCTTTGCTGAGTCGAATGAACGATGCGAGCGTAGCAGGACCATCGGAACGTGCGGGGGGTTTTTCCCACCACCGATCGACCAGGTCATCTCCGCCCCATCTGCATTTCAGTGTAGCGCTCGCGCGCGGCCATCCGCGGGGCGTCCTCCCCGGCGGCGGTCCAGCCTCGCGCGGCGACCGGCTCCGGCGCCGTGCGATCCGCCACCGCGCTACCGCCCGTAGCCGTGGGCCCGCAGGAAGGCGTCGAGGTCGTGGACGAAGCGCGTGCCCTGGACCTTGCCGGGCCCCCGTAGGCGGCCGCGGCGCGCCTCCGCGCGCAGCCGCCGCAGCATCGCCGTGCGGTGCCCGAGGCGGTACTCGTCGGCCGCCCAGGCCGCCGCGGCGCCGAGCTGCTGCCCGTCCCGGCGGGGCGCGAGACGGCGGTAGCGCGTGGCATAGCGCGCGGACTCGGCCCGCAGCAGCTGCGGGAAGGCGTTGGTGACGTCGTGGAGTGCGCCGCCGGACCAGCGCCAGATCTGCAGCGGGAAGGCCGAGTAGGCGAAGGCGCTGTACTCGTAGGCGAAGGCCGCGTCCCCGCTGACGAGCTCGGGACGCCCGTCGCCGTCGAGGTCGCGCAGGACGTAGCCCGGATCGGCGAAGTCGCGCTCCTTGCGCACGTAGCTGCGGCCGTCCGGGGCCAGCGCGTAGACCTGGACCCAGAGGCAGCAGTGGGCGCCGCCGGTGGAGTAGTCGAAGGTGACCTCTGGCTCCCCGTCGCCGTCGAGGTCGACCACGCGCAGCGACTTGGCCGCGGTCGGCTCGAGCGAGCCGACGGGCATGCAGTACGGGGCCGTGCAGCCCTTGGATGTGGGCGCGCGGTCGTAGAGCGTGGTGCCGCCGCGGGCGATCGTCAGGTGCAGGCCCTTGATCTCGTAGGCGCCGGACCGCTGCCAGTGAAGCGTCGCCTGGACGGCCCCGGAGCCCTCGGTCTCCGTGTCGGCCACCGCGACGGCGGGCGCCGCGAGCGCGGCCACGGCGACGAGCAGGGCTGTCGCGCGGCGCATCGCTCAGGCCGTCCGGACGTGGAGGTCGAAGAAGGCGAGCACGCGCCGCCAGGCGTCATCGGCGGACGGCTCGTGGAGACCGATGCCCAGCACGCGGGCCACCGGCGCCAGCGGCCCGCTGTGGTGGTTGAGGAAGGAGTGGTTGGCGTCGGGGTACTCCTTGACGTCGTGCGCGACCCCCACCGCGCTCAGCGCGGCCTCCAGGCGCGCCGCCCGGCCGGGCAGCATCCGGTCCTTCGCGCCGTAGCTGGCCACCACCGGGCAGGCGCCGCGCAGGGCCTCCTCGGGCCGCGCGGGGACCTCGCCGTAGTTCGGCGCGGCGGCCGCGAAGCCCGACCGCGGTGCGGCCAGCAGGGCGAAGCCGCCCCCGAGGCAGAACCCGACCACCCCGACCTTGCCGGTGCAGTGCTCGTGGCCGGCCACCATCGCGCGCGCGGCCTCGATGTCCTCGAGCTGCCGGCCCTGGCCCCGGTTCAGCGCGCGGAAGGCGGCGAGCAGGCACGTCAGCGTCG
>JAXDGY010000384.1:0-6943 GCA_034664785.1 Solirubrobacteraceae bacterium
GGCCAGGAAGTAGGGGTAGCCGGGCGGCCGGAAGGCCGTGGGACGCCCGTAGGCCACGCGGCGCGAGTAGCCCTCGCCGACGGCGATCGACTGGGCGTGGCGCTCGTAGGCGATCGCGTCGTGGCGCAGCACGTAGTCCGGCGTCGCGTCGACGTAGAGCAGGCGCAGGACGAGGGCCAGCGCGACGAGGGCGAGCGCCGCCAGCGCGAACCACGGCACGCGGCGCCGCCGGTGCGCGGCGGCGGCGCGCGCTTCTGGGCTGCCCTGGAACATCGGCCCTGGGCTACGGGGCCCCGACGTCGAGGCCCCGGTCCTCCGCGGCGTCGTCGCCGCGGGCGCCGGTGAAGGTCAGGCGCGTGGCCGGGCGGCCCAGCAGCGGCCAGCGGCGGCCCCGGCGGTCCAGCGAGAAGCGGCCGAGCACGACCAGGGCGCCCAGGCCGTGGCGGACGCCGGCGGGCAGGCCGCCGCTCGCGGGCTCGGGGAGCTCTCGGGCCGGGAGCGGGATCTCGACCACGCGCGCGCCGCGGTCGACGGCCTGGGCGAAGATCTCCTGGTCGAACATCGAGGCGTCGGAGTTGCGCAGGAACGGCAGCGAGCGCAGCAGGTCGGCGGAGAACGCGCGGTAGCCGGTGTCGTAGGCGCGCAGGCTCAGGCCGAACACGCGGTTCTCGAGCCCGGTCAGCCCGTGGCGGCCGAGTCGCCTCCAGCGCGGAACGCCGTTCGCGTCCCCGTCGTGCTCGGGCAGCCGCGAGCCGACGACCAGCTCGGCGCGGCCGGCCAGGATGGGCTCGACCAGCGCCGCCAGCAGCGCGGGGTCGTGCCCGTCGTCCGGCCGGACGGTCACGACGACGTCGGCGCCCGCGAGCAGCGCCCGCAGGTACCCGGTCTTCTGGGCCGAGCCGTGGCCGCGGCTGGACGGCTGGCGCAGCACGGGCAGGCCGTGCGCCAGCGCGACGTCGGCGGTGGCGTCGGCGCTGGCGTCATCGACGAGCAGCGCATGGTCGGCGGCGTCGCGCGCCATCTCCCCGACGACCCCCGGGAGCGAGCCCGCCGCGTCGTGCGCGGGCAGGACGACATGGACCCGCGCGGGGCCGCCGCGGTCGCGCAGCAGCGGCTCGGCGGGCTCGCGCGCCTCCACGCGGTGCGCCAGGACCACGCGCTCGTCGTAGAGCGAGAGGCTGAGCGAGGCGCCCGGCGGTAGCCGCGCGGCCAGGGCCTCGAACACCCCTCCCAGCGGCCCGAGGCGCTCGCCCAGCCCGTCCAGCCAGCGGCGCGCCGAGAACGTCCGCACGAGCGGCACGTCGGTCGACACGACGAGCCCGCGGGCCGCGAGCAGCTCGCGCAGCGTGCGCCGCGGGATGAGGCAGGTGTGGGCCGGGAGGTAGCCCCACCAGCGCGCGCCGGCCAACCGGGCGGTCACGGACGACGCGTCGGGCGTGATGATGCATAGCACGCCGCCGGGCGCCAGCAGCCGCGCGGCGCGGTCGATGCCCAGGACGGGGTCCTCGAGATGCTCGAGGACGTCGGCGAGGACGACGACGTCGAAGCCGCCGGGGTCCTCGAACGCCTCCAGCGGCACCTCGTGCACCTCGAGGCCGAGCACCTCCCGGGCGTGGCGTGCGCCCGCCCGCGAGAGCTCGAGGCCGACGACCCGGTGGCCCCGCCGGCGCGCCTCGTCGAGCAGCAGGCCGTGCCCGCAGCCGACGTCGAGCAGCCGTCCGGCGCCGGCATGGCGGGCGATGAGGTCGAGCAACCGGGCCGCGGTGGCGCGACGGCCGGCCTGCTCGGCGAGGTAGGCCTCGTCGCGCATCTCGCGATAGAGATCGTGGAGTCGCGACCCGGCGGGCATCCCCGCCTGCTGGATCGCGCCGCACTCGCGGCACGCGAGCAGATCGGCGTGGAGGCCGGGCTCGTGGCGCGACGGGGACAGCGCCTCGGCGGTGAGCATGCCGCCGGCGCCGGGGAGGTGCAGCTCCAGGGCGCCCGAGCAGATGCGGCAGCGCTGCGGGTACGCCGAGACTGCGTCGCGGGGAGACGCCACGGCGCAACCCTATGCGCCCGCGCGGCGGCGCGGGGCAGTGCCGTCCACCCGATCCGGTCCGGGAGTCTCCTAGGCTCCCGGCCCATGCGCTTCGAGAAGTGGCAGGCCCTGGGCAACGACTACCTCATCGTCGAGCGCGACGAGCTGCCCTGGCCGCTGACGCCCGAGCGCGTGGCGTGGTTGTGCGACCGCCACTCCGGGCCGGGCGGCGACGGCGTCCTGGAGCTCGCGCCGCCCGACGCGCCCGGCTTCGTGGCGCGCCTGCGGATCTTCAACCCGGACGGCTCCGAGGCCGAGCTGTCGGGCAACGGCGCCCGCGAGGCGGTCCTGTACCTGCGTCGCCGCGGCTGGACGGACGCCCCCGCCTTCTCGATCCAGACCCTGGCGGGGGAGATCCGGCCCACGATCACCTCCGAGACCACCTGCTCGGTCGACATGGGGCGCGCGGCGACGTCCTCGCCCGCCTACCCCGGCGGCGCGCCCGACGGGAAGGGTGAGGTCGGCGGCTTCCGCTTCCAGCACGTCCACGTCGGCAACCCGCAGTGCGCCATCCGCGTCGCCGACCCGGCGACCCTCGAGGCGCTCGACCTCGCCGCCCTCGGCCCGGGCATCGAGCACGCCCCGCTGTTCCCGCAGCGCACCAACGTCTCCTGGTGGGCCGAGCTCGGACCCGGGACGATCCGCGCCCGGATCTTCGAGCGAGGCGTGGGGGAGACGCAGTCGAGCGGGACGGGCGCGACGGGCGCCGCGGTCGCTTACGTCCTGCGCGGCGGCGACTCGCCCGTCACCGTCAGGCTCGACGGCGGGGAGCTCACCGTCGACGTCGACGAGTCCCTCCACGTCGACCTCGCCGGCTGGGCGGTCCCCGTCTACGCGGGCGAGCTGAGCGGGGACGCCGTCGCCACCCTGGCCGCGCCGCCCGCTCGGTAGGTTGGCCGCCATGAGCGCCGACACCCCGCGCACGGCCAGCGCCACCGGGCTGGCGACGATCGACAGCGCCTCGAGCCGCGTCCTGGCCGTCTGGTTCCCCGAGCCGGTGCTGGGCGACGACGGCCCCGACGCGGTCGCGGGCGCCACCGAGCACGAGGACGCCGTCCGCGGCGTGCGGATCGAGCCGTGTGCGGGCCGGATCGACCTCGACGTCGCGCCGGCCGACGCCGCCGACGCCTACCTGCGCCTGCACCTGCTCTCCCACCGGCTCGTCGCGCCCCACGGGGTCAACCTCGACGGGCTCTTCGGCGTGCTGCCGAACGTCGCCTGGACCAGCCTCGGGCCGGTGGACCCGGCCGCGCTGGGAGAGGTGCGGCTGCGCGCCCACGCCGCGGGCCTGCACCTGCGCGTGACCGGGGTCGACAAGTTCCCGCCGATGACCGACTACGTCGTCCCGTCCGGCGTGCGCATCGCCGACGCCTCGCGCGTGCGCCTCGGCGCCCACCTGGCCGAGGGCACGACCGTCATGCACGAGGGGTTCGTGAACTACAACGCCGGGACGCTCGGGACCTCGATGGTCGAGGGGCGCATCAGCGCCGGCGTGGTCGTCGGCGACGGCAGCGACATCGGCGGCGGGGCGTCGATCATGGGGACGCTGTCCGGCGGCGGCAAGGAGGTCATCAGCGTCGGCGCAGGCTGCCTGCTAGGCGCGAACGCCGGCCTCGGGATCTCGCTCGGCGACGGATGCGTCGTCGAGGCCGGCCTCTATCTCACCGCGGGCGCGCTGGTCACCCAGCCCGACGGCTCGGTCGTCAAGGCCAAGGAGCTGTCGGGCCGCCCGGGGCTGCTGTTCCGGCGCAACTCGCTCAGCGGGGCCATCGAGGTGCTTCCGCGCCAGGGCACCTGGGGCGAGCTCAACGCGGCGCTCCACGCCAACGACTGAGGACCTCGGCCGCGCGCTCGCACTCCGCGAGCGTCGGGACGAGGGCGACGCGCACGAACCCCGCGCCGGCCGCGCCGAAGGACTCGCCCGGGACGACGACCACGCCCTCCTCGAGCAGCGCCTCGGCGGTCCCCGCCGGCGCCGTCATCCACAGGAAGAACGTCGCGTCCCCGCCGGCCTGGCGCAGCCCCGCCGCCTCGAGCGCGGGGAGGACGACGTCGCGCTTGACGCGGTAGGTGGCGCGGACGGCCTCCACGTGGTCCTCGTCGCCCCACGCGGCGACGGCCGCCCGCTGGACGAACTCCTGGGGGGCGACGCCGACGTTGGGCCGGTAGCGCTTCAGCGCGGCGATCAGCTCCGGGTCCCCGGCCATGAAGCCCGAGCGGTAGCCCGGCATCGAGGAGCGCTTGGAGAGCGTGTTGACGACCAGCACGTGGCGGAGGTCGTCCAGTGCGAGCGCCGATCCCGGAGCCTCGGGGCCGAAGTAGAGCTCGGAGTAGGCCTCGTCGCTGGCCAGGACGAACCCGCGCTCGCGCGCCAGGGCGGCCGCCCGCTCGTAGAACGCCGCCGGGGCGGTCGCGGCCGTGGGGTTGTTGGGGTAGTTGAGCCAGAGCAGCGCCAGGTCGTCCGGCAGCGCATCGAGGTCGGGGAGGAAGCCGCGGTCGGCGGTCAGCGGCAGCTCGACGACGTCGCGGCCGGCGAACAGCGCGCCGCGCGCCGCCACCGGGTAGCCCGGCACCGTCACGGCCACGGCGCCGGGCCCGACGACCTGCGCGAGGTGGAAGATCGCCTCCTTGGACCCGAGGGTCGGCACGACCTGCGTGTCCGGGTCCAGGGGCGCCCCGAAGCGGCGCTGCGCCCAGGCCGCGATGGCCGCCCGCAGCTCGGGCAGCCCCTGGGCCTGCGGGTACGTCGAGAGGGGCTCGAGCGCGTCGGCCAGCGCCCGGCGGATGAACGCCGGGGTCTCCTCCCGCGGCTCACCCGCCCCGAAGTCGACGACGTCGACGCCGGCGTCCTGCAAGCGCTGCTTGGCCTCGGCCAGGCGCACGAACGGGTACGTCCGCAGCCCCTCGAGCACGGGGCTCAGGCGCACAGGAAGGCCTCGAGCACGCGGAAGGAGCGCACGAGCGCGGCGACGTCGACCTGCTCGTCGCGGCGGTGGGCGAAGCGCGGATCCCCCGGGCCGAAGTTCACCGCGGGGAGCCCCGCAGCGGCGAACTCGGCCACCGGCGTCCAGGCCTGCTTGGGCGCCACGGGCAGGTCGCCGGCAGCGATGAGCCGCTGGACGAGCGGGTCGGCGACGTGGACCGGGGCTGACGGGGCGTTGGAGCCGACGGCCAGCTCGCGCCCGGGTCCGTCGCAGAGCGCGTGCAGGCGCGCCTCGGCCTCCGCAGCGGTCGTCCCGGGCGCGTAGCGCTGGTTGACGTGGCACGCGACGTGGTCGGGGATCACGTTGTCGGCGATCCCGCCCTCGATCCGCGTCACCGCGACGACCTCGGTGAACGTCAGGCCGTCGAACGAGCGCTCGAGCGGCGGCGCGGCCTCGGCGAGCGCGGCGATCGCGCGCGCCGCGTGCTCGATCGCGTTGTCGGCCTGCCAGGGCCGCGCGGAGTGGCCCGAGCGGCCGTGGAAGGTCCAGGTGGCGTTCACGTTGCCCAGGCAGCCGGCGTGCAGGGCGTTGGCGGTGGGCTCCATCATCACCACCAGGTCGGCGGCGGTCAGCGACGGCTCGCGCGCCAGCAGCGGGGAGAGCGCGCTCTCCGCGACGGGGAGCTCCTCTCGCCCGAACAGGCACAGCTCGACGCGGGCGGCCGGGCCGGCGCCCGGCTCCTGCGCGGCCAGCGCGAGCTCGAGCATCACGGCCACCGCGCCGAGCATGTCCGCCGCGCCGAGGCCGTGGACGGCGCCGGCGTCGCGCCGCCCCGGACGGTTGCCCTGCGCGGGGACGGTGTCGAGATGGCCCCCGAGCAGGATCCGCGGGCCACCCGCGGGCCCGGGGGCGGTGGCGAGCACGCAGGTGTCGCCGGCGTCCCGGGCGTCCACGCCGCCGTCGCGGAGGACCGCGAGCACGTGCGCGGCCAGCGCGGCCTCGTCGCGCGACTCGGAGGGGACGTCGATGAGCTCGAGCGTGCGGGCCGCGAGCCGCTCGCCCAGATCGGCGTCGCTCAGGCCGGTCAGCACGATGGGGCACGATATCGGCATGCGGTACTGCGGCATCGACGTCTCGGCCCGGCCCTCCAACCAGCAGCTCGTCACCCTCCACCCGCGTCGCGGCAGCGACGGCGAGCGCGAGCTCGTGGCCACCTTCTACGCCCCCGGGGACGTCGCCGCCGTGACCCGCACCGTGCTCGGGTTCGGCGGGGAGGCCGTCGTCGCGGTGGACGCCCCGTCCGGGCGGCGGCTGGACCTCCTCGCGCCCGGGCGCCCGCTGCGCGCCCAGCTCGGGCTCCCGGACGGCCGCTACGAGCGCCACCGCGTCTGCGACGCGCTGCTGTTCCGGCGCAGCCTGCCGCTGTACCCGGTGCCGGCCGCCGGGCAGGCGCTCGCGCAGTGGGAGCGCTGGATCGACGTCGGCTTCGAGCTCTTCGAGGCGCTGGCACCGATGCGCCTGTTCCGCCCCGACGCCCGCAACGGGCTCGAGGCGCCGGTGGGGGAGGGGGCGCTGCGCCACGGCCGCCTCGTGGAGACCTACCCCGACGCGATCTTCTGCTCGCTGCTGGGCCACCGCCCGTCGCCCAAGCGCACGCCGTGGGGGCTGCAGCAGCGGATCGCGGCGCTCAAGCTGCGCGGGATCGTGGACGAGGACGGCGGGCTGTGGCACCGGACGCTCGACGAGCTCGACGCGGCGGCCGCCGCCTACGCGGCCTACAGCCTCGCCCAGGGCACAGGCTCCTGGGTGGGCGACCCCCGCGAGGGCGTCGTGCTGCTGCCGGTCGACGAGCTGCTGGACCGCTACGAGAAGCTGCCACCGCCGACGCGCCAGGCGCTGTCGTGATCGCCTGAGCGTCTGCACACCGAGGGACCGGAAA
>JAXDGY010000385.1:0-11079 GCA_034664785.1 Solirubrobacteraceae bacterium
CCCCCCCCCGACCGCACCCCTGCTCGTCCACGTCACGCGATCTGGTGCGGTTCTCCCCACTGGCGCGGGTTGCGGGGACGCACCAGGCTCCGGCCGATGACCGCGACCCTGCCCGCCGTGCAGCGCGTGGAGCGCGAGCTCGCCGTCCTCGCCGACCGCGACCTCGCGCCGCACGAGCTGCGGCTCGCGTCCATGGAGCGCATCTCCGACGTGCTGCCCACGGCCGGCTGGTGCTTCGCCACCGCGGACCCGGACTCGCTCCTCATGACTGCGCATCTGACCCGGAACGTGGACCGCTCCAAGGCGCCGCTGATCTACCACAACGAGTACGCGCAGGCCGACGTCGGCAAGCACGCCGAGCTCGCGGTCGCGCGGCGCCCCCTGCGCGTCCTGTCGCGCGCGACGGCGGGCGACCTCGAGTCCTCCCCGCGCTACCGCGAGGTGCTGCGGCCGATGGGCGTCGAGCACGAGCTGCGGGCCGCCGTGCGCCACCGCGGCACGACGTGGGGCTTCCTGCACCTGTTCCGCGGTCCGGGCGAGCCCGACTTCGGCCCCGAGGAGGTGGCGTGGCTGGAGCGCGTCATCCGCGCGCTCGCCGACGTCACCCGCCGCTCCGTCATCGGGCGGGCGGTCGACGCCGTGCCGGCGTCGCTGGCGCCGTCGCTCATGCTCGTCGACGCCGACAACCGGCTCGTGGAGTCGACCCCCGGCGGGCACGCGTGGGCCGCTGCCCTGCGCGACCCCGAGCAGGAGGCCTACGAGATCCCCGAGGTGGTCGTGACGCTCGCCGCGTGGGCGCGGGCGCTCGACGCCCAGGGCTCCACGGACGTCGCCCGCAGCCGGATCCCCGGTGGCGACGGGGCCTGGTACAGCGCGCAGGCGTCCTGCACCGATCAGGGCCACGTCGCCGTGATCGTCCAGGGCGCGCAGCCCGCGGAGCTCGTCCCGCTGCTGCTCACCCGCCTCGGGCTCACCCCGGCCGAGCGGCAGCTGACCGGGCTGGTGCTCGGCGGCCGCTCGACGAAGCAGATCGCCGAGGACCTCGTGATCTCCCCCCACACGGTGCAGGACCGCCTCAAGTCGATCTTCGACAAGGCGGGCGTGCGCTCGCGGCGCGACCTCGTCGCGCAGCTCTCGGCCGGCGCCGGGTAGCGCCCCCGACTCACTGCGGGAGCAGCAGCGACACGTGCAGCGGGCCCGACGGGAACGCGGGCGCGTCGTAGCTCAGCGTCCGGTAGCTGCGGCCCGCGTAGGAGACGGCGCCGTGGGCGGGGATCGACGCCGGGCCCGGGTCCAGCGTGCTGCCCGGCACGAGCACGCCCGACGCGGTGCGCAGCTGCACGGCGGCCCCGGTGAAGCGGTGCATCAGCTTGATGTAGCCCGTGTCGTCCTGCACCGAGATCGTGACGTGGCCGGCGACGCTCCCGTCCGGGGCGCGCACGGTGCCGGTGGCCGGCGCCAGCGCGTAGGGCCCGCCGACGTCGGCGACGAGGTGCGACCCGCTCGTCAGCCGGACGCGGACGATGTGGTAGCGGTGAGCGGCGAAGAAGCGGCCGACGACGACCGCGCGAACCGCCGCCGCGTCGCCCGCGGCCGCCGCCCGGCGGAAGGCCGCGTCGCGCTCGACGTAGCGCATGCTGCTCCCGCCGCCCGCACTGCCCTGCTCGGCCTGCAGCAGGCGCCGGCCCACGGCGCCCACGGTCTGCAGGCGGGTGTCCGCGGCGTCGCTCCCGCACAGCGCCGGTGCCGCGGGCGGGAGCAGCAGGCTGATCTGCAGGGCGCCGGCGGGGAAGGCACGGGTGGGCAGGGTCGTGGTCGTGTAGCGGACGCCGTGGTCGGTCACGGTGCCGTGGGCGGGGACCGTCGCGCCGGGCGCCAGCGTGCCCATGACCCGCCGGCGCCCGGCATGCAGGAGCAGCTGGGCGCCCGTCAGCCGGTGGGTGATGCCCATGAACGAGCGGTCGCCCATCACGGAGAAGCGCGCGGAGCCGACCGTCCGGCCGCCGCTGCGCAGCGCCACCCGGACGGGGGAGAAGGCGGGGGCCGTCCCGACGGTGACGAGACGGCGGGTCCCCTCGAAGAGCTCGATGCGGACGACCTGGTGCAGCACCAGCGGCTTGAGCGCGACGCGCGCGGCGTGGGCGTCGCCGCGGGCGACGGCCGCCGCCAGGGCGCTCGAAGCCCGCAAGCGGTTGCGGGTGCCCACGACGTTGCGCCCGCTCACCGCCTGCTGCTCGATGCGAGTGGCGATCGACGTGAGCTCGGCGTCGACGGTCGGCTGGCAGGACGTGGCCCCGGCGGGCGGCGCGGCGGGCGCGGAGGACACGGCGTTGCGGGCGCTGCCGCATGCCGTGAGGCCGGCGATCAGGGACAGGCCGACCAGCGCTCGCGTTCGTCGCATCACGGGAGCACGATGGCATCGCCGGGCCGCCGCGGACGCGCGCCGAAGCGAGTCGAAGCCGATCCCAACGCGATCCGAACGCGATGGTCGCCGGACCCCGACAAACCGCTGCCAGCCTGGGTCCGTGTCGAATGCCGCGACGATGCCCCGCGTCCGGCCCCGGCGGGGACGGGCCGTGCCGCGCTCCGCCGCCGCCGCGGTGGCGGGCGCCGGAGCCGCCGCGGTCGTGGGCGCCACGACGTGGCTCGTGCTGGCGGCCGCCGAGCGCCCCGGGACGCTCTCGCCGCCGAGCCTGCGCGCCCACGCGACCCACCCGTGGGTCCTCGGGCCGCTCCACGGGCTGATGCCCGGGCTGAGCGCCTCGCCGCGCCGGCTGCACGCCGACGTGGTGGTCGTCCTCGTCGTGATCGGCGTGGGGTGGGTCGCCGCGTGGGTGGCGGCCCCCGCGCTCGGGGCCCGGGCGCTGCTCGGGGCGACCGCCGCCGCGCACGTCGTGCTGTTCCTCGGCCCGCCGCTGGCGCTCACCGACGTCTTCAACTACGGGCTGTACGGGCGGATGGCCGCCCTGCACGGGCTCAATCCGTACCGGGCCTTTCCCGCCCAGGCCGCAGCCGATCCGCTCTACCCGCTGGCCAACTGGCACCACCTGCGCTCGCCCTACGGGCCGCTGTTCACGCTGGGGACGGAGGCGCTCACGCCGCTCGGCACCCACGGCTGGCTCTGGGCCTGGAAGGCGATCGTCGTGCTCAGCAGCCTGGCGACCGTGCTGCTCGCAGCGGCGCTGGCGCAGCGCCTGGGCGCGTCGCGCCCGCGGGCGATCGCCGCGCTCGGGCTCAGCCCGCTGCTGCTCGTCTCCGAGGTCGGCGGCTTCCACCAGGACGTCCCGGCCCTCGCCTGCGTTGTCGCCGCGGCGTGGTGCCTGGTCCGCGGCCGCGACGCGGACGCGCCGCGCTGGGCCGACCCGGCGGCCGGCGCGCTGGTCGTCGCGGCCGCCGGGATCAAGCCGTCCTTCGGGATCGTGGTGGGGCTCGTGGTCCTCGGCGCGACGCGACGCCCCCGAGCGATCGCCGGCGCTGCGGTGGCCGGGGCCGTCGTGGGGATCGTCGTCCTGATCGCCTACGGCGGAGCACTGCCGGACCTCAGCACCCAGGGGCGCCTCGTCACCCCGCTCAGCGTCCCCAACCTGCTCGGGCTGGCCGCGGGGCACCAGGGCGCCGACCAGAGCGTGCGCTCCGCGGCGCAGGTCGTGCTGGTCGCAGTGGCGCTGATCGCCACCGCCGCGGTCGCCGTCCGGCGCCGCTGGGCGCTGAGCGCGATCGGGCTCGTGCTGTTCTGCGCGGTGCTCGGGCTCGCGTGGGTGATGCCGTGGTACCTGGTGTGGGCGCTGCCCTTCATCGCCGTGGGGCGGCCGCGGTTCCTCGCGCCGCTCGCGGTCGTCGCGACGTGCTGGCTGGCGGTCGGCAGCCTGCCGCAGCTGCCCGGGATCCTGCACTCGGCGGGGTACTTCCCGACGCGCACGAGCACCGGCCTGCAGAACCACCGCGAGTTCGTGCGGTTGGTGCGATGAGCGCGCAGGGGTCGGTCCTTCCCGCGCCGTGGCGGGCGGAGCTCGGGCGCCTGGCGCGCTTCTGCGTCGTCGGGGCGTCGAACACGCTGATCACGCTCGGGTCCTACGCGCTGCTGCTCCTCGCCGGGTGTCCGGCCGAGGCGGCGTCCGCGGTCGCCTTCGCGCTCGGCGCGCTCAACGGCTACCACTGGAACGCGCGCTGGACGTTCGCCGTCCGCGGCGCGCTCTGGCGCTACGTCGGCGTCCAAGGCCTCGGTGCCGGGCTCAGCGCCGCCGGGGTGGCGGCCGCGCGGGGACAGGGGGTGGCGCGCCTGACCGCCGAGGTGGTCATCCTCCCCGCGGTGACGCTCATCACCTACTGCCTGTCGCGCCGCTTCGTCTTCTCCGCCCCTGCCGCCTGAGTGCGGGGCATCATCGCCGTCCTCGCCGTCGCCATCCTGGCGGCGCTGGCGTCCGTCGGCCTCGCGAGCAACAGCCGGCAGGCGGCGCCCGCCGCGAAGGCACCCGCGGCCGGCGTGCAGGCCATGGACACCGCGGCGTGCACGCCGCTCTCGGCGGGCGACCACCTGCTGCCGGCGATCGACGGTCGCCTGCCCGTCCTGCTCCACGTCCCGCCCCACCCCCGCGCCGGGCAGTCGCTGGTCCTCGCCCTGCCCGGCGCCGGCCAGACGGCCGAGGACTTCGCCGAGTACACGGGCTACTCGGTGCTGGCCGACCGCAAGGGCTTCACCGTCGCCTACCCGACGGCGACGGGCAAGGAGCCGTTCTGGAACATGTCCGGCGTCGTCGCGGGCAAGCCCGACGACGTCGCCTACCTGCGCCGCGTCATCCCCGCCGCGGTCGCGGCGGCGTGTGCCGATCCGGCGCGGGTCGGGGTGACCGGCGTGTCCAACGGCGGCGGCATGACCGCGCGGCTGGCCTGCGACGCGCCGGACCTGATCGCGGCCGCCGCCCCGGTCGCGGGCGGCTACGGCTCGCTGCCGGACTGCCGGCCCTCGCAGCCGGTGCCGGTGCTCGAGATCCACGGGACCGACGACCGCGTGGTCCCCTACGCGGGCAAGGCGCCGGACGGCTCGGGCTCGGTGTCCGCCTTCCTCGCCCAGTGGCGGCGCCTCGACGCCTGCCCCAGCCCGGCCACGCAACGGTGGCCGATGCACAACGTCACCGAGCTGCGGTGGACGGGCTGCAAGGGGGGGACGATGGTGGTGCACGACCGGATCACGGACGCCGAGCACGGCTGGCCCGGCGAGGACGACCTCGGCCAGCGACCCGGCTTCTCCTCGACGCTGCGGACCTGGCGCTTCCTGTCCGCCTTCCGCCGGTAGGGAGCCTGTCCCTCCCGAGCGCGTAGACCAACCCCGGGTGGGGCTGGCCGGCCGCGCGGCTGACGTCGACGCCGTGGGTGCGGATCCACCGCGCGGCGGGCGAGCAGCCCGTGACGCGGTCCGCGGAGCTCGGGCTGCACGCCGCACCGACGAGCGCGTAGCGGACCTCGCCCGCCGCCACCGCCCGCGCGAGGGCGCCCACCGTCACGAGCGGCCGCGCCTGCGTCGTGGTGAGCACGAGCACGGGCAGCCCGTCATGCGCGATGAGCGACGCCGCCTTGCCGACGGCGACGGAGGCGGCCTCGTAGCGGGCGCCGTCGCGATGGCGGAGCAGGTAGCCGCTGAGCGCGCCGAGGCGGCCGCTCGGCAACGCGCCCGGCGCCCCGGCGTCCTCCGTCCGCGCCGAGGCGGCCTGGGCCGCGACGAAGGCCGGCCCCGCGAGCAGCGCGACGAGGACCGTCACGGCGCCGATCCGGGCGGCCGCGGGGCGTCCCGAGCGCGCGCCCGCGCGGCGTGCGAGCAGGACGACGCCGGCGCCCAGCACCGCCGCGATCGCCGGGTCGAAGGCCTCCAGGTAGCGCGGCTTGAGGGTCCCCTGCGCGCTGAACAGCAGGGTCCCGGTCACCAGCCAGCCGCCGAGCGCCCACCACCCCGCGCGGGCGGTCCGCCCGAGACCGCGCGGAAGGCCGGCCACCGCGACGAGCGCGAGGACGATCAGGGCCGGGCCGAGCACCAGGCCGAGCCGGCGGCCGAGGTGGGCGCGGGAGGCGAACAGCCGGGTCGGGCCTGGGTCGGCCGGCCGGTGGTCGAGCGCCGCGGCGCGCCGCTGGAGCGCCAGCGTGCGTGCCCGGGCCTGCCGGGCGGTCAGCGGCGCCCGTCCCGCGACATGCACGCGCGGGGCGGTGTGGGCCGCGGGCAGGCCCCGCAGACGGTCGAGCCCGTCGTAGACGAACGTGGCCTCCCAGGCCGAGCCGTTCGACGAGCCGAAGGCCCACGGCCGGTGCTGGCCGCCGAGCGCGCTGAGCGCCACCAGCCAGGCGAGCGCGACGACGGTCAGGGCGCCGGCCGCGCCGCCGAGCGCGGCTGCGCGGCGCCGCCGCGGGGCCGGGGCGCCGAACCACCAGAGCGCCGCGAGCGCCGGGAGCGAGATCAGGGCCTCGAAGAGCTTGACCTCGAAGGCCAGCCCGAGCGCGGCGCCGGCGGCCAGCAGCAGCGCGGGCCGGTCGTCCCGCGCGGCGCGGGCGGTGAGCGCCCAGGCCACGACGACCAGGGCAGCCATCACGGAATCCATCGTGTCGCTGCGCGCGGTGATCACCGCCATCGGCAGCACGGCGAGGGCGAGCGCGCCGGCCAGCGCGGCCCCGCGGCCGAAGAGGACGCCGAGCAGGTCGTACAACGCCAGGACGGCGACGATGCCGCCGAGCGCCTCGGGCAGATGCAGTGCGGTCGGGGTGAAGCCGAGCAGCTTCGTCGAGGCGACCTGGAGCCAGAGGTCGATCGGCGGCTTGTCGACGGCGACGCGGGCCGAGGGGTCGATCGCGCCGGTCAGGAAGGCGTGCCACGACATCCCCATGCTCCGCACGGCGGCGTCGTAGAACGGGTTGAGGCGCATCGACCCCAGGCCGGGCAGCCGCAGGGCGCCGGCCACGAGGGCCACGAGCACCGGCGGCAGCCAGGCCGGCGCCCGACCGACCGTGGCGGACGCGGCGACCGGGGCCGGGGCCCGCAACCCCCGGCTCGCGGTCGCCGTCCCGTTCACAGGGCGGCGGACCTCCCGCTCGCCGCGGCCGGCGCGCCCGCACCTGCGCCGGTGGGGGAACCGGCGCCGGGGGGAACGCCGGCCAACTCGCGGGCCAGACGGCGCCGCTCCCGCAGGGCCCGCAAGATCACGCCCGGGTCGCCGCCCGAGGCCTCGCCCGCCAGTCGCGCGCGGTGGTGGACGCCGACCTCCGCGATGCGCCAGTCGTCCCGGGTGGCGCGGGCGTAGAGCTCCATCGAGACCATCGCGCCCTCGCTGGTGAGGTCGAGCGCCCGCAGCATCGGCCCGCGCGCGAGCTTGAACGCGCAGTCGACGTCGCGGACCGGGACCCCGAAGGTCCGGCGCATGAGCCAGTTCCACGCGGCCGCCGCGGCCCGGCGGTGCAACGGGTCGCAGCGGGAGATCCGGTAACCGGCGACCAGGTCGTGGTCCGGCGCCAGCGGGAGCAGCCGATCGAGCTGCTGCAGGTCGAACTGCAGGTCGGCATCGGTGAGCAGGACCCACGGCATGCGCGAGGCGGTGATCCCGCTGCGCACCGCGGCGCCGTAGCCCCGGTTGACGTCGTGCGCGACGACCCGCACGCGGGGGTCGGCCTCGGCGAGCTCCCTGGCGATCTCGCCCGTCGCGTCGCGGGACCCGTCGTCCACGACGACGATCTCGACCGCGCTCGCGCACCGGCAGGCAGCGGACGTGGCCTCGCGGACGGCCTGCGCGACGTTCGGCTCCTCGTCGAAGCACGGCAGGACGACGGTCAGGCCCGGCAGGCGCAGATCCATCGGCACCGCGCGCGGGCGGCGCGTGCGGCTGGGCATCGGGACGACGGTGGGTCGGTCTGGGGTGCTGGGCATCAGGGCTCCTGTGGGATGCACCCGGATGCTGCGGGGGGGTCCTGAGCCGGTCCCCAAGCGTGGGTTGGCGCCGCGCTGGCCACGTGTTGGGATCCGGTTGGGGGGCGGGGCCGCCGCTACGCTGGGGCGACGTGGCCTCCCGCATCCTGCTCGTCGAGGACGACGACGACCTCCGTGCCGTCATGGCGGACGGGCTGGCCGCCGACGGCCACGAGGTTGACGGGGCGCGCGACGGCGCCGCGGCGCTGGAGGCCCTCGCGGCCGCATCGCCCGACCTGCTCGTCCTCGACGTCGGGCTCGGGCCGGGGCCGGACGGGGTGGAGATCTGCCGCCGCGTCCGCCAGACCGACAGCGACCTCTACGTGATGGTCCTCACCGCGCGCGACGCCGAGGCCGACGTCGTGCTGGCGCTGGAGGCGGGCGCCGACGACTACCTCACCAAGCCGGTGGGCCTCGTCGAGCTGCGCAGCCGGGTGCGCGCCGCGCTGCGGCGCGCCGCCCCGCGCCCGCCCGCCGCCGCGGCGGCGCTGCGGCATGGCGCGATCGAGCTCGACCCGGGGCCGCGCATCGCGCGCTGCGGGGTGGTCCCGCTCCAGCTCACGCCCTCCGAGTTCGCCGTCCTGGAGGCGCTGATGCAGGCGGACGGCAACGTGCGCTCGCGGCTGCAGCTCGTGCAGGCGATCTTCGGCGACGACGCCTACCGCGACCCGCGGGCGGTGGACGTCCATGTCCACCACCTGCGCGAGAAGCTTGCCGAGGCAGGCGGCGATCCCGCGGTGATCGTCACCGTTCGTGGGGCCGGCTACCGCCTCGGGAGCTGACCGTGCGCCGCGCGGGCGGGTTCCGCGCGCGGCTCGCCGTCGCGCTCGTGGCGACGAGCGTCGCGACGCTCGCGGCCGCCGTCCTCACGCTCGTCCCGCCGCTCGACCACCGCCTGCAGCAGGACCGCCTGACCGAGCTGCGCCACCTCGCGGTCACGGCGCGCTTCGGGCTCGTCGCGCTCCCCCAGCGGCGGCTGACCCAGGGATCGCCGAGCGTCCGGCGGCTCGTCCGCGACCTCCAGCGCCGCACGGGCGGCCGCGTGGCCCTGTACACCGCCGAGGGCGAGTCGCTCGCGGACACCGACCCGGACCGCCGGCTGCCCGGGACGGGCGAGCTCGAGCGCCTCGAGGACGCCAAGCTCGCCCGGGCCTCGGATGTGCGCGAGGGCATCCGCGACGGCGAGGCGATCGTGGTGGCCGGCGTCCCGCGTCCCCACGGACGCCTCACGCTCGTGCTCCGCAAGCCGCTCGGGGACACGACGGCCGCCGCGCACGTCGTGCGACGCGCGCTGCCGACGGCGGCCGCCGTGGGGGCGGGGGTCGCGCTGCTGCTCGCCCTGGCGCTGAGTCGCGGCCTGCTGCGCCGGCTGCGCAGGCTCCGCGACGACGCCCGCGCGCTGGGCGACCAGGGGCTCGGCCATCGCGTGGACGTGGGCCCACCGGACGAGGTGGGGGAGGTGGCTGCCGCACTGGAGGCCATGCGCGCGCGGCTGGTGGAGGACGAGGCCGCGCGCCAGGCGTTCCTGGCGACCGCCTCGCACGAGCTCCGCACCCCGCTGGCCACGCTGCAGGGGACGCTCGAGCTGCTGCAGGAGGGCCTCGACGGCGGCGCCCGGGCAGACCCGGCAGCGGCTCGCGTCCGGGCCGAGGCGGCGCTGCACCAGACCCACCGGCTCGTCGGCCTGGCCACCGACCTGCTCGATCTCAACCGGATCGACGGGCAGGGCCCGCTGACCAGCGAGCCGCTCGAGCTCGTCGAGCTGGCCGCCGTCCTGCGCGCCGAGCTGGCCGACGTGCTCGCCGCCGAAGGCCGCGTGCTGGTCGTGCAGGGCGACGCCCCCGTCCACGCCCTCGCCGACCCGACGGCCGCGCTGCGCGTCCTACGGGCGCTGCTCGACAACGCGCGCTCCTACGGCGCAGGGACGATCACCGTGGCGATCGGCCGCGACGACGACGCGGTCGTGCGCGTCAGCGACGAGGGGCCCGGCCTGTCGGACGAGGATCGCGAGCGGCTGTTCCGCCGCTTCGAGCGCGGCCCTGCCGCGGGCCGCCACCCCGGCTTCGGCCTCGGGCTGCCGCTCGCGCGGGGCCTCGCGGAGCGCATGGGCGGGCGCCTGCGGGCGCTGCCCGCCGACGGCGGCGCGTCCTTCGAGCTGCGCCTGCCCGCCTGGGCGCCCGCGCCCGGCGCCGGCACGACGTGAGCGCGCGGCGCCTGGCGAGGTAGGTTCGTCGCGACGGACCTCGACGGCGAACCTCGGAGGCGGCGATGCGGATCCACCCGATCCGGACGGGCCAGGTGCGGATCAGGGAGCGCATGCGACGCGGCGTGCCGGGGCCGGCCCGGCGGGCGGCGCTGGTCACCGGCCCGTGGACCGAGCCGCTGCCGGTGCTGGCCTGGGCCATCGAGCACCCCGAGGGCCTCATCGTCGTCGACACCGGCGAGCGTGCCGGGGTGCGCGACGCCCCGTTCGCGCGCTTCGACCTCTCGCCGGAGGAGGAGCTCGGCCCGGGGCTGCGCGCCGCGGGGCTCGATCCGGCGGACGTGCGCACGGTCGTCCTCACCCACCTGCACGGCGATCACATGAACGGGCTAGGGCATCTCCCCGGGGCGCGCGTGCTGGTGAGCGCCGCGGAGGTCAGGGCCGCCGCCACGCCGCTGGCGCGCGTGATCCAGCGCGTCACCCACCAGCCGCTGCCCGAGCCGTTCGACCCCGTCGAGCTGACCTTCGACGGCCCCCCGGCCGGGGCCTTCGCCCGCAGCCATGCGCTGACCGCCGCGGCGGACGTCCTCGTGGTCCCCACCCCGGGGCACACCCCCGGTCACAGCTCGGTGCTCGTCGTCGAGGGCGAGCTGCACCGGCTGATCGCGGGGGACGCGAGCTACGACGAGGCGCAGCTGCTGGCCCGCCACGTGGACGCGGTGTCCCCCAGCGCCAAGGTCGCCCTCGCCACGATGGACACGATCCTCCGCCACGCCGCACTGCACCCGACGGTCTACCTGCCGTCGCACGACCCGGCGTCGGCGGCCCGCCTGGCCGGTGACGCCGTGCTGCGCCCGGCCGCTGCCGCGTGAGGAGACGGTGAGAGCGCGGCGCGTGGGCGGGGTGGTCGGCGGCGTCGCGCCGGCCTCGCGCTGAC
>JAXDGY010000386.1:0-4747 GCA_034664785.1 Solirubrobacteraceae bacterium
CCTCCAGGATGCGGTCGTTGAGCGCATCGAGGTGCGTGTACGCCTCCGGCGTCAGCACGTCGAGCAGGTTCGCGCGGGCGGCGGCCATGCCCAGCGGGTTCCCGTTGTAGGTGCCCACCTGGTAGACGCTGCCGTCCTCGACGACGGACATGACCTCCTCGGTGCCGCCGATGGCGCCGGTCGGCAGCCCGCCGCCGAGCGCCTTGGCCAGGGTCACGAGGTCGGGCGTGACGCCCCACCGCTCCGTGGCCCCGCCCGGCGCGATGGTCAGCCCGGTCTTCACCTCGTCGAAGATCAGGACGACGCCGTGGCGCGCGGTGATCTCCCGCACGGCCTCCAGGTAGCCGGGCTCGGGGAGGACGACCCCGAGGTTCATCATCGCCGCCTCCATGATCACGCAGGCCGGCTTGCGGCCCTCGGCATCGAGCTCGACGATCCGCTTCTCCATCGACGCGGCGTCGTTGAAGTGCACGGCGACGACCTGGTCGACGACGGACTGCGGGATCCCGGCGCCGTAGGGCAGCGAGTTCGGGCGGTCGTGCGGGCCGATCTGGTCGTAGGCGACGCCGATGGAGACCATGACCGTGTCGTGGTGGCCGTGGTAGGAGCCGAAGATCTTCAGCACCGTGTCGCGGCCCGTGTAGGCGCGGGCGATGCGGATGGCGTCCATCGTCGACTCCGAGCCCGAGTTCGTGTACCGCCAGCGCGGGAGGCCCCAGCGGCGCTTGAGCTCGGCGGCGACCGTCACCGCGTCCTGCGTCGGCGCGGCGAAGTGGGTGCCGAGCGCGTAGCGCTCGTTGACCGCGGCGCCGATCGCCGGGTGCGCGTGGCCCTGCACCATCGAGCCGAAGCCGTTGTGGAAGTCGAGCATCTCGTTGCCGTCGACGTCCCACACGACCGGCCCGACACCGCGCTCGAGGTAGATGGGCCACGGGTCGCGCGCCTGGTAGGAGGAGGCGACGCCGCCGCTGAGCACCTCCGCCGCGCTGCGGTACATCTCCTTGGACTGCGTCGTGCGCTCGTCGAGGCGCCGGGCTTCCCGAGCCGTCAGCTCGGCGATGCGCGTGCGGTCGAGCTGGACGGGGCTGGAGACGCTCATGTCCCCATGGTGGCAGCGTTCGCGCTGCCGTTCAGGCGGAAGCGGCCGGCGCCGGGTCTGCCACCCCGGCGAAGGCCTCCAGGCCCTTCGGCGGCACGAGCGACATCGCGCGCTCGGCGAGGGCGGTGATGGTGAGCGACGGGTTGACCCCGATGTTCGCCGGGACCACCGAGCCGTCGCAGACCACGAGGTTGCGGTACCCGAAGACGCGGTGGGACGCGTCGACCACGCCGCGCGAGGGGTCGGCGCCGATCACGGCGCCCCCGAGGATGTGCGCGGTGGTGGGCACGTTGGCCAGCGCCTCCATGATCGAGCTCTGCGCGATCCCGCCGGTCTGCTCGGCGATCCACGCGGCGGCCTGGTTGGCCACCGGGATGAACGTCGGGTTCGGCCGCTCCGGGTCCTGCTCGGTCTGGAGCCTCACCCCACCCCCGGGCAGCCGCCGCGCGCGCAGCGCGATCGCGTTGTCCAGGGACTGCATGACGAGCAGGATGATCGTCCGCCGCGACCATGCCCGCGGCCAGAGGATCTGGGCGAAGCGCCGGGGATGGCGCGCGATCTCGCGCAGGAGCTTCAGCGGGCGGGTCAGCTTCGTGCCGTCGCCGACGAGCAGCGTGAACAGCAGCTGCATCGAGTTCCCGGCGACGCCGTAGGAGACGGTCTCGATGTGGGTGTTGGCGTCGGGGTAGATCGAGCCGCTGATCGCCACGCGCTTGCTCATGTCGGGCAGCTCCTGCGGCAGCGTCACCGCGAGGATCGCCTCGCTGTTCGTGCGCACGAGCTCGCCGAGGCGCTCGGACAGGCGCGGCAGCGAGCCGTTCAGCTTGCAGCGCGCGAGCAGGCGGTTGGTCCCCAGCGCGCCGCCCGAGAGCACGACGGAGCCGGCGGTCAGCGTGCGGCGCTCGCGGCGCAGCCAGCGCCCCGTGCGCTCGACGGTGACCGCGTAGCCGTCGGAGCCGTCCTCGGCGCCGAGCGGCCGGACGTCGACGACCTCCGTGTCGGCCCGGATCTCGGCCCCCGCGCGCTCCGCCAGGTGCAGGTAGTTCTTGACCAGCGTGTTCTTCGCGCCGTGCGGGCAGCCGACCATGCAGCGGCCGCACTGCATGCACCCGGTGCGCTCCGGGCCGTCGCCCTCGAAGAACGGGTCGGGCGCGGTCACGCCCGGGCCCTCGCCGAAGTAGACGCCGACGCGGGTCTTCGCGTAGCTCGCGGCCACCCCGACGTGGTCGCCGAAGGCGCGCAGTAGGTCGTCGGCGGGATCGTCCGTGACGACGTCGACGACCCCGAGCATGCGCTCCGCCTCGTCGTAGTGCGGGGCGAGCGCCCCCGCCCAGTCGGCGTCGAGGTCACGCCACTGCGGGTCCTCGTAGAACGCGCGCGGGGCGCGGTAGAGCGTGTTGGCGTAGCCCAGCGAGCCGCCGCCGACGCCCGCGCCGCTCAGCACCGCGACGTCCTTGAACTGCGAGACGCGGAAGATGCCGCGCAGCCCGAGCTTCGGCGCGAAGAAGTACCGCCGCAGGTCCCAGGTGCTCCGCGGGAAGTCCTCGTCGCGGAAGCGGCCGCCGGCTTCGAGGACGCCGACCCGGTATCCCTTCTCGCTCAGGCGCAGCGCGCTGACGCTGCCGCCGAAGCCCGAGCCGATGACCAGCCAGTCGAAGTCGTGCGCAGCTTGACCCGGTGTCACGCCGCAGGACTCTACCAGTCAACGTGACGGGGGCGTCATGTTTCTGGCCCACGTCTTCCCCCACGTTGCGGCCGCGGGCAGACGGGTAGCGCCCCGGCGTCACCCAACCGAAGGAGACGCTGATGATCCACCGCATCGACCGGCTTGCCGTCGAGCTGCCGCCGCCGTCCGAGCCCGATCCCGTGGGCGCCGCCCACGTCCAGGAGCTGATGGGCGGCCGGTTCGGCGAGATGTCGACGCTGATGAACTACACGTTCCAGTCGTTCAACTTCCGCAACCGGCGCGGCGCGCGGCCGTTCTTCGACCTCATCGCGAACATCGCCGCCGAGGAGTACGGCCACATCGAGGTCGTGTCGGCCGCCATCAACACCATGCTCACGGGGTCGATCCCCGAGGAGCCGCAGGACCCGGCGTCCACGCCGCTGGCCTCCATCAAGGACGCGCCGTTCCGCCAGCAGTTCATCGGGGGCGGCGGCGGCTCCCTGCCGAAGGACTCCATGGGGAACCCCTGGAACGGCGACTACGTGTTCTCGTCGGGCGACCTCGTGGAGGATCTCACCCACAACTTCTTCCTCGAGACCGGCGCCCGGTCGAACAAGCTGCGGGTGTACGAGACGGTCGACCACCCGGCGGCCAGGGCGCTCACGGGCTACCTGCTGATCCGCGGCGGGGTCCACCAGGTCGCCTATGCGCGGGCGCTGGAGCGGCTGACGGGCGCGGACCTGATGAAGCTGTTCCCGTCCCCACGGATCCCGACGGACAAGATCCCCGAGTGCCGGCCCTACCTCGAGCGCGGAGAGCACCGCAAGCTGTACCGCTTCTCCCCCGACGACTACCGCGAGATCGTGGCGGTGTTCAACGGGCCCCACCCCGAGGACGGCCAGCCGCTGGAGGTCGTCGACCACCCGCCGGAGGGCTTCCCGCCCTACGACCTGCCGTCGCACGCCTCGGCGTTCGCCCCGGACTACGCGCCGCAGGAGATCGCGGAGATCGCCCGCAAGCTGCGCCAGGGGGCGGGCCTCGGCGACGAGCCGCTCGGCGAGGTGGCCAACAACGGCCAGAGCCTCGTCGGCAAGGTCGCCGACAAGCTGACGCCGTAGCGCCGTGGGCGGCGTGCGGGGCGGGCGGCGGCCGCCCCGCACGGCCGCCCGCGTCACCAGGAGACGCCGGCGCCGGCCACGAACTGCGCCACCGGGTCGGGCGGGTCGCCGTCGAACTCGGCGCGGACCGCCAGGCGCAGGAGCTCGCCGGGCGCGTCGCCGACCTCGTCGCGGCGGTAGGCGAGGTAGACCGCCACGGCGCCCGCGGTCTGCAGCGCGCCGTCGGACGCGTCGGGGTCGAGAGCCCCGAGGGCCTCGTCGATCCGCGCGCGGGCGACGGACGGGTTGCCCACGGGCTCGTCGGCGTCCTCGAAGCGCTCGAGCAGCTCGCCCAGCCCCGCGTCGACGCCGCTCTCGTCGCAGACGTCGACGGCGCGGAAGACGACGTCGCGGAGGGTCACGGGCTGCGGTTCGGTCGGCATGACGAGCGGGCTACCCGCGATCGGGCCCCCGCACCCCTGCGCCGCCGCGCTCAGGCCGGCGGCTGCCCCGACGCGTCCGCCAGCCACGTCTCCATCCGCGGGTCCCGGGCGCGGTCGCGCAGGCGCGTGAAGTGCTCGGCGGCATAGGCCACGTAGTCGACGTCCAGGTCGGAGAGGACGGTCTGCGCGACCCCCCACATCGCCTCCCGGAAGTCCGAGATGAACCGCATCAGCGCCAGCGCGGCGAGGCGGCGCGGCGTCGGCTCCTCGTCCCAATAGGCCCTCAGCAGCACGCGCTCGTCCTCCGCCTCCAGACCGTTGTTCGCGGCGAGGTTCCCGAGGTCGAACCAGCGGTCGTTCATGCCCGCGTACTCCCAGTCCACCAGGCGCAGGCCCTCCGGCGTGCGCAGCAGGTTGGCCCTGAGCAGGTCGTTGTGGCAGG
>JAXDGY010000387.1:0-2814 GCA_034664785.1 Solirubrobacteraceae bacterium
GGTTGGATCAGTTAATCCGGCGCCAATTCGTCGTAGACCTTCTTCGCCTCGCGCGCGGCGTCGCGCACGGTGCGCACCGCGAGGTCACGGACGCCCTTGGACTGCGCGCGCCGCTTGTGGCGCTTGCGCTGGGTGCGCAGGACGACGAGGCCGACCGCCGCGCCGGAGCCGACGACGATCGCCGTGGCGGGGCCGATCGCGGCCCGCGGCCAGTTGCGCGGGTCCTTGATCGCGACCAACTCCCACGACTCCAACTCGTCCGCGGCCAGCTCGAGCACCGAGTCGAGCGTGTTCTCGACGCGGCGCTGCAGGTGGATCGGCGGGTCGACCGGCGCGAGCGCGGCGCGCAGCAGGCGCTCCATGTCCTCGAAGGTCGAGCCCTGCTCAGGCATCGGGCCCCTTTCCGTTCATGTCGGCCTGGACGATCTCCTCGAGCTGACGGATGGCACGATGCAACAACACCTTGGTGGCGCCGTCGGTGCGGTGCAGGGCGCGGGCGATCTCGCGATTGTCCATGCCGAGGGCGAAGCGCATGATCAGCGCCTCCCGGCGGTCGTCGGGCAGCAGCTGGACGCCGCGCAGGATGCGGGCGAGGTCGTCACGATCCTCGACCAGCCCTTCGGTCGTGTGCGGCGTGGAGATCGCGCCCGCGTCGTCGATGTTGGTCTGCGGGCGGCGCGAGCGGTCGCGGTAGTAGTTCGCCGCGAGGTTGTGGGCGATGCGGATCAGCCACGGTCGCAGCGGGCGGCCCTGGGATTCCTCCTGGGCGCGCGCGAAGTGCCTGTAGGCCTGCAGGAACGTCTGCTCGGTCAGGTCCTCCGCGTCGTGATGGTTCCCGACGCGGTAGTACGAGTACGAGTAGACGTCCTTCAGATGGGCCCGGTAGAGCTCGGAGAACTCGGCGTCGAGCCTGGCCTTGTCCGGTGCTGGGGCCATGCGGCACGGACACTACCTCGGAAGGAGCCCGTTGAAGAATCCTACGCGGCCTTTGCCCTTTTTCGGCTCTGCGGCGGTCTGGGCGCCGTCAGGCTCGCGGTCCAGCGCTCGGGATCGACCTTGCCCTCGATGATGCCCGCGAGCCCGTTGAGCGCAGGGGCGTCGACGCCCGCCTGCTTGAGGCGCGCCGCCAGCAGCGGGACGCAGGCGACGGCCTCGGGCGTCTGGCCGAGCGCGCCCGCGATGTCGGCGGCCGGCATGCCCTGGGCCAGCAGCTCGCCCGCGCGGCGGTTGCGCGAGCCCTCGGCGAGCACGGTGGCGACGAGGTCGCCCGTCCCGGCGAGCCCGGCGAACGTCTCGGGCTTGGAGCCGTAGCCGCGCGCGAAGGCGTCGACCTCGGCGAAGACCTTGCCCGCGGCGGCGCCGGCGGAGTTGGGGCCGGCGGGGCCGGCGGCGGCGGCCGCCAGCGCGGCGGCGTTCTTCGCGCAGCCCGCGAGCTCGACGCCGACGACGTCGGTCGTGTGGCTGACCTGCAGCTTGGCGGCGGAGAGCGCGACGCTGACCTGGCGGGCGAAGGCGTCGTCCTTGGCGGCCAGGACCAGGCTCGCGCCGCCCTCGAGCGCCTCGACGGCGTGGGCGGGGCCGCCGAGGACGCCGGTCGCCCAGGCGTGGGTGCGCTCGGCCACGAAGGCGCGGGGCAGCGTGCCGAGCGGCGGGACGAGGCCTTTGGAGAGGACGAGGACGCCGGTGCGCAGCGTGATGGCCGGGCCGTGCTCGGCCACGACCGCGGGCAGCTCGGCCGCGGGGACCGCGAACGCGACGAGGTCGTGCGTTGAGAGCTCGAGCTCCGACGCCTTGACGGGCCGGACGCGCGCCGGGAGGTCGATGCCGGGGAGGTAGTGCTCGTTGCGGCGCGAGGCCGCCATCAGATCCGCCTGCGCGCGGGTGCGCGTGCCGAGGTCGACGTCGATGCCGGCGCGGGCGAGCGCGACGGCCATCGCCGTGCCCCACGAGCCCCCGCCGATGACCGCGGCGCGCCGCAGCGGCGGCAGCCCGCCGAGCCACTCCCACTGGAGCATCACCAGCGGCCAGATGCGGTCCGTGACCGCCGCCGCGAGCTGCGACGTCGCCTGGTCGACCTGCGGGAAGTTCAGCGGCGCGCCGATGCGCACGCGGATCTTGTGCGGGCGGACGCGGATGCCCTTGCGGATCGCCTCGGTGCCGATCATCGCGACCGGGACGACCGTCGCACCGGTCTCGAGCGCGAGCCGGCCGACGCCGCGCTTGGGCTTGCCCAGCGCGCCCGGGCGCGTGCGCGTGCCCTCGGGGAAGATCAGGACCGGGTCGCCGCGCTTGAGGATCGCCTTGGCCGTCTCGATCATGTCCGCGTCGCCTGCGCCGCGTCGCACCGGGAACGCGCCGAGCGAGCTGAGGAACCATCCCAGGGCGCGGTTGTGGAAGAGCTCCTCCTTGGCCACGTAGTACACCGGACGGCGGTTGCAGAGGCCGAGGATGAACGGGTCGATGAACGACCGGTGGTTGGAGACGAAGATCACGGGCCCGCTCGCCGGGACGTGCTCGCGCCCGATCCGGCTCAGCCGCCAGTAGAGGTGCGCGAACGGCTGCAGCCAGGCGCGCATCAGCCAGTAGACGATGGGGTTGACGCCCTTGGTCCGGGCGCGTGCGTGCAGCTGTCTGTGATCCATAGTGTGGGTGAGTCCTCCTCGCCGATTCCGTACACCAAGGCCGCCCGGGGCGTTACAGTCGCGGCATGGCCCTCGACCGAACCCGAACTCTCAGAGGCGCACTCGCCGGCGCCGCCGCCGCGGCTGTGTGGGCGGCGCAGCAGCCGCTCGACCAGCGCGTCTTCGGGGTCGA
>JAXDGY010000388.1:0-15351 GCA_034664785.1 Solirubrobacteraceae bacterium
CCCTTCCGGGCATGCCCGCGTTCGCCGTCCTGGACCGCCCCGGCACCCGGCCCGCCGCCGGTCCGGACGAGCTCGACGACGCCCGCGAGGCCCTGGCCTACTGGGAGGACCGCTCGCGCAACCTGCCCGTCCGCGCGGTGCGCAGGCGCCGCGAGGCACGCGAGATGGCCGCGCGCTGGAGCGCCCGCGTCGCCGAGGCCGAGCGCGACGCGTACGGCCGCGGCGTGCTCGGCATGGCGCTGTTCATGGCCTTCGAGCACCGGCTGCCGGAGCCCACCCGCCGCGCCGGGCGGCAGCTCGCGCACCGCTCGGTGCAGGTGGTCGTCGTGCTCGGCGTCGCGGCGCTCGCGCTGCTGCTCGCCGTCCTCGTCGCGGTCATCGAGGTGCTCGTGTCCGTGGCGCACGCGCTCGTGTAGCGCGCCGCGGCGGCGCAGCGCCGGGCCTATACGAACGGACGCCCGCGGCGCGGCGGATGCGCCTAGCGTCCCGTGGGTCCACCTCACGGCCACCGGAGGCTCACATGCACGCGCGCGTCACCACCTTCCACACCGATCAGACCAAGGCGGACGCCATCGTCGGCGTCCTCCGCGACGCGACCGCGGAGCTCGAGGCCATCGACGGCTTCCAGGGCATCCGGGCGCTGCTGGACCCCTCCACCGGCAAGGCGTTCGCCGTGACCTACTGGGGCTCGCCCCAGCAGATGCGGGCCAGCGGGGACGCGATCGCCCCGTTGCGCGACCGCATGCTCGCCGCCGCCGGCGCCGAGGCCGAGTCCGTCGACGGCTGCGAGATGATCTACGACTCCGTGGCCGCACGGGCGCACGCGTAGCGGCAAGTCCTCCGAGGGGCCGTGCGCGGCCGAGGGCGGGCGGGGGCCGTATCGTGGCCGCGTGTCCACCGCCCCCACCCTCGGCCGCGTCGTCCTGCTGGTCCACGACCAGCAGGCGGCGCTCGCGTTCTACCGCGACGTCCTGGGCTTCACCGTCCTCCACGACGAGGAGGCGGACGGCCTGCGCTACCTGCACCTCGGGTCGGCGGGCCTCGATGGCCCCGGGGTCTGGGTGCTGCCGGCCCGCACGGACGAGGATCGCGCGCTGGTGGGCCGTCAGGCGGGCGGGCACCCGCTCCTCGTGCTCTACGCCGACGACCTCGACGCGCTGCGCGACCGCCTGCGCGCGGCCGACGTGGAGGTCTGGGCCGAGCGCGAGGACGCCGGGACGCGCTCGCTGCACCTCCGCGACGCGGTCGGCAACGTCCTCGTCGCCGCCCAGCTCCCGGGCTGAGCCCCGCGGGATGGCGGGGACCGGGCCTGGCCGGCGGGCGCATGACGGTGACGTGTCCCCCGGCCCCGGCATGCCAGACGCCCGAACGGGCCACCCGTGGCCCCCGGGTGGCGCCAGGGCCCCACGCGTGGGACGATCGGCGACCTCACCAGCCAGCGAGAGGAGCCCCACCATGGAAGCCTCCGCCCCCAGCCGTGTGCTCGTCGTCGCGCACAGGACCGCGGCCACGCCCGCACTGCTCGAGGCAGTCCGCGAGCGCGCCGCCCGAGGACCGTGCACGTTCACCCTGCTGGTGCCGAACACCGTCCACGGCTTCGAGCGGGTGATGGACCCGGAGGACGCCACGCACTCCGAGGCCGAGGAGGTGCTCGACCTCGCGCTGCCGCTGCTGGAGGGCGCCGCAGGCGCGCCGGTCGAGGGCATGATCGGCGTCGCCGAGCCGCTCGCGGCGGTGCAGGACGCCGTCAACCTGCAGGGCTTCGACGAGGTCATCGTCTCCACGCTCAGCCGGCGGGTCTCGCGGTGGCTGCGGCTCGACCTGCCGAGCAAGATCGGCGGGCTGGGGCTGCCGGTGACCACCGTGACCGCGGACGAGAAGGTCGCGGCCGGGCGCTGATCCCGGACACCCGTCCAGGCCGCGAGTCAAGCGGCGTGGACGACTGTTGCCGCAGCGCGACCAGCGGTCCCGCTACCGTGGTGTCGTGGTCCATGCAGAGATCCTCATGCTTCGCGACCCGGAAGGCGCCCCGGTCTGCAACGTCGCCTTCGACCTCTCGGCCGACCAGCTGTCCGCGGCCGCGCACGCCGCGAGCGAGATCCGGACCGAGCGCCACCGCGGCGCGACGCTGAGCACGGACGACGTCCTGGCCATGCGCGAGCTCACCGGCGTCGTCGACGAGCTCGCCGGCTACGCCGAGGCCCAGGGCCACAAGACGGTCACGCTGCCGCTGGCGCGGATGGTCGCGCTGCACGACGCCCTCGACGAGTGGCTGGCCACCCGGGAGCTGCGCGGCTGGATGCGCGGCGCCGACGAGACGGCCCACCCCCTCGTCGCCGCGATGGTCGGGCCCATGGGCGCGCTGCGCGCCGACGCGGTCCGCGCCACGCTCGAGGCGCACGCGCAGGCCCCCGGCGACCCCTGCACCTAGAGCGCGTTCGCTAGGCCGGCGCCTCGGAGCTCGGCCTCCGGGCGAGCTCGCGCAGCAGCTCGGGGTCGCCCGATCGGAGCTCGTCCACGCGCTCCCCGGTGCACGCGCACAGATCGACGACCGCCTCGGTGCTCGTGAGCGAGCGCACGCGCCAGACCGCGCCGTGGTCCTCCCAGCGCGCGAGCACGTCGAGCGGGCGCTCCCCCATGCCTACGCCGTGGCCGGCGTCGGCGCCGCGCCCGGGACGAGCAGGCTCGCGCCGATCGCCCCGCCGAGGTCGCCCAGCTGGGCGACCAGGACGGCCGGCGGCCGGTCGTCGCGGAACAGGTGCGGGCGCATCTCCTCGAGGATGCGGTCGGCGTACGGCTGGCCGAGGCGGATGCCGAGGCCGCCGCCGATGATCACGGCCTCCACGTCGAGCAGGTTGATCGCCGACGCCACGCCGGTGGCGATCGCGGCGACGGCCCGGTCGATGAGCTCGTGGGCCATGGGGTCGCCGTGCTCGAGCGCGCGCTCCCAGATCCCGCTGGTCAGCCGTGTCCGGCCGCGCTCCTCCATGATCTTGAACAGGTCGGTGTGCCGGCCCTCCTCGACGAGCTTGCGCGCGCGCGCCTCCATGGCCCCCCGGCCCGCGTAGGCCTCCACGCAGCCCTTGCGCCCGCACGGGCACACCCGGCCGTCCTCCTTGACGACCACGTGCCCGAGCTCGCCGCCGGCGCCGCGCCCGATCCACGGCCGGTCGTCGAGCACGATGCCGCCGCCGACGCCGGTGCCCCAGAACACGCCGAGCAGGGAGTGGAAGGGCCGGCCGGCGCCGAGGGCGGCCTCCGCGTCCGTGGCGACCTGGACGTCGTTGCCGAGGTGGGCCGGGACGCCGAGCTCAACCTGGAGCGCGGGACCGAGCGCGAAGGTCCCCGCCCAGCCCGGGAGGTTGCCGGCGCCGCGGACGGTCCCCGCACCCGCGTCCACGCCGCCGGGCGACCCGACGCCGATCCCGTCCAGCGACCCGACCTCGACGCCCGCGACCTCCGCGGCCTCGCGCATCGCGCCGGCCAGGGCATCGGCCACGTCCTGCGGGCCGCCCTCGGTGGGCGTGGGCACCCGCGCCTGCCCGAGAACCTGATGCTGGGCGTCGATCACCACGGCCTGGACTTTCGTGCCGCCGAGGTCGATGCCGCCGCGCGCGCTCATGGCCCTGGAGCCTGCCACAGCAGCGAGAGCCGCGTCCCGTAATACGGCTGGTCTTCGAGCACGAAGTGCCCGGTCAGACGACGCAGGGTGAACGCCTGCCCGTCGACGACGAGCGTGCGGCCCTCGTCGCGGACCTCCTCGATCGTCCCCGCGGCCACGCCGCCGAGGTGCACGACGCCGACGACCATCCCGGGGCGCGGGAGCGGTCGGCTCGGACTCGTCACGGCGCGCCGCCTAGAGGTCGACGACGCGCAGGCCCGCGCGCCGCGCCCGCAGCGCGTCGGTGACCACGCGGCGATGGCATTCGCCGGGCTCGGCCTCGAGGCACAGCAGCGCGGTCCGGGGGCCGGCGCCGAGCTCGGCCGCCAGCGCGTCGAGCTCACCCGCCGCGCTCGCCTCGACGTGGTCGCGGTAGCCCGCCGCGGCCTGGGCGACGTGGCCGGAGCGGTAGAGGTGGCGCAGGTCGGGTGGGGTGCCGAGCGCGCGGCGGTGCTCGTAGCGCATGCCGTGCTCGGCCAGCAGGGCGCCCAGGCGCGTCTTCGACATCCCGGGGCGCCGCGACTGCGGGCGGAAGCGGACGTCGATCACGCGCTCGATGCCGGCGGCCGCGAGCTCGGCGACCAGCGCGCCCGGCAGCAGCTTCTCGTACCCGATCGTCCACACCGTCGCCACGCCCCCCACTCTAGGAGGCTGGATCCCGTCCCGAGGGGCGATCGCTAGCGTGAGCGCGGTGCGCAGGACGGCGCCATGGGTGCTCCTCGGCGCCGCCACCGCAGCCGTGGGCTGGTCGCTCGGCGCGCTCGGCTTCCCCTCCCCGTACCTCTTCGGCGCCCTGCTCGTCGGCCTCGCGGTCGCCCTCGTCCGCCCCGACCGCTTCGACCTGCCGGGCTGGTCGGTGAACGCCGCACAGGGCGTGACCGGGGTCACGCTCGGCGCCTACCTGCAGTCCTCCTCGCTGCGGGCGCTCGGGCACGACTGGGTGCCCGTCGCGCTCGTCAGCGCGGCGACGCTGGGCCTGACGCTCGCCGCCGGCGTCGGGCTGGCGCGCGCGACGGGCGTCGACCGGCCCACCGCGGCGCTCGGGATGGTGGCCGGTGGCGCCTCTGGCATCGTCAGCATGGCCGACGAGCTCGGGGCCGACGACCGGCTCGTGGCCTTCATGCAGTACGTGCGCGTGCTCGTGGTCGTCCTCCTCACGCCGCTGCTGGTCGCCGTCGCCTTCCCGGGCGACCACGCCGGGGCCGCCGCGGTCGCGCACGACCCGATCCTCGGGGACGTCCGCGGCTGGCTCGTGACGCTCGTGTCCGCGCCGCTGGGCATGGTCCTGGGCCGGCGGGTCCGCCTGCCGGCCGCCGGGCTGCTCGGGCCGATGCTGCTGTCGGGGGCGCTGACCCTGTCCGGGGTGGGCTTCGCGGTCCCGGCGCTCCTGCGCGAGACCGCCTTCGTGCTGATCGGGCTGCAGGTCGGCCTCCGCTTCACCACGGCCACGGTGCGGGAGGCCGGCCGGCTGCTCGTCCCGGTGCTCGTGACCGTCGTGGCGCTGCTCGTGGCCTGCTTCGGCCTGGCCGTGGCCCTCGACGCCACGACGTCGGTCTCGCTGCTGGACGCCTACCTCGCCACGACGCCGGGCGGGCTGTACGCGGTCCTGGCCGCGGCGGTGGGCGCCGGGGCGAACACGACGTTCATCGTGGCGGTCCAGGGTCTGCGCCTGCTCGTGATGGTGCTGCTGGCCCCCGTCGCCGTGCGGCTGCTCGTCGGCGGGCGGGTCAGCGCGTTCGCACGCGCACGACCCGCAGGCCGCGACCCGACCCGGCCAGGACGATGACGTCGGCCTTGGCGCCGTTGCGCCAGGCAACCGGCTGGTCGCCGTTGTAGAAGCGCGACGGCCACCTGAAATGCAGGATCGCCTCGCCCTTGGCGTCCGCGCGGGCGCGGCGGATCACGTCGATGCCGCAGCAGTTGCCGCCGCGGTTGAGCGTCGGCGCGAGGCTCACCGTGATCCGCTCGTTCGGCCGCAGCCCGCGCGTGGGGAAGCGCACCTCCTGGCCGACCCGGACCACCGACGGCCCGCTGACACGGAAGGTGGTGAACGCCACCGCGCCGCCACCGGCGAGGGCCAGGCCCGCGGCAGCGAGGAGCAGGAGCGCGAGGGCGCGATGACGAGCGCGGCCGGGCATGCCGCCGAACCTACGGGCGGGCCCGGCCGGCGGTCAACCGACGCCGAGGCTCGTCAGGGGCGGTAGGCCCCGAAGCTCCAGTGGTGGCCTTCGAGGTCCTCGGTGGAGTAGCCGCGGCCGCCGTAGTCCATGTCCTCCAGCGGCCGGGTGATCCGGGCGCCTGCCGCCGCGGCGCGGTCGTGGTGGGCGTCGACCGCGGCGTCGTCGGCCAGCGCGACGTAGATCCCGCCCAGGACGGCCCCGGTGCCGGGCGGCGGTGCGTCCTGGGGGGCCGACCCGAGCATCACCACGGCGGGGCCGAGGCTCAGCTGGGCGTGGGCGACCGTGCCGTTCGGCCCGTCCACCACCATGTCGGCGCTGAAGCCGAACGCCTGCTGCAGCCACGCGACCGCGGCGGGTGCGTCGTGGTAGCGCAGCGTCGGGATGAGCATGGCTGGGCGGTCGGTCATGGGCCGGAGGCTAGGCGGCGCGTCGCCTTGCGTCTTGGACGAATGGGAACCGCGGTCTAGGGTCACGGGCCCGGGCCCCGCGGCTCGGTTGCCGCCAGCCACCATCATGAGGACCGCCAGTGCCCCAGCCTCCCCGCCTGTGGACGTTCCGGACGTCGCCCTTCTCCGGCAAGGCCCGCGCCGCGTTCGCGGAGAAGGGCGTGCCCGTCGAGCTCGTCGAGATCCACCCGGTCCGCAGGCCCCCGCAGCTGCGCGAGCTCAACCCGGTCAACCGCGTGCCCGTGCTGGAGCTCGACGGGGTCGTCCTGCGCGACTCGACGGTGATCTGCGAGTGGCTGGAGGAGGCCTACCCCGAGCCCGCGTTGTGGCCGGCCGACCCGGACCTGCGCGGGTGGGCGCGCAGCTGGGCGAAGTGGCTCGACGACGCTCCGGTGCGCAGCCTCTTCCTCGGTCTGCGCAAGATGGCCTTCGGCATGGCGCCGGACGACCCCGAGGACATCGTGGAGCGGCTGCTCGGGCGCGTGCCACAGCAGTGGCCGCTGCTCGAGGAGGCCCTCGGCGTCCACGAGGGCCCGTGGCTGGTGGGCGAGCAGTTCACCTACGCCGACCTCGGCGGGCTGGCGCTGGCCGTCCGCCTGCCGCAGTGGCGCCCGGACCTGCAGCCGGACGCGGATGAGCACCCGCGCGCCGCGGCGTGGCTGGCCGCGCTGCGCGACCGTCCCTCCGCCGCCGCCATCGACGCGGCGGGCGCGGAGCGGCTCACCGCCTGAGCGGCCCGCGTGACGCTCGCGTCAGGACGGGTATCGGCCGGCCATGCCCACCGCCGTGCTGATCATCGACATGCTGAACACCTACGAGCACGAGGACGCCGAGGACCTGATGGCCTCCGTCCGCGATGCCCTGCCCGGCCTCGCGCGCCTGGTGCGGCGTGCCCAGGAGGCGGACGTGCCGGTGGTCTGGGTCAACGACAACCACGGCGACTGGGCCGCGGCGCGCAGCGAGCTCACCGAGGCCGCCCTGAACGGGGCGGGCCGGGACCTGGTCGAGGCGCTCCTGCCGCCGGAGGGCGCCGTCGTCCTCACGAAGGCGCGCCACTCCGCCTTCTACGAGACCCAGCTCGACTACCTCCTGCGCGAGCAGGGGATCGACCGCGTGGTCCTCGCGGGGCAGGTGACCGAGCAGTGCATCCTCTACACGGCGCTGGATGCCTACGTGCGCAAGTTCGCCGTCGTCGTCCCGGAGGACGCCGTCGCCGGGATCCGGCCCGACCTCGCGCAGGCGGCGCTGCAGATGATCCGGCTCAACATGCATGCCGAGGTGACCCGCGCCGGCGACGTCGACCTCGCGGGCCACGCGGCCGCGGCGGGCGCGGCGTCCTAGTGGCCGCCAAGCGCCGCAGCCAGGCGCGCGGCGCCCTCGGCGACGTCCGCGTCCGGGACGGCGAGCGACAGGCGCGCGCAGCCCGCCCCGCGGCTCCCGAAGCCCTCGCCGGGGGCGACGGCGACGCGGTGGCGGGCCAGCAGCGTCGCGGCGTCGAGCCCGCCGGGCAACCGCCACCAGGCGTAGAAGGTCCCCTCCGGGACCTCGAGCCGCGCGCCGGCGTCGCGCAGTGGCCCGAGGAGGGCGTCCCGGCGCCGGGCGTACACCGCACGCCGGGCGGCGACGCTGTCCTGGGGGCCCTCCAGCGCGGCGAGCAGCCCGCGCTGGAGGCCGGTGAACACCCCGGCGGTCATGTGGTCCACGAGCGTCCGCACCCGGCCGACGAGCTCCGCCGCGCCGACCACGAAGCCGATGCGCCAGCCCGCCATGCCGTGCACCTTGGACGACGACCACAGCTCCACCGCCACCTCGCGGGCGCCCGGCACCTCCAGCACGCTGCGGGCCCGGCGGCCGTCGAACGCCAGGAAGCCGTAGGCCAGGTCGTTGAGCAGCCAGGTCCCGTGCGCGTGCGCGAAGGCCACCGCCGCCTCGAAGGTCCCGGGGTGCTCGGTGACGGCGCACGGGTTGGAGGGGTAGTTGAGGACGAGCAGGCGGGCGGCGTCGCGGTCGGCCGCGGCGACGGCGTCCAGGTCGGGCTGGAAGCCCGCGCTCGCCTCGAGCGGGACCGGGACCGCGCGGGCGGCCGCGAGCGCCACGCCCGAGCGGTAGTCGGGGTAGCCGGGATCGGGCAGCAGGACCGCGTCGCCCGCCTGCGCCGTGGCAAGGGCGACCAGCATGATCGCGGTCTTCGTGCCGGGGACGACGGCGATCTCGCGGTCCGGGTCGAGCTCGACGCCGTGCTCGGCGGCGTAGCGGCCGGCGAGCGCCGCGCGGAGCGCGGGCAGGCCCTGGAAGGGCGGGTAGCCGTGCATGGCGGGGCCATCCACCTCGAGCACCGCGGCCCGCAGGGCCTCGATGGCGTGCGGCGGCGGCGGCAGGTCGGGGTTGCCGCGGCCGAGGTCGATCACGCGCGGCCCGGCCCGGCCCGTCTCGGCCGCCACGGCAGCCAGGATGCGGGTGAAGTACTGCTCGGGCAGGCGTTCGAAGAGGTCCGGGACCATGGGCGCCCCCATCCTCGCGCACCGGCCCGCCGCGGCGAGGCGCCGCAGCCCCTCGCGTGCCACGGTGTGCGCGTGCCCGTCGATCCGCTCGTGCGCCCGCCCCGATCCGCCCGCCCCCTCGCGCCCGGCGAGGGGCGCTGACCGTGCCCGACGCCCGCGCGCTCGCCGCCCTGCGCTCCCTGGGCGAGACGGCCCTGCGCCTCGGGCGCGACACGACGTCCTCCCGCCTCGCGCTCGCCCACCTGCACGCGGTGGTCGACCCCGCCGCGGTGCCGGCCGACATCCGCCGCCCCATCGTCCGCGAGCTCGACGCGGCGGCCGAGGCGGCCGCCGTCCCCCTCGCCTTCAAGGACGTCGAGAAGATCCTCAAGCAGGCATGGGGCGTCAAGCCCACGTCCGAGCTCGACGACCTGGAGCGCGAGCCCGCCGCCGTGACGCCCGCCGCCCAGGTGCACCGCGGGGTCCTCGGCGGCCGCCCGGTGGCGGTCAAGGTCATCCGGCCGGGGATCCCCGAGGTCGTCCGCTCCGACCTCGGCCTGGCCGACGCGCTGCTGCGGCCGCTCGGCGCCGCGTTCCCGCGGATCGACCCGGCCGCCCTGGTCGCCGAGGCGCGCGAGCGGATCCTCGACGAGCTCGACCTCGAGCACGAGGGCTCCACCCAGCGCGCCTTCCACCGTGCGCTGCGTCATCACCCGGTCCTGCACGTCCCCGCCGTCCACAGCGCGCTCACGCACGAGCGCGTGCTCGTCAGCGACTGGGTCGACGGACGCCCCGTGCTCGAGGCCACCGCCGACGAGCGTCCCGCTGTGGCGCGCGCGCTCGTCGCCTTCCACGTCGGCGGGGCCCGCTTCGGCACCGTCCACGCCGATCCACATCCCGGCAACGCGCTGCTGCTCGGCGACGGGCGCGTCGCCTTCCTGGACTTCGGTGCGGCGCGCCGCGTGGACGCCGGACGCACCGACGGCGCCGTCGCCGCGCTCGACGCCCTCGCGGCGGGCGACGCCGCGGCGCTGGGCAAGGCGCTGCACGGCCTGGGCTGGCTGCCCGCCGACGCCGGGCCGGAGGCCGACCGCCTGGCCCGCGAGCTGCTCGACGGGCTGCTCGACGGCCCCGCCCGCCTCGACGCGGACGCGCTGCTGGCGATCGGCGAGCGCCTGGAGGCCCACGTGCAGGCGGTCGCGATGCTCGCCGCCCGCACGACCGTCCCGCCCGCCGACCTGTGGCCGCTGCGGATGCTCGGCGGCCTGTTCGCGCTGTGCGCCCGCCTCGGGGTGACCGAGGACTGGACGACGCTCGTGCGCACCGCGACCCGCGACGGCTGGTAGGACAGGCGCATGCCCGTCACGTACCGCTCCCCCGGCCTGGTGACCACCGAGCACGAGTGGGCCGTGCCGCTGGACCACGACGATCCGGGCGGGCGGCGCATCACCGTCTTCGCCCGCGAGGTCGCCGACCCCGACGGGACCGACCGCCCGTTCCTGCTGTTCCTGCAGGGCGGTCCGGGCAGCGAGGCGCCCCGGCCCACGCGCCATCCCACCTCCCCCGGCTGGCTGGACCGGGCGCTGCAGGAGTTCCGCGTCCTCCTGCTCGACCAGCGCGGCACGGGGCGCTCCACGCCCGTCGGGACGCTGCCCGGGATGACGCCCGCCGAGCAGGCCACGTATCTCACCCACTTCCGGGCGGACGCCATCGTCCGGGACGCCGAGTGGATCCGCCGCGATCTCGGCGTCGAGCGCTGGAGCGTCCTCGGTCAGAGCTTCGGCGGGCTGTGCGCCACGACGTACCTCTCCCGCGCGCCGGAGGGGCTGCGCGAGGTGCTGATCACCGGCGGGCTGCCCGGGCTCGGCGCCTCGATCGACGACGTCTACCGCGCGACCTACGCCCGGACGCTCGAGCGCAACCGGCGCTACTACCAGCGCTATCCGGAGGACCGCGCACGCGTGCTCGCCCTGCACGAGCGCCTCGCCGCCGAGGACGTGCGGCTGCCGTCCGGCGACCGGCTGACCTCCCGGCGCCTGCGCGAGGTCGGGAACCTCCTCGGGATGAGCGACGGGGCCGAGGAGCTCCACCACCTCCTCGAGTTGCCGGCCGACTCCCCCGCGTTCCGCCATGACGTCGAGGCGGCCCTCCCGTTCGCGCGCAACCCGCTCTACGCGGTCCTCCAGGAGGCGTGCTGGGCCGACGGCGGGTCGACGCGGTGGGCGGCCGCCCGCCTGTTGCCCGCCGCGTACGAGCGGGAGGCCGAGCTGTTCACCGGCGAGCACGTCTTCCCCTGGATCTTCGAGGACTACGGCGCGCTCGCGCCGCTGCGTGAGGCCGCGGAGCTCCTGGCCGAGCATCCCTGGCCCGCGCTCTACGACGACGAGCGGCTGCGCGCCAACGAGGTCCCGGTGGCCGCCGCGATCTACGCGGAGGACCCCTACGTCGAGCGCGCGCTGTCGGAGCGGACGGCCGCGCACGTGCCGGAGTTGCGCGCCTGGCTGACGAGCGAGTACGACCACAACGGCCTGCGCGCCGATGGCGACCGCATCCTGGGGCGGCTGCTGGACCTCGCGCGCGGGCGGGCCTGAGCCGCCACCGCGGCCGCACCGCCTACGCTCCGGGGGTGAGCATCGTCAAGGTCAACGCGATCACCGTCCCCCGCGAGCGCTTCGGCGAGTTCGAGCGGCGCTTCGCCGCCCGCGCCGGGCGCGTCTCGGCCGCCGAGGGCTTCGAGGCCTTCGAGCTGCTGCGGCCCAACGACGACCGCGAGGTCTGCCTCGTGCTGACGCGCTGGCGCTCGGAGGAGGACTTCCAGGCGTGGATGGCGAGCGCCGACTTCTCCGCCGGGCACGCCCAGCACCGCACCGACGGGCCGGTCGGGACGGCCAGCGAGCTGTGGTCGTTCGACGTGCTCGAGCGCGAGGAGGCGTAGGAGCGCCTACCCGAGCGCCCAGAAGGCGCCGGTCAGGCCCGCGTCGCGCAGGATCCGCTGGGACTGCTCGACGGTGCGCGGGCGCCACGCGGGATCGAGGCGGTCGCCGTACCAGGCCCGCGCCAGGCGCTGCAGCTGCGGGACGGGCACGATGGCGCCCACCGGGCGCCCCTCCCCCGCCGCCCAGCCCTGGACGTCCTCCTCCGACCGGAAGAGCCGCATCGTCCGTCAGGTGTCGGCGATGTCCTCCCACCAGCGGCGGGCGGGGACCGCGACGTGGAACAGGGCGCCGCCGCCGGCGTCGACCTCTCCGTCGCGGACCGCCAGCGTGAGCCCGTCGGCGTGGATGGTCGCCTCCTGCAGGCCGAGGGCCGCGACGATGCCGAGGGCGTCCCACGCGCAGTTGCCCCACCACGAGCGGCCCGGAGCGTCGACGCGCGCGCCCTCCCGGTGGCCGGCGAACGGGTGCGCCATCAGGATCCGCGGCGGCACGGCGGCGTCGTCGAGGACGACGACGTGCCGCTCGGCCAGCGCGCGGAGGGCCGGCTGGTCGGCGACGGCCGGCGGGTCGCCCGTGGCCGCGAAGGCGAGCATGACCTCGCGGCGCAGGGCCAGCTCGCGCCCGGTCACCCTCAGCCCCCGGCCAGGACGACGTCGTAGCCCTCGGCGCGCAGCAGCCCGACGACGGCGTCGCGGTGGTCGCCCTGCAGCTCGATGACGCCGTCCTTGGCCGCGCCGCCGACCCCGCAGCGCTTCTTCAGCCGCGCGGCCAGCGCCCGCAGGTCATCGGGGCCCAGCGGGACACCGGAGACGGTGGTGACCGCCTTGCCGCGCCGGCCGGCGGTCTCGCGGCGGACCTTGACGCGTCCGCCCGCGGCCGGCGTCGGCGCCGCGGGCCGGGCGCGGCGCAGGTCGCCGTCGGTGCTGGACCAGACGACGGCATCGCGATCGCGTCGGGACGGCATCAGCGCCGACGGTAGCGCGCTGGCGTCCGGCCGCGGCGGCCGGTAGGACTCCCGCGATGGATGCGACGACCCGCACGGGGACCGACCCCGCCACGGACCTGCTCGCGCGCCTCGTGGCGATCGACTCCGTCAACCCGGCGCTGGTCCCCGGCGGGGCCGGCGAGGCGGCGATCGCCGCCGTCGTCGCGGCATGGCTGGCCGAGCATGGCCTCGAGGTCGCCGTCGACGAGGCCCTCCCCGGGCGCCCGAGCGTCGTCGGGGTCGCCCGGGGGTCGGGTGGCGGGCGGTCGCTGATGCTCAACGCGCACCTGGACACCGTGACCGTCGCCGGGATGGAGCGCCCGCATGAGCCGCGTATCCGCGACGGGCGCCTCTACGGCCGCGGGGCGTACGACATGAAGGGCGGGCTGGCGGCGATCATGCTCGCCGGCGCCGCGGCCGCGGGCGCCGGCCTGCGCGGCGACGTGCTCGTCACCGCGGTGGCCGACGAGGAGCACGCCAGCGAAGGCGTGCAGTCGGTGCTGCGGCGCTGGACCGCGGACGCCTGCATCGTCACCGAGCCGACGCACCTGCGCGCCTGCGTGGCGCACAAGGGGTTCGCGTGGGCGGAGCTCGAGGTGCTCGGGCGCGCCGCCCACGGCTCGCGCCCCGATCTCGGCGTCGACGCGATCGTCGGGATGGGCCCCGTCCTGGCCGGCATGCGCGACCTGCAGCGGGCCCTCGCGGCCCGTCCGCATCCGCTGCTCGGGCCCGCGAGCCTGCACGCGTCGCTGATCCAGGGCGGCGAGGAGCTGTCGAGCTACCCCGGGCGCTGCGTGCTGGGCGTCGAGCGGCGCACCCTGCCGGGCGAGACGGCGGCAGACGTCGAGGCCGAGCTGCGCGGGCTGCTGGCGCTCGCGCGCGAGGCCGACGAGCGCCTGGAGACCGAGCTGCGCCTGGGCCTCGTCCGCGAGCCGTTCGAGGTCGACCCGGGCGCGCCGGTCGTGACGACGCTGCTCGCCGCGGCCGAGGCGACGCTCGGCGCCGCGCCCGAGGTCGTCGGCGACCATCCGTGGATGGACGCGGCCTTCACCGCGGCCGCCGGCATCCCGACCGTCGTCTTCGGCCCGGGCGGCGGCGGGGCGCATGCCGTCGAGGAGCACGCGGACCTCGAGAGCGTCCGGCGCTGCACCGACGTGCTGATCGCCACCGCGCACCGCTGGTGCTCGTGAGCGCGGGCGACGCCGCCCTGGTGCTCGCGCGCAACCCGGGCCGCGACCCGGGGTGGCGCCCGCCTGCCGGGGACGAGGCGCGCGCCGGCAGCCTGCACCGCGCCCTGGACGGGTACGCCCCCTCCCCGCTGCACGACGTCAGCGGCCTGGCCGGCGCGACCGGCGCCGGCGCCGTCCTGCTCAAGGACGAGAGCTCGCGGTTCGGGCTGCCCGCGTTCAAGGCGCTCGGCGCGTGGTGGGCCGCGGCCTGCACGGTCGCCGGCCACCTCGGTGAGCCCGCCCTCGCGACGGCGCCCGCCGCGCTGCGCGAGCGCGCCGCCCGCGCGGCGCCGCTGACGCTCGCCTGCGCCACGGAGGGCAACCACGGGCGCGCGGTGGCCCGCGTCGCGCGGAGCCTCGGGGTGGCGGCGCACGTCGTCGTCCCCGAGGGCACCGCGCGCACCCGGGTGGCGGCCATCGAGGCCGAGGGCGCCCTGGTCGAACGCGTCGCGGGCGACTACGACGCGGCCGTCGCACACGCCGCGGGCCTGGCCGGCCCGGACGTCCTGGTCATCGCCGACACCTCGTGGCCGGGGTACGAGGAGGTCCCGCGCCGGGTCGTCGAGGGCTACGGCACGATCTTCGCGGAGCTCGACGAGCAGCTCGCGGGCCGCCCGGTCGACCTCGTCCTGGTCCCGATCGGCGTCGGGTCGCTGGCCGCGGCGGCGGCGCGCCACCTCCGTGCCCGTGACGACGGCTCGCCACCGCTCCTGGTGGGAGTCGAGCCGGCCGCCGCCGCCTGCGCGCTGGCCTCGGCCCGCGCCGGGCACCCGGTGACGGTGGCGCCGGGGCCGGCGTCGATCATGGCCGGCCTGAACTGCGCGACGCCGTCGGCGGCCGCCTGGCCCGCGGTCTTCGCGGGCTTCGACGCGTTCTGCGCGATCGGCGACGCGCACGCCCGGCGCGGCCTGCGGCGCCTGGCCGCGGCGGGCCTCGACCGGGGGGCGTGCGCGGGCGGCGTGGCCGGCGCCCTGGAGGCCCTGCTCGGCGACCCGGGCCACCGGGCAGCCCTCGACCTCCCGGACCGGCCCGCGGTGCTCGCCCTGCTCACCGAGGGCGTCACCGATCCCGGTGCGTTCGCCGCGGCGGTGGGCCGTCCACCCCTTCAGTCCACGCTCCCGGACGGCGGCGCCGCCTCAGGCTCCCCGTCGTAGTACCCCAGCTTCGCGGAGCGCCTGAGCATCGTGTCCTCGCCCTCGAAGCCGGTCCAGATCCCGATCTTCTCGCTGTCGGGGTAGGCGGTGGCCGAGGGGGTCACGACCGTCGACCACAGCAGGACGCGCACGCGATCGCCCGTGTCGTTGCGCACCTGGTGCGCGCCCTCCGGCCCCTTGGGGAAGAACACGACCTCGCTGGGCCCGACGTGCTCCTCGCCCTCGGGCGTCCGCACCGTCGGGCGCCCCTCGAGGACCAGCAGCCACTCCTCCTCGCCGT
>JAXDGY010000389.1:0-5147 GCA_034664785.1 Solirubrobacteraceae bacterium
CGCTACCTCGGCCTGTCCGAGGCGTCGGCGCAGACCATCCGCCGCGCCCACGCCGAGCACCCGATCACCGCGGTCCAGAGCGAGTACTCGCTGTGGTCGCGCGAGCCCGAGGACGAGGTCCTCGACGTGCTGCGCGAGCTGGGCATCGCCCTGGTGGCCTACTCCCCTCTGGGCCGCGGGTTCCTGTCGGGCGCCATCCGGTCGATCGACGACCTGGGGCCCGACGACTACCGCCGCCACTCCCCCCGCTTCCAGGGCGAGAACTTCGCGCGCAACCTCGACCTCGTGGCGAAGGTGGAGGAGCTGGCGCAGGAGAAGGGCGTGACCGCCGGGCAGCTCGCGCTCGCCTGGGTGCTGGCGCAGGACGAGCGCATCGTGCCGATCCCCGGCACCAAGCGCGTCGCCTATCTGGAGGAGAACGTCGCCGCCGCCGACGTCGAGCTCACGCCGGAGGACCTGCAGCGCATCGCCGACGCGCTGCCCGAGGCGGCCGGCGCCCGCTACCCCGAGGCGATGATGGGCACGCTGAACGGCTGAGGGCATGCCCGGGATCGGCGAGCTGCGGGAGGGCCCGCTCCACGCGGCGCTCAAGGCGCACCTCGCCGGCCCGGGCGACACCCTGGAGGTGCGCGTCGACGGCTACGTCATCGACCTGATGCGCGCCGACGGGGAGCTCGTCGAGGTCCAGACGGGGTCCTTCAGCCCGCTCGGCCCGAAGCTCGACGCGCTGCTCGACGCCCACCGCATCAGGATCGTGCACCCGGTCCCCGCCCGGCGGCGCGTGGTGCGCGTCGACGCCGACGGGCAGGTCGTCTCCGCGCGGCGCTCGCCGGCCCGCGGCCGGGCGCTGCACGTCTTCGACCGCCTGGTGTCGTTCCCGTCGCTGCTCGGCCACCCGAACCTCACGGTCGAGGTCCTGCTCTGCGCCGAGGACCACGTCCGCGCCCCCGAGCCGATCCGCGGCCGGCGCCGGACGCGGGACCCCGGGGAGCGGCGCCTGGTCGACGTCCTGGAGGTCGTCGAGCTGCGCGGTCCCGAGGACGCCGCGGCGCTGCTCGGCGACGACGTCGCCCGGGACCCGTGCACGACGCGCGAGCTGGCGAAGGCCCTGGGCTGCCCGATCCTGCTCGCGCAGCGGACGGCGTACTGCCTGCGCGCCCTCGGCGTCCTCGAGGACGCCGGGAACAGGGGTCGTGCGCCCCTGCACCGCCGCGCTGGGACGGCGCCGGGCACCCGCTAGGGTGGCCCCATGCCCTTGATCCCCACCGTCGTCGAGCGCTCGGCGCGCGGCGAGCGCGAGTACGACATCTTCTCGCGGCTGCTCAACGAGCGGATCATCTTCCTCGGCCAGGCGGTCGACGACCAGATCGCCAACCTCGTGGTGGCGCAGCTCCTGCACCTGGAGTCCGTGGACCCCGACAAGGACATCTCGATCTACATCAACTCGCCCGGCGGCTCGATCTACGCCGGGCTGGCGGTGTACGACACGATGCAGTTCATCAAGCCCGACGTGGCCACGATCTGCTGCGGCATCGCGATGTCGATGGGCTCACTGCTGCTCGCGGGCGGCGCGGCGGGCAAGCGCATGTCGCTGCCCAACTCGCGCATCCTGATCCACCAGCCCTCGGCGGGCTTCGAGGGCCAGTCGACGGACATCGAGATCCACGCCCGCGAGATCCTCAAGACGCGGGCGCGCATCGACGAGATCTACGCCCACCACACGGGGCAGTCCGTCGAGCAGTCGCACATCGACATGGAGCGCGACCGCTTCTTCACCCCGGTGCAGGCCAAGGACTACGGCCTCATCGACCGGGTCCTCGAGAGCCACTAGAGCTCGTAGAGCGCGCCGTACTTGGCGCGCAGGTGGGCCAGCAGCGGCCCCGGGTCGAGGTCGTGCCCCGTGGCGCCACGCAGCACCTCGGCTGGGGTCCGGGTGCGCCCGAAGCGGTGCACGTGGTCGCGCAGCCACTCGCGCAGCGGCGCGGTGTCCCCCAGCTCGAGCGTCGCGTCGAGGTCGGGCAGGTCGTGGCGGATCGCCTCCCACAGCTGCGAGGCGACGATGCCGCCGATCGCGTAGGTCGGGAAGTAGCCGAACTCACCGAAGCCCCAGTGGGGGTCCTGCAGCGGGCCCTCCAGCGGATCGGTCACCTCGATCCCGAGCAGGTCGCGCATGCCGTCCGCCCAGGCCGCGGGGACGTCGGCCACCGCGAGCGTCCCCTCGACGAGCGCCACCTCGAGGTCCATGCGGAGGATCACGTGCAGCGAGTAGGTCGCCTCGTCGGCGTCGGTGCGGATCGGCGACGGGCGGACCACGTTGATCGCGCGGTGGAACGCCGCCAGGTCGAGGCCGCCGAGCGCCGCGGGGAACGCGCCCTGCATGCGCGGCCAGTACGGCACCCAGAACGCCCGCGAGCGGCCGACGAGGTTCTCCCACATCCGGCTCTGCGACTCGTGGATGCCCAGCGACGTGCCGGTCCCCGCGGTCGTCCGCGCCAGGGCGCGGTCCACCTGGTGCTCATAGAGCCCATGGCCCATCTCGTGCAGGACGGAGAACAGCCCGGACAGGTCGCCGGGGTCGAAGCGGGCGGTCACGCGCGCGTCGCTCGCCGCGATGTGCAGGGCGAACGGGTGCACCGCGTCGTCCAGCCGCCAGCCCTCGTCCTCGAAGCCCAGGGCGCGGGCGAGCTCGAGGCCGAGCTCGCGCTGGCGGGCGGGGTCGAAGGGTCCCGTGAGCTCGGCGGGGCGCGGGCGCTCGGCGATCGCGGCGATCAGCGGGACGAGCCCCTCCCGCAGCGTGCCGAAGACCTCGCGCAGACGGGCGAGGGTGAGGTCCGGCTCGAAGACGTCGAGCAGCGGGTCGTAGGGGTGCGCGGCCTCCGGGAAGCAGGCGGCCAGGTCCCGGCGCAGCGCGACGTTGCGCTCGAGGGCTGGTGCGAAGCGCGCGAAGTCGCACGCCTCCCGGGCGGCGAGCCACGCCTGCTGGCCCGTCGCCGAGGCGACGGCCATCTCGCCGACGAGGGCCTCCGGGACGCGCACGGCGTGGTCGTGGTCGCGCCGGGCGACGCGCACGAGGGCGGCGTCGGCGGCGGGCAGCTCCGGGTCGGCCCCCAGCTCACCGAGCAGCGCACCCAGCGCCGGGTCGGTCGCGTGGGCGTGGCTGATGCGCTCGAGCGTCCCCAGCACCTCGCCGCGCGCCGGCGCCCCGGCCGGAGGCATCGTGACCTGCTGATCCCACGCGAGCAGGCGCACGGCGGAGCCGAGGTCGTCGAGCTCCGCCAGGCGCTCGCGCAGCGCGCTGCCGGCGGCGTCCTCGCCGTCAGGCGATCGCATGCTCGATGGAGCCCAGGCCCTCGATCTCGATCCGGACCACGTCGCCGGCGTCAAGGAACTGCGGCGGGTCCATCGCCTGGCCGACGCCGCTCGGCGTCCCCGTCAGGATCAGGTCGCCGGGCTCCAGCGTGCACGTCTCGGAGATGAACGCGATCAGCGCCTCGATGCCGAAGATGAGGTCGCTGGTCCGCGCGTCCTGGCGCAGCTCGCCGTTGACCCAGGTGCGCAGGGCGAGGTCCTCGGGGGCGGGCACCTCGTCGGCCGTCGTGATCCACGGGCCGTACGGGCAGCTGGCGTCGAAGCCCTTCGCGCGCGTCCACTGGGGCTCGCGGCGCTGGAGGTCGCGCGCCGAGACGTCGTCGCAGACCGCATAGCCGGCGACCTGGCCACCGGGGCCCATGACCACGCCCAGCTCGCCCTCGTAGTCCAGGCGGCGCACCACGGCCGGGCACGGGACGGGGCCGCCCGGCGGGGCGGCGCTCGACGGCAGCTTCATGAAGACGATCGGCGCGGCGGGCGGCTCCTTGCCCGTCTCGCGGGCGTGCTCGGCGTAGTTCAGGCCGATGCCGAAGATGGCTCGCGGCCGCGGGACCGGGGCGAGCAGGGTGACCGCGGCGAGCGGGTGGGCCGCGCCGGCCGCCGGCGTGCGGTCGCCCGAGGCGAGGCGGTCCAGGACCGTGCTGCCGTCGGTGAACGCGACCACCTCCTGGCCGCGCACCTCCCCAGCGAGCGGGTCGTCGGCGCCGGCGGGCAGGAACGTGGCGAGCTTCATGCGTCGGCCAGGGTAGCCAGTGCGGAGCGGACGGCGTCGTCCTGCCGCTCGGCCTCCGGGTCGGTCCACGTCCAGCGCACCCCGTCCTCGACCACGAAGGCGCCCGTGCCGTGCTCCTGGAGCCGGTCGACGTCCACGGCCACGGCGACGACGCGCTCCGCACCGGGCAGCGGCGCGGCCACCACCCGCGCGCGGCCGTGCGCGGTCAGCGCCACGTCACCGGCCGCGAGCAGCAGCAGCGAGCACCGGGCCGAGGTCCGCAGGCGCGCGAGCGACCCGCGCCGCGGCGAGAGCGCGAGCAGGACCCGGGCGTCGCCGGCGCGCACCGCGGTCGAGACCGGGATCGCGTGCGGCGGCCCGTCCGCCGTCGCCAGGACCGCCACGGTCCCGGGCGGCCACTCGGGCAGCACGATGCGCCGGCCCGGGTGCTCATCCATCCATCGCCTCCCTTTCCCGTGCAATCCGTCCATCCGACGCTACCCGGCCAACCGGGCGGCTACGGTCGGCCGTCGCATGCCCACGCCCCGTCTCAGCCGCCCCGCGCCGGCCACCCTCATCGCGTTCGCCGCGCTCTTCGTCGCGCTCGGCGGCCCGGCCCAGGCCAAGCACCTGCTCTCCGGTCGCGACCTGCGCGCGGACTCGATCACGGCGCGGGAGGTCAAGCGCTCCTCGCTGACCACCGCGGAGATCCGCAACCGCAGCCTGCGGCTCAGCGACCTGTCGGCCTCGACGATCGGCGCGCTGATGGTCACGCCGCCCGGGAGCATCGGGCCCGCGCAGATCGCCGACCGCGGGGTCGGCGCCGTCGACCTCGCGGACGGCGCCGTCTCGGCCGGCAAGCTGGCCGCCGGCGCGGTCACCGGCCCGACGCTCGCGCCGGGCGCGGTCGACGGGGGCGCCGTCGCCGACGGCAGCCTGACCTCCGCCGACCTCGCGCCCGGCGCGGTGCGCGGCGCCCAGCTCGCGGACAACTCGGTGGACGGCGGGCAGATCATGGACGGCCGCCTGCAGCAGCGCGACGTCGCGTCGTTCGCCGGGACGTTCT
>JAXDGY010000390.1:0-17529 GCA_034664785.1 Solirubrobacteraceae bacterium
GACGCCGATGACCGAGACGCTCATCAGTGCTCCTTCGATGGATGACCCCTTGACGCACCCTACCCGCTATGCGACCTTCAAACTATCTGATGACCGCGCTTTACGGAGTTCAATCGCCGCTGGAGGGGTGGGAGGCCGCGTACGCCGCCACGCCGGAGCGCGACGCCTCGTTCACCACGCTCTCGGCCGAGCCCGTCCGGCCGCTCTACACGCAGGCCGACCTGCCGCCCGAGGAGCGGATCGGCCTGCCAGGGCAGTTCCCGTTCACGCGCGGCGTGTACCCGTCGATGTACCGCGGGCGGCTGTGGACGATGCGCCAGTTCGCCGGGTTCGGCACGGCGAGCGAGACCAACGAGCGGTTCCGCTACCTGCTGGATCACGGGCAGACCGGCCTCAGCACCGCGTTCGACATGCCCTCGCTGATGGGCCACGACTCCGACCACGTCCTCTCGCTCGGCGAGGTCGGGCGCGAGGGCGTCGCCGTGGACACCGTCGTGGACATGGAGACGCTGTTCGACGGGATCCCGCTCGGCGAGGTCTCGGTGTCGATGACCATCAACGCGCCGGCGGCGATCATGCTCGCGTTCTACGTCGTGGCGGCCGAGCGCCAAGGCGTCACGCCCGAGCGCCTGGCCGGGACGATCCAGACGGACATCCTCAAGGAGTACATCGCCCAGAAGGAGTGGTGCTTCCCGATCGACCCGGCGATGCGGCTGGTGACCGACATGGTCGAGTGGTGCTCGCAGCACATGCCGCGCTGGCACCCGATCTCCGTGTCCGGCTACCACATCCGCGAGGCGGGCTCGACGGCCGCGCAGGAGCTCGCGTTCACCTTGAAGGACGGCCTGACCTACGTCGAGCACGCCGTCGAGCGCGGGCTCGACGTCGACGACTTCGCGCCGCGGCTGAGCTTCTTCTTCAACGCGCAGATCGACTTCTTCGAGGAGATCGCCAAGTACAGGGCGGCCCGCCGGATCTGGGCGACGGAGCTGCGCGACACGTATGGAGCGAAGGACCCGAAGTCGTGGCTGATGCGCACCCACGTGCAGACGGCGGGCGTGTCGCTGACGGCGCAGCAGCCGCTGAACAACATCACGCGGACGGCGATCGAGGCGTTGGCCGGGGTGCTCGGGGGGACGCAGTCGCTGCACACCAACTCCTATGACGAGGCGCTGGCGCTGCCGACGGAGGACGCGGTGCGCATCGCGCTGCGCACGCAGCAGATCATCGCCCACGAGACCGGGGTGACGAACACCATCGACCCGCTCGGCGGCTCGTATCACGTGGAGGCGCTGACGGACGCCATCGAGGCGCAGGCGCGCGACTACTTCCGCCGCATCGACGAGCTCGGCGGCATGGTCGAGGCGGTCAAGCAGGGCTTCCCGCAGCGCGAGATCGCCGACGCGGCCTACGAGCTGCAGGCGGAGATCGACGCGGGCCGGCGCATCGTGGTGGGGGTCAACGCCTACGCCGAAGGCGACGGCGGCGAGACGCCGCTGCTCAGGATCGACCCCGACTCCGAGCGCCGCCAGGTGGAGCAGCTCACCGTCACCAAGGCGGGGCGCGACGGGGACGCCGTCGCCGCGGCGCTCGCGGACCTCCAGGCGGCCGCCGGCGACGGGCGCAACCTCATGCCGCTGCTCCTCGACGCGGCCCGGGCGCACGTGAGCGAGGGCGAGATCGTGCACGCGCTCCAGGCGGTCTGGGGCGGCTACCGCGAGACGCCCGTCTTCTGATCCGAGCGCGGCGCGCCTGGCCGTCACCCGGTGAGGAACCGGGTCAACGCCCGCGCGGCCTGCGCGTTCCCCGTCTGCGACTGCACAGCGTGGCCCGCGCCCGGGATCACGACCAGGCGCCCGAGCGGGGCGCGGCGCCGCTGGCGCCGGGCCCAGGCCAGCGGGGTCGAGAGGTCATGGTCGCCCGCGAGCAGCAGGACCGGGACGCGTGGGAGCGGCCCGCCGGGGTCGAGGGCCGGGCGCGGGATCGGCGGCCACGCCGCGCACGTCGACGCGATGCCGTTGCCGCTGGCGGTCGCGCGGTCGAACGCGCCGAGCTCGCCGGGGGCGAGCCGGGCCGCGGCCCGGCGGAGGGCCGGCTCGCGCGCGGCCGGTGGCGCGTCGGGGCCGCCCCACGGCGCCCGCAGGTCCGCGCACAGCGTCGCCGCGTGAAGGCCCTGGCTGAGGAAGGCCGCCGGCACGCGCTGCGCGCCGTGCACCTGGCGGACGAGCCGGTCGAGCGCCGCAGGCAGCCCCGCGGCCGCCGCGTGGAGCACCGCCGGGACGCCCGAGAGCCGAGGCCGCCCGATGCTGAGGGCCACCAGCGTGTCCAGCAGCGCCGGCCCGTCATGGCGGCGCCGCACCACCCGCCGCAGGTCGGCGACGGGGTCCGTCGCGCAGCGCTGCTCGCGGCACACGAGCCGCAGCACGCGCGACGTCGCCGCGAGCGCGTCGGCGTAGAGCGCGTCGACGCCGTCCTGGGGCACCACGGAGTCCAGGACCAGCCGGGCGACCTCGCGGGGGTGCGCGAGCGCGTAGCGCTCGGCGACGAACGTGCCGTAGGAGACGCCGTCGAGCGTCACGCGGTCGACGCCGAGCGCCCGTCGCAGGTCATCCAGGTCGGCGACCGTGTCCGCGGTGGTGAAGAACGCGCGGCGGGCGCCCAGGGCGCGGGCGCAGGCGGTGACGGCGGCGCGGCGCGGGACGGTGAGGTCCGACGAGCCCGCCGCGCGCTGCAGCTCTGGGCACTGGAGCGCGTTCGCGCCGGTGCCCCGCTGGTCGATGGTGACGATCCGGTAGCCTGCGGCGGCGGCGCCGAGGCGGGCGCGAAGGCGGGCGGCGAACGGCAGGCCGGGCTGGCCCGGGCCGCCCGAGAGCGCGATGAGCACCCCGCGCGGCGACCGCCGGCGCTCCACGGCCACGGCCAGCCTCAGGCGCGCGCCTGCCGGGGCCGCACGGTCCAGCGGCACCGCCAGCGTCGAGCACGCGAAGGCGCCGGTGGGCGGCGGGCACCGGTGCGTGCCGGTCAGGCGGGGTGCGGGGGTGGGGACGGTGCGCACGGGCGCCGCGGTGCGCGTGCCCGGTGCCGCGCGGTGCCCGGATCCGCACGCGGACAGCCCGCCCGCGAGGCCCATGACGGCCACGACGGCCGACGCCGCCCACCTGCGCAGCTCCGGCCGCGGCGCCCAGCGGTGCATGCGCGCAGTCTGAGCCACCGCCACCGTCCCCGCACGACTTCTCCCAGCGGCCCGAGCCGGCCGGGGTACGGCCGGCCGATGCGCCTCTTCTCGCAGAACAGAAGGTGGAGGCGCTCACGCGGGCGCCCCTGGTCGAGGGCCTGCCCGAGAAGGACCTCGTCGAGCTCGCCCGGCTGACCGAGGACATGGAGGTCCCGGCGGGCAAGGTCCTCACCAAGGAGGGGGAGACGGGCCGCGAGTCTGCGAGCACTCAAGGCCGCTGCGCCGTGGCCGACATCTCCGGGAGACCCGTCGCGAGAGGGGTCCCCGACGACAAAGGCACCCCCGCCGCGAGGCGGGCTCGCAAAGCCAGGGGTCTCACGGAGACAGCCCAGCCGCCGAAAGGACTGCTTGCGCATCCCATCATCACCAGGGTCTCCTTCGCCGCCGGGCGCCGGGGCCGGTCGTCCCCGCTGGAGCGGCGTCGCGCTGCTCGTCGCGGTCGTGGCCGCGGTCGCCCTCCAGGTCGCTGCCTATGCGTGGCCCGGGGCGCGGACGGCGCTGAGCGACGGCGCGTGGACCGCCGCGGCCCTCGCGGGGGTCATCGGCGCGGCGGCCGCCGTGGGCGACGCGCAGGGCAACCAGCGCCACGGGTGGCGGCTGATCCTCGGCGCCTGTGCGGTGTGGCTGCTCGGGCAGCTGCTCTACGACCTCTACGGCGCGACGTCGTTCCCGTCCTCGCCGAACCTCGCCGATCTCAGCTGGCTGGCGTTCGCGGTGCTCGCCGCCGCCGGGGTCCACCGCCTCGGCCTGGGCGCCGTGCGCCGGAGACGCCTGTCGTGGCTGGAGGTCGCCCCCCTCGTCGCCGCCGTGGTGGCGCTGACGACGGCACTGATGTGGCAGGACATCCTCGACTCGCGGCTCCCGCTGCAGGCCCAGCTCACCATGCTCGCCTACCCCGTCTTCTACGTCTCGGCCGCCATGGTCATGCTGCAGTCGGTCCTGGCCGGCGCGATGGACCTCGGGCGCAACCGGGGCATGGGCGCGGTGCTGGCCGGCCTGATCCTCGAGGCCCTCGCGTTCATCCTCTGGTCCCCGCAGCTCCTGGCCGCCACCTACACCCCTGGCGCGACCCCGATCGACGCGCTCTGGACGCTCGGGCTGCTGGCGGTCGGGATCGGGGCCTGGCGCGCGCGGCCGGTCCGCCGCGTCGCGGCCTTCGGCGACGTCGTGCGCCGGCGGGGCGGCGTGCTGCCCGCGCTCACCTTCCTGACGCTGGCCTGCGTGCAGGTCGCGTTCGTGGCGACGCACCAGATCGACGGCGCCGAGCTGGCGCTGAGCGTCGGCGTGCTGATCGTCGGCGGCGCGCTCATCGTGCGCAGCGAGGTGCTCCGCCATCAGCAGGGCGCCCTGCTGGAACGCCTCCGGCAGCGCGAGAGCGAGCTGCAGGTGGCCAACCGCCGCCTCGGCGAGGAGTCGCGCCAGGACCCGCTCACCGGCCTGGCCAACCGCCTGCGCCTGCGCGAGGACTTCGCCGAGCTCGCCTCGCGCTTCGCGCGCTCGGGCGAGCCGTACTGCCTCGTGCTGCTCGACCTCGACCACTTCAAGGCCTTCAACGACCACGCCGGGCACCAGGCCGGCGACGCCGTCCTGCGCGAGGTGGCGCAGCTGCTCGAGGACGGCACCCGCGGGGAGGACCGCGTGTATCGCTACGGCGGCGAGGAGATCCTCCTCGTCCTGCTCGGGCAGGACGAGGAGGGCGGGCAGGCCGTCGCCGACCGCCATCTCGCCGCGCTGCGCCGTGCGGCGCTCGCCCACCCGGCCAATCCTCCCAGCCGGACGGTCACGCTCAGCGGGGGCGTCGCCGCCGTGCATCCCGGCGAGTCCCCCGAGCACGTCCTGCGCCGCGCCGACGACGCGCTCTACGAGGCCAAGGCCCGGGGCCGCGACCGCACGGCGATCGCCGCGCCCCCCGACGCGTCCCCCCTCGCCGGCCGGGCGCCTGTCGCCCTGGGCTGACGGGCGGTCGCCGCCGCGGCGGCGGCGCTGTGATCATCCCCGGCCATGCCCGGTCTGCACTCCAACCGCGGGGCCAAGCGCGCCCGCGATGCCCGGCACGACCTCCGCCTCGGCGCCGCGGCGCCGCTGCCCTGCCTGCTCGATGTCGTGGAGCGGGGCGCCGGGCTGCCCGTCGTCGTGGCGTCCCTGCCGGACGGCGTAGCGGGCGCCTGTCATCGCGGGGCCGGCGGCGCGGTGCTGTGGGTCAACGGACGGCAGTTCCGGCCCCGCCAGCGCTTCACGCTCGCCCACGAGCTCGCGCACGCCTGGTGCGGGCACGACGGCCACGAGACCGTCGATTCGGTCGCGACGCTCGGCGGGACGACCAGCGACCCGGTGGAGATCCAGGCCAACGCCTTCGCCGCCGAGTTCCTCGTCCCGCGCGCGGCGATGCAGCAGCTCGTGGTGGGTCCGCCGTCGCTGGACGAGGTCGTCACGATCGCGACGGCGTTCGGGGTCAGCGCGATCGTCGTCCTGTACCGGCTCAAGGAGCTGCGGCTCGTCGCGGCCCCACGCGCCGCGCAGCTGCAGGCCGAGATCGACGAGCGCCTCCACGAGGACGCCTTCGCGCGGCTCGGCCTGGCGCCGCTGGAGGACCGCCTCGGCACGCTGGAGCACCTGCCCTACCTGTCGCCCGCGCTGGACGGAAGCCTCCTGGCGGCCGGCCTGCGCGGCGAGGCCGCCGTGGACGCCGGGCTGGCCGGCGCCGTGCGGCGGCTGCTCGGCTGACGCCCGGCGTCAGCCGTCCGGGCCGCCCGTGAACAGCCGGTCGAGCTCGTCGAGCTCCGGCGGCGCCGGGCTCATCGCCGCGACGCTGAGCGCCTCGATGTCCTGCGCGACCCACGCCTCGGCGTCGCCGCCGCCCCGGAACAGCGTCCCGCCGGACGCCGCGGGCCGCAGCCCGCCGCCGAGCAGCCCGGCGTCGGCGAGGGTCGCCGCGCTGGCCCCGAGCAGCTCCCCGAGCGCGCCGAGCAGCCGCCGCGACACGCGGGAGGGCTCCAGCCGGCCGGCCTCGAGCCGCTGCAGGTAGTCGGCCGTGCGCTCCTGGTCGCCCGTCGCCAGGCCGAAGCGCTCGACCAGGCGCGCCGCGAGCTGGCCGACCGAGAGCCCTGCGCGGGCGCGCAGCGCCGGAACCACGGTGGGCCACAGGCCCGCGTCCGTCCCGGCGGCCTGCAGGACGTCCCGCACGATCGGCTCCGCGCGGATCTCGGCGCGGGTGGCGTCGTCGAAGGGCGGCGTGGGCGCGACCTCCAGCCACGTCGTGATCTGCTCGGCGAGCTCGTCGCGCTCGGCGCCCTCGGGGACGCGCGCGAGGTGCTCGCGGACGGACGGGCGCCGGCCAGCGCTCCAGGCCTCGATGAAGTCGCTGAGGACGTGCTCGATCGTGCTCATGCGTCGTAGGACTCCTTGAGCCGCTTGAGGTCCTTCATCCCGCGGGACCGCAGCTGGTGGGCGTTGCCCTCGGTGATGGCGAGCTCCGCGGCGATCTCCGGGACCGCGGCGCCGTGGAAGGTCAGCTCGAGGACCCGGCGCCGTTGCTCCTTGACCTGCGGCAGCGCCCAGCCCAGGAAGTCGCGGACCTCCGCGCCGCGCTCGTCGCGCTCGAAGCGATCGGCCGCCGCGCCGGCCTCCCAGGCCGGTGCGGGACGGTCCTCGTCGCCGCCCTGCCAGCCCTCGTCGAGGGACGGCCCCTCGTGCCGGCGGGCGCGCACCGAGCTGCGCTGGACGTCCATGCAGATGCCGCGCGCGAGGGTCCGCGTCGCGTTGACGAGCTGGCCCATCGAGACGCCCTCGAAGGTCTCGACCAGGTTCCGGGCGAAGCGCGCCATGCTGAGCTGCACGGCCAGCTCGTGCTCCTCGGCGTCGAGGCGGCCGCGGTGGGCCGTGGCCACGAAGCCGTCCATGCGATCGAAGACGTCGATCACGAGCTCGCTCCACCAGCGCTGCATCTCGCCGGCGTCGCCGCGGTCGCGGGCGGCCAGGAACCGGCGCAGATGCTCCTCGTCGCGTCTGACTGCGCCATGCCCGACCACGTCAGGTGGGTCGCTCCGCTCGAGCACGTTCTGACGATCTCACATCCGCCGGCCGCGCTTGCGCGCCTCGCGCGCCTGCTGCATGCGCGCCTGCTTGGCCGCGCGCCGGCCGAAGCCGTTGCGGATGTCGGACGCCAGCTCGAGCATGACCTGCCGCTCGTCGGGGTAGGCGGACGCGAGGGTCTCGCCCGCATCGCTGAGCAGCCGCTCTGCCTCGAATGCGTCGCCGCGGGCGACCGCGTCGGCGGCGCGCCGCTTGGCCTCCTGGGCCTGCTGGAAGAGCAGCTCGCTGCGGACTTCGGGGTCCGCCACCCGGCCCGCCGCCTGGTCGCCGGGGACCACGTTGACGCAGACGGGCAGCGTGACCGCGTGCTCGGCGAGCTCCGGCACCCCGACGTAGCGCAGCTCGAGCTCGGCGATCTGCGCGAGCCCCAGGGTGGCGGTCGCGGGGACGTGCAGGCCCAGCAGCAGCGTCCGCCGCTCGGCGGCCCAGAGGTCCCCGAGCTCGACCATGACGCCGCCGTCGACGGCCTGCGACGGCAGGTCGTTGAAGACCGTGACCGAGGCGACGTCGGCCGTCGGGCGCACGAGCAGCGAGGCGGCCTGCACCGTCCTGCTCAGCAGGCCGTCGATCTCGCCGGCGACCGCTGCGGCGGCGGCATCGGCCTCCTCGGCGAACACGTGGCTGCCCTGCCCGCCACGGGCCACGGCGGCCAGGACGGTCTCGTCGTAGCCGAGGCCGAGGCCGATCGTCGAGACGGTGACCCCGCCGCGTTGGGCCGCGGCGGCGACGCCCTCGAGCTCCGCGGGATCGGTCACGCCCTGGTTGGCCATGCCGTCGGAGATCAGCAGCAGCGTGGCGCCGCCGGCGGCGCCGGCGCGCCGTGCCTCCTGCACCCCGCGCAGCAGGCCGGAGGAGAGGTTGGTCCCGCCGCGCGGGTAGAGCGTGGCGATGGCGGCCTGCGCGGCGGCCTTGTCGGCGAGCGGGCCCGCGGGGACGACGACGTCGACCACGTCGTCGAAGGCGACCAGGCCGAAGGCGTCGGCCGGGTCGAGCCGGTCGACGAGGGCCGCGAGCGCCTGGCGGGCGGCGCCCAGGCGGTCCCCGCTGAGCATCGAGCCGCTGCGGTCGAGCACGACCTGCACGCACGCGGGGGCGCGGCGGGCGCCGGCGGGGGCGTCGGGGGCGAGCAGCTCGAGCATCAGGGTGACCTGGTCGGCCTGCTCGACGGCGACGAGGTCGATGTCCAGGTGGGCGGTGACGTGCATGGTCGGTGGGTCGCCGCGTCCGCGCCGGATCTGACGGCGACGCCGGCCGCCGCCGTCAGATCCGCCGCGCCGCGCGCGACCATCCCGCCATGCCCGCCCTCTCCTTCCAGCGCCTCTGCGACGTCGTGGAGGCCGCCGGTGCCGAGGTGCGCCTCGAGCGCGCGGGCGACGGCACGCTCGTCCTGCGGCTCGTGGACTTCGGCCGCTGCCGCTCGGTCGCCGTCCCCGTGCCCCGCGGCTTCGACGCCGCGGTGCGGACGCTGTGCTGCTCGCTGGCGCTCGCGGCCGACATCCCCGGCTTCACGGGCGAGGGCCCCGCGCTGGCCGCCGCCTGGCCCGAGCTCGCCGAGCTGGGCCGCGCGACGGCGGTCACGACGCCGTGAGCAGCTCCAGCAGCGACTCGGCGTGCTTGTCGACGAACGACGGCCCGATGCCCTTGATCGCGAGCAGCTCGGCGGCAGTCCGCGGCCGGCGGCGCACGATCTCCCGTAGCGTCGCGTCCGTCGCCACGACGTAGGCGGGCTTGCCCTCGGCGCGCGCGCGCCGCCAGGCCTTCAGGGGCGCCAGGTCGCCGTCGGAGACGGGCGGGCCCTCCTCCGCCGGGGCCGTCGCGGACCGGCGCGACCGCCCGGGGGCGACCTTGATCTCGGGCAGCCAGTCGACCGGGTCGTGCACGTCGCAGCAGCGGCCCTCGGGCGCGGCGGGCGCGGGGTCGCCGAAGTGGTCGAGCAGCTGGCGGCGCCGGCAGCGGTCGTCACCCGTCGCGTAGCGCTCGATCGAGCGGTAGGACTGCCAGCGCCGGTCCGTCGCGGCGCGGCAGAGCTGGGCGGTGCGGCCCCGGTCGAGCTCGCCCGCGGCCAGCTCCACGCGTACGCGACCTCCCGAGCCCGGGGCCAGGGTCAGGGCGCCGGCGCGCTCGGCGACCGCCAGCGCGACGCGGTCGCGGTCGTCGCTCGCGTCGAGCTCCACGGCGCCGTCGCCGTGGGCGCGCGCGCGGAGCCCGCGCACGAGCGCGCCGACCTGCTCCACGGTGACCTCCGCCTCGCGGATGAACCGCACGAGCCGGCCCAGGTCCGAGCGCGAGGCGAGCAGGACGGCGCGGGCGGGCGCGCCGTCGCGGCCGGCGCGCCCCGCCTCCTGGTAGTAGGCCTCCAGGCTCGAGGGCAGCGCCCAGTGCCAGACCGAGCGGACGTCGGCCTTGTCGACGCCCATGCCGCACGCGTTGGTGGCGACGACGACGTCGGCGTCGCCGCGCATGAAGGCGTCCTGCCGGCCCGAGCGCGTCGCGGCCGGCATCCCGGCGTGGTAGGCGGCGACGCGGAGCCCTTCGGCGCCGAGCAGCTCGGCGATCTCCTCCGTGCTCTTGCGCGTCCCGCAGTACACGACGGCCGGCCGGTTCCCGGCGAGGCCGACGCCCGCCACGAGCGTCGCGCGCTTGCGGGCCACCGAGCCCTCGCCGTCGAAGGGCAGCACGTCGAAGGACAGGTTGGGACGGTCGAAGCCCGAGCGCACGCGCTCGGGCTCACGCAGGCCGAGCCGGGCGACGATCTCCTCGGCGACCTTCGGGGTCGCGGTCGCCGTGCAGGCCATCACGGGCGGATGGCCGAGCTCGGCGATGATCGAGGCCAGGCGCAGGTAGTCCGGGCGGAAGTCGTGGCCCCACTCGCTCACGCAGTGTGCCTCGTCGACGACGAACAGCGCGAGCGCCCGGTGCGCGATGGCGGCGCGGAACGCCCCAGAGGCGAAGCGCTCGGGGGCGGCGAAGCAGACCGTCGCGGTGCCGTCGCGCAGCGCGTCGAGCGCCGCACGGTTGCCGTCGTCGCCCGCGGCGAGCATCACCGCGGGGTGGCCGAGGTCGGTCAGCCGGGCGCACTGGTCGCGCATGAGCGCCACGAGCGGGGAGACGACGACGGTCAGGTCGTCCCCGGCGAGGGCGGGGAGCTGGTAGCAGAGGCTCTTGCCGCCGCCCGTGGGCATGACGACAAGCGCGTCGCGCCCGTCGAGCGCCGCCTGCACCGCCTCGCGCTGGCCGGGGCGGAACGTGGACAGCCCGAGCTGGCCGAGCAGCGCCTCGGGGGTGACGCCGGCCGGCGCGCGCCGCTGCACCGGCGGGCGGGGTGCGACCGGCGGGCGGGGCGCGGGCGGCGCGGGCTGGTCGAAGGCCGCGGCGTCGTCCGGCTCGACGCTCGCCTCGAGCGCCATCAGGTGCGCGAGCTCGGCGTCGTCGGCGGTCGCCGGGACGCTTGTGGCCGTCCGCACGCGCTCCGCCGCCAGCCGCGCCACCGGGGCCAGCGCCTCGCGCTCTGCGGGCTCGAGCTGCCCCCACCGTGCCCGCAGGGCGTCGAGCACGGCCGGCGCGCCCGGGGCGCCCGGATCGGCGAAGACGGAGGCCAGGGAGGCGAGCGCGCGCTGCACGCCTCGACGGTAGCCGGGTCGTCGGCGATCGGGCGCCCGCCCTGATTGGCGCTCCCGCGCTGCGGCCTACCACCACCTCCCGTCATGGCCGTCGACCGCAACCGCGGGGCCTGCGACCCCGCGGCCATCCCGTGGGCCGCCGCGGAAGATCACTCGAAGCCGGAACCGCGCGCGTGAGGCGGCGGCCGCGCCCCCGTGCCGTGCGCGCCCCGCAGTGGGCGGACATGGCCGCTGCCCGGGAGCTCAGCCGCCGGGCGGTCAAGCGGGCCCGCATCCAGTCGCTCGTGATCATGCCCCTGCTCGCGGGCCTGCTGGTCCTCTACGGGGAGCGCGAGACGCTCTTCGGCCGGTCGGGGGACGCGTGGGTGCGGCTGATCACCGCGGCGGCGTTCGTGGCACTGGGCTGGCAGTTCGCGCGGGCGGCGGGACGCGCCTTCGGACCGCTGCTGCTGCACAGCCTCGAGCCGGCGACGGCCGGCACCGTCGAGTTCCTCATCCGCCTGTGCACGATGCTCGTGGTCGTCGCGGTCGCGATGCGCGTCGCCGGCCTCGGGACCCGGACGGTCGCCCTCGGCGGCGCGGTCACCGCCGTCGTGCTCGGGCTCGCCGCGCAGCAGACGCTCGGCAACCCGATCGCCGGGACGGTGCTGGCAAGCGCCAGGCCGTTCCGGGTGGGGGAGCGCATCCGCCTCCAGGGCGGCGGCCTCGCCGGGTCGGTGGAGGGCGTCGTCAGCTCGCTCGGCCTGCTCTACACGACCCTGGCGCGGGGTGACGACGCGATCATGGTGCCGAATTCGGTCGTGCTCAACGTCGCCGTCGTGCCCCTGCGCGAGCCGCCCGGGGTCGACGTCCGCGCGCGCCTGCGCCCCGGCGTCACGCCGGTCGCGGTCGAGCAGCTGCTGAGACGCGCCGTCCGGACCCCGGTGCGCGGCACGCCGCGGGTGCTGCTCGAGGAGCTCGGCGCCGACGAGGTGACCGTCCGGATCGAGGCCACCCCGGTCACGCCGTCCGACGGCCCCCAGCTGGCCAGCGAGGTGCTCGAGGCCATCGCGCCCTACGCCGCGGGCGCGCGCGCGGTCAGCGGAGATCACCACGACAACGGGGTCGGACCGCGCGCCGTCATGGGCGACGACGGCGACGACGGCCCGGACGGGTGACGCCTTGCGGCCCTCCTGAGCCGACCTACCGGGCGGGGGATGAGCAGCCACGTCACGGTGGACCGGTGGCAGTTCACCCTGACGGTCACGTTCCACTACCTGTTCCCCATCGTGACGATGGGGCTCGCGGTCTTCATCGCCTGGCTGCAGACGGTGGCGCACCTCGGTCGCGAGGACCGGCGGTGGCCGCTGCGCCGCACCGCCGAGGACCGCCGCGCCCACGAGGCGGCCGCCCACCTCTGGACGAAGGTGTTCGCCGTGAGCTTCGCCGTGGGCGTGGTGACCGGGGTCCCGCTGGAGTTCCAGTTCGGGACGAACTGGGCGGCGTTCTCGAACTACGCCGGCGGGGTGATCGGCCAGACCCTGGCGATGGAGGGCGTCTTCGCGTTCTTCGCCGAGTCGCTGTTCATCGGCATCCTGCTGGCCGGCCGCGGGCGGGTCTCCGAGCGCCTGCGGTGGATCGCGGCGCTGATGATGCTCGCCGGGTCCTGGGTCTCGGGCTTCTTCATCATCGCCACGAACGCATGGATGCAGCACCCCGTCGGCTACACCCTGCGCGACGGACGCGCGCAGCTCGACTCGCTCGGGCAGCTGCTCACCAACCCGTGGCTCCCGTGGCAGTACGCGCACACCATGAGCGGCGCGGCGGTGAGCGGGGCGTTCCTGCTCGCCGCGCTCGGCGCCTTCTACACGCTCTCCGGCCGCCACCCCGAGGTCGCGGGTGTCTGCCTGCGGATTGGGGTGGTCGGCGCGCTCGTCTTCAGCCTGCTGCAGATCTTCCCGACCGGCGACCGGCATGCCCGGCAGGTCGCCCGCTACCAGCCCTCGAGCTTCGCGGCGATGGAGGGGCTGTTCCGCTCAGAGCGCGGCGCGCCGTTGGTGATCATCGGCACCCCGGACACCGAGCAGCGCCGGCTGGAGTCGGCGATCGAGATGCCGCACGCGCTGTCCTTGTTGACCTCGCGGCGCTGGGACGCCGAGATCCGCGGCCTCGACTCGATCCCCGTCGACCGCTGGCCGGACTCGGTGCCGCTCGTCTACTACGCCTACCACATCATGGTCGGCGTCGGGACGCTGCTGCTCGTGCTCGCGGCGCTCGCGGTCCTGCTCGTGCGGCGCGGGCGGCTGCTGCGATCGCGATCGGTCCTGTGGGCGCTCATGCTCGCCCCGCCGTTCACCTTCGTGGCCAACATCGCGGGCTGGACGGTGGCCGAGACGGGCCGGCAGCCCTGGGTGGTCTTCGGCCTGATGCGCACGCACGAGGGCGCGTCGCCGGCGTCGTCGGTGCCGGCCGGCACGGCGATCTTCACGCTGCTCGGGTTCGCCGGCCTCTACCTGGTCATCGGGCTGGTCTACGTGCTGATCGTCGTCCGGATCGTGGCCCGGGGGCCCGAGCTGCGTGCCCCGCCCACCAAGCCGCGGCCGACGGCGGCGGCCGTGGTGGGGTGAGCGGCGGTGGCGACGGTCTGGTTCATCGTGCTGGTCGTGATGATCACGGCCTACGTGGTCCTCGACGGCTTCGACCTCGGCGTCGGCGCGCTGCACCGCCTCCTGGCCCGGACCGACGAGGAGCGCGAGGAGGCCGTCGCCGCCGTCGGACCCGTCTGGAACGGCAACGAGGTCTGGCTCATCGCCGGCGGCGGGGTGCTCTTCCTGGCCTTCCCGCGCGCCTACGCCGGGGCGTTCAGCGGGCTGTACTTCGGGCTCGTGCTCGTCCTCTGGCTGCTGATCGGCCGCGGCCTGGGCATCGAGCTGCGCGACGAGGTCGACAGCCCGCTGTGGCGCACGGCCTGCGACACCGTCTTCTGGGTCTGCTCGGCTGCGCTGGCCCTCGTGTTCGGCGTCGCGCTCGGCAACGTCGTGCGGGGGGTGCCGCTCCACGCCGACGGCTACTTCCACCTCCCGCTGTTCTCGATCCTCAACCCGTACGCGCTGCTCGTCGGCCTCTTCGGGCTGGTGGTCCTCGCGGCGCACGGGGCGAGCTTCCTGGCGGCGCGGGCGACCGGCCCGCTGGGCGCCCGGGCGGCGCGCTGGGCGGGCGGGTTGTGGTGGGCCGAGCTCGTGGTGCTCGCCGGCCTGGCCGTGCCGACCGACGACGTCCGCCACAGCGCGCTGGAGGCCTTCACCGACCACCCCTGGCGGCTCGTGTTCCCGGTGCTCGCGGTCGGCGCGCTCGCGGCCGGGTTCGCCTTCCGCCGGAGCGGCGCCCTGGGGCGGGCGTTCCTGGCCTCGTGCGCGTTCATCGCCGGGCTGCTCGGGTCCGTCGCCGCCGGCCTCTACCCGAGCGTCCTGCCCGCCCGCGAGGGCCGGCCGTTCGGGCTGACGGTGCACAACGCGGCGACCAGCGACCATGCCCTCCGGATCGCGCTGTGGTGGTGGCCCGTGGGCATCGCCCTGGCGGTCGGGTACTTCGTGCTCGCCTACCGCCTGCACCTCCTCGGCGGCCCGCGCGCCGGGCCTGCCGGCGGTCCTCAGACGGGCGGGGGCGGGCCGACCGGCCGTCCCCGGGCGTAGAGGAACAGCCCCACCGCGAGGCCCACGATCCCCACGATCATGATGATCAGGCCTGCGGTCTCGAGGTCGATGCCCGACACATGCGCCGTGACGGCGTACTTGAGGATCGCGCCGACGGCGATCAGGAAGAGGCTCGTGCCGATCGTCATGGGCCTGACGCTAGGTCGCTCCCCGGGCGGTGCAAGCTTCGATGCTTGGCACCCGCCTCGAGGGGCCTATTGCAGCGGGCACACCCGTCCCGAGGAGACCTGATGGGAGGCTCAGTGGCCAGCGCGCCGGCGCAGCGCCCGCGCCAGGCGCAGCGGGAACAGCCCGACCGGCGCACGCCGGCCGGCGCCGCGGGAGTCGTCGCGGTCGAACGCGCGGGCGTAGCGCTGCGCGTCCTCGGGGCCGGGGTAGCGCTTGTCGCCACCCGCGCCGCAGCCACGTTCGCAGCTCCAGCGCATGACGTCCCCCTCGCTCGTGAAGCGATAGCGGTGACCCAGCAGGCGACAGCGCAGCACCGCCACGCAGCGTACGCCTCCCGGAACGGACGATGAGCAGCGCCGAAGAGCTGCGGACCATCCGCACGAACATCCCCGCGCGGCTCGACCGGTTGCCGTGGTCGCGCTTCCACTGGCGGATCGTCATCGGCCTTGGAACGGTGTGGATCCTCGACGGCCTCGAGGTCACGATCGTCGGCTCGATCGCGGCCCGGCTGACCGAGTCGGAAAGCGGACTCGGCCTCAGCACCGCGGGGGTCGGGTTCGCCGGCGCGCTCTACGTCGCCGGCGCCTGCCTCGGGGCGCTCCTGTTCGGCCACCTGACCGACCGCTACGGCCGCAAGCGGCTCTTCCTCGTCACGCTCTGCCTGTACATGTTCGCCTGCGTCGGGACCGCCTTCGCGTTCGAGCCCTGGTGGTTCTTCGTGTTCCGGTTCCTGACCGGATTGGGCATCGGAGGCGAGTACTCCGCGATCAACACGGCGATCGACGAGCTGATCCCTGCGCGCAACCGCGGGCGGGTCGACATCGCGATCAACGGCAGCTTCTGGGTCGGCGCGGCGATCGGCGGCCTGGCGGCGCTGCTGTTCCTCGACGCGTCGCTGTTCGCACCCGACGTCGGCTGGCGCCTGGCGTTCGGGGTCGGCGCGGTGCTGTCGTTCGGGATCCTGCTCGTGCGCCGCCACGTCCCCGAGAGCCCGCGGTGGCTGTTCATCCACGGGCGCGAGGAGGAGGCCGAGCGCATCGTCGACCAGATCGAGGCCGAGGTCCGCGCCGAGACGGGGCAGGAGCTCCAGGAGCCCGGCGAGGCCGTCGTCATCCGCCAGCGCGAGGCGATCCCGTTCCGCGAGATCGCCGGCGTCGCCTTCCGGCGCTACCCCAGCCGGGCGATCCTCGGGCTCGCGCTGTTCATCGGGCAGGCCTTCCTCTACAACGCGGTCACGTTCGACCTCGGGACGATCCTCCACCAGTTCTTCGCCGTGGCCTCGGGGTCGATCCCGTACTTCATGGTCCTGTTCGCCTTCAGCAACTTCCTCGGGCCGCTGCTGCTCGGGCGGCTGTTCGACACGGTGGGCCGCATCCCGATGATCGCGGGGACCTACCTCGGCTCGGCGGCGGTGGTGGTGGTGCTCGGCTTCCTGCTGCGCTCAGACGGGACCCTCACCCGGTGGTCGTTCATGGCGCTGGTCATGGGCGCGTTCTTCCTCGCCTCCGCAGGGGCCAGCTCGGCCTACCTCACGGTGAGCGAGATCTTCCCGCTGGAGACCCGTGCCCTGGCCATCGCCCTGTTCTACGCCCTCGGGACCGCGGTGGGCGGCATCACAGGGCCGGTGCTCTTCGGCCAGTTCATCCACTCCGGCAACGCGGACCAGGTCGCGACCGGGTTCTTCATCGGGGCGGGTGCGATGGCGTTGGGCGGGGTCGCCGAGCTGCTGTTCGGCGTGCGGGCCGAGGGGCGGTCGCTCGAGGAGATCGCCGAGCCGCTGACCGCGGTGGAGGCCGAAGCCGGCGGGGACGGGGGGCCGGCCGAGCCGGCGGTCGCCGCCGACGGCTCGCGGGCGCGCCACGAGGCCCGACGGCGCCGGGAGCGCACCGGCCTGAGCCGCCTGCGGCCGGGGCCGGGCAGGTCCTTCTACTCCCCAGGGATGCTCTGGACCTCCGGGGCCATAGGCCGCGACGAGGCCATCGCCGAGGCCGATCTCGACCACGAGGTCGACGTGCTCATCGTCGCGCTCGACGAGCGCGGCCCCGTCGAGGCCGACGAGCTCGCCGCCGTCGTCGGGGCCGACGCCTGGGGCCCCGGGCGCTTCCGCGCCGCGCTGGACGAGGCGGTCGCCGAGGGCGGCGTGAGCCACCCGTCGCGGCGCACCTACGCGCCTCGGCGCCGCTGAGCCCGGCCGCCTGCAACGCCGCCGCGCCGCCCCACGCGCCACCCTCCACAGGAAGGCTTGACGCCCTGTCGATCGGGAACCGGCAGGATGCGCAGGGCGGGATCCACCGGGGAAGGCCCGGACGAGCGGAGGAGGCAGCGGTGCAGCACGACGTCGACCAGCAGGAGACGCGGGAGTGGTTGGAGGCGCTGGACGCCGTGGTGGAGCACGACGGCTCCGACCGGGCCGCCGAGCTGCTCGAGGCGCTCTACGCCGAGGCCCGCCTGCGCGGGCTGCACCCGCGCAGCGACCTGAGCTCGCCCTACGTCAACACGATCCCGGTGGAGCTCCAGCCCCCGATGCCGGGCGACCAGGAGCTCGAGCAGCGGATCCGCTCGCTCGTGCGCTGGAACGCGATGGCGATGGTGCTGCAGGCCAACAAGGAGTCCTCGGAGCTCGGCGGCCACATCGCGTCCTTCCAGTCGGCGGCGATGCTCTACGAGGTCGGCTTCAACCACTTCTGGCACGCCCCGAGCGAGGACCACGGCGGCGACCTCG
>JAXDGY010000391.1:0-18813 GCA_034664785.1 Solirubrobacteraceae bacterium
GTCTTGCCGCCCTTCGACCAGCCCGTCACGACGATGCCGCGCCCGCGGTAGGTGAAGGCGGCCGCATGCAGGGGCAGGGCTCCGTGGGCGAGGACCGTCAGGTTCAGGCAGGCGATGAGCAGCGGGACGGCCGGGAGCCCGCGCTCGCACACGATCTCCGCGCCGCGCGTCCCGATCTGGTCCAGGGGGATCTGCACCCGCGCGCGCGCCTTGTGCTTGGAGCGCAGGATCAGGAACGCGTCCTGCGTGTAGCCCGCGTCGTCGAGCCCGAGCAGCGTCACGGGGCCGCGGACGTCCAGGCGGTCCACGAAGCGCACCACGAGGTCCGGCTCGCGCTGCAGGGGGCCCCGGATCGGACCGAGCTGGCGGTCGACCGCCCGCGCGTCCCCGGGAGCGGCGTCCAGCAGGCGCACGCCGGCCAGCCCGTGGAGGTCGTAGTCGACGGTCTGCAGGTCGCTCATGAAGGCCGGAACCGTATCCACCAGGCACGAGGAGGTGCCCGATGAGCGCCACGACCGCAGCCGCCCACGACGACGTGGTCCACGTCCGCCGCGCCGACTTCCGCTTCCTGCTGCCCGACCCGGCGCTGGGCCGGGTCGCCTACCCGGCCCCGCGCGATCCCGAGCTGCTCGCGGCGCTCGAGCGCGTGTCCGAGCGCGTCGAGCGCGCCCCGGCCGAGGCGCTCGACGGCTTCGACCTGGTCGTGCTCACCGGCGGTGGGCGCAGCGCGATCGAGGCCGCGGCCGACGCAGCCCCCGCCGGGGCCTGGCTCTACGCCGAGCTGACCGGTCCCGCGGCCGCCGCCCTGGCGCGGCGCCTGCGCCGGCGCGGCTTCGAGGACGTCGCCGCCTACTGGCTGTGGCCGGACGCGACCCGCTGCAAGGAGATCGTCCCGCTGGAGCCGACCTCGCTGCGCCACGCGCTGGGCCGCCGCGACCCCGGGGCGCGTCTGCGCCTGCGGGCCGCGCTGGCCGCCGCGCTCGTCCGCACCGGCCTGTTCCGCTTCGCCGCGTCGAGTGCGGCCGTGATCGCCCGGGTCCCGTCGTGAACGTCGTCGCCACCTACCTCGCCACCCATCGCGACGCGCTGGGGCTCAAGGACCTCGGCCTGGCGGACGATCCTTCCTTCGTGCTGGTCACGCCCCGCTTCGCGCAGTCCCGGCACGTCGTCATGCTCGTGCTCGCCGAGGGCGGGACGCGGCCCGCGCTGGCCGTGAAGATCCCGCGAATGGCCGGCGACGGCGCCGCCCTTGCCCGCGAGGCGGCGAACCTCGACGCCGCCGGCACGGCGCTCGGGCACGACGGAAGCGTCCCACGCCTGGTCGCCTTCGACCCCGAGCGCGCGCATCCGCTCCTGATCCAGGGCGCGCTGACCGGCGCGCCGCTCGGGCCCGCGGCGGTCCGCCGCGACCGCGCGGGCGCCGTTGCCCTCGTCACCGGCTGGTGCGACCGGCTGGCGGCGGCGACCGCTGGGCCGGCCGATCCCGCCCAGCTCGACCGCCTCGCCGTGGCGCCGCTGCAGGCGCTCGCCCAGGACGATGCCGCGGGCGGCGAGTTGCGCGAGCTCGCCCGCCGGACGCTCCCGCTCGCCGCCGGCCTGCGCGAGGCCGGGCTGCCGCTCGTCTTCGAGCACGGCGACCTCGGCCACCCGAACCTGATGGTCGACGACGCGGGACGCCTCGGCGTCCTCGACTTCGAGCAGGCCGAGACGGCCGGCCTCCCGGGCCACGACCTCGTCTTCGCCTGCGCCTACGTTGCGACGGTGAGCGCCAAGCATCCCGATCCGCAGCGCGCCGGGAGGGCGTTCCACGGGCCCGACGCCTGGGCGGCGCCCGTGCTCGCCGCCCACCTGCGCCGGCTGGGGATCGCCCCCGAGCTCGACGCGGCGCTGGTGGCCGTGGCCTGCGGCCGCGTCGTGGCCCAGGCCGTCGCCGACGGACAGGCGATCGCGGGCGACGGCCGCGACGCCGCGGCCCGCCATCTCGCGCTGTGGCGCAGCGCGCTGGGCACCCTGCCCGCCGCCGGCCCCGGCCTGACCCGCCCGGCGGTCGCCGCATGAGGCTCCTCTACATCACCGCCGAGGTGCCGTGGCCGCTCACCAGCGGCTACCTGCGGCACTTCCACCTGCTCACCGGCCTGTCGCGCGGGCACGACATCACCCACCTGTCGCTCACGCGCCGCACGGCGGTGCCGGCCGACGCGCACGACGCCCTCGCGCCGGCCGTGGACCGCCTGGAGGTCTTCGGCGAGGGGCGCGCCGACGGCCTCGGCGGGGGCCGCCGGGCGCTGCACCTGCGGCGCGCAGCGCGCGAGCTGCGCAGCGCCGTGGCGCGGGAGCTCGCGACCGGCCGCTACGACGCCGTCCTGCTCAGCGGCAAGGACACCTTCCCCGCCCTCGGCGCGGTCGGCGACACGCCCCTGGTCATCGACGTCTGCGACGCCGCGTCCCTGCGCCTGGAGGGCGAGCTCGCCACCGCCTCGGGCAAGCGGGCCGTGCTGCTGCGGGCCCGCCTGGCCGAGATGCGCCACATCGAGCGCCGCCTGACCACGCGCACGCCGCACCTCCTCTTCGCCTCGGAGCGGGACCGCGAGGCGGTCGGCGCTCGCGCCGGCGTCATCGTCCCGAACGGCATCGAGCTCGACCGCTGGACGCGGGAGAGCCCGCTGCCCGCCGGGTCGGGCATCGTCTTCTCGGGCGCGATGGCCTACCGGCCGAACGACGACGCCGCGCGCCGGCTCGTCGACCGCGTCCTGCCGCTGGTCCGCGAGCAGGTCCCCGATGCCTGGGTCGTCCTGGCCGGCCGCGACCCGCTGCCCGGGCTCGTGGCCGCCGCGAACGACCGGCCGGAGGTCACCGTCACCGGGACGGTCGACGACCTCCGCCCGCACCTCGAGGGCGCCGCCGTGTACTGCGCACCCCTGCGCTTCGCCGCCGGCATCCAGAACAAACTGCTCGAGGCCCTGGCGATGGAGATCCCCGTGGTCACCACGCCGGTCGCCGCCGCCGGCCTGCTCGGCGGCGTCGCCGAGCCTCCGCTCGCGATCGCCGACGACGACGCCGGCCTCGCCGCAGCCGTCGTACGGCTCCTGCAGAACCCGGCGGAGCGCATGCGGCTGGCCCTGGCCGGCCGGGCACACGTCGAGCACCACTTCTCCTGGCGGACCGCCGTCGCGGCCGTGGAGGGCGCGCTCGAGCGCGCCACCGCGGCCTCCGCCGCCACCACCGACCCCACCCCGACCACCATCCTCTCGACCGGAGACCGAGCATGACCTCCAAGGGCTTCAGCGTCGCCCTCATCGGCTGCGACGGAGCAGGCAAGACCACTGTCGCCCGCACCCTCGAGCGCGAGACCGACCTCCCGCTGCACTACCTGTACATGGGCGTGAGCTCGGACTCGAGCAACCGCCAGCTGCCGACCACCAAGCTCGCGCACAAGATCAAGCGCGCGCGCGGTGCGGCGCCGGACACCGCCGGGCCGCAGGCGCCCAAGCCGCCGCCCGGGCCGGCCTCGCCGCTGAAGCGGCTGCGGCGCTCGACGCGGTCGACGCTGCGGCTCACCAACCGCCTGGCCGAGGAGTGGTACCGCCAGCTCATCGCCATGCGCGCGCTGCGCAAGGGCTCGATCGTGGTCTTCGACCGCCACTTCGTGGCCGACTACCACGCCGCGGACATGACCGGGGAGCACCGCACGCTCGCCCGCCGCGTCCACGGCTGGCTGCTGCTGAAGACCTACCCGCACCCGGATCTGATCGTCTTCCTCGACGCGCCCGCCGAGGTGCTCTACGCCCGCAAGGGCGAGGGCACGATCGCGTCGCTGACGCGGCGCCGCGAGGAGTACATGGCCCTGCGCAACGAGGTCGAGGACTTCGTCGTCGTGCCGGCCACGCAGCCGCTGCCCGACGTGGTCGAGCAGGTCGAGGGCATCATCCGCGACTACGGGGCCGCCCGGTGAGCTCCCGACCCACCCGGGTCCTCGTGACCGACGCGGGCCGGGGCAGCGCCATCTCCGTCATCCGGTCGCTGGGTCGTGCGGGCATGGAGGTCATCGCGGCCGACACGAACGCGCGCAGCGCCGGCTTCCGGTCTCGCTTCGTCACGCGCACGCTGGTCTACCCCGTGCCGTCCGAGGCGCCCGACCGCGTCGTCGAGCTGCTGCTCGCGGAGGCGCGTGCGGGGCGCGTGGACCTCATCATCCCCGTGAGCGACGACGTCCTGCTGCCGCTGTCGGCGGCCCGCGACCGCTTCCAGGGCCTCTGCGCCCTCGCGATCCCGGATCCCGATGCCCTCGAGCAGGTCGCCGACAAGGCGGCGACCGTCGCGCTGGCGCGCCGGCTCGGCGTGCCGATCCCGCGCACCGCGGTCGTCCGCACGGCCGAGGAGGCGGCCGCGGCCGCCCCGGAGCTCGGCTGGCCGCTCGTGGTCAAGCCGTCGCGGTCGCGCCTCATCTCCGAGGACGGCATCGAGCGCTTCGAGGTGTCCTACGCCGAGTCGCCGGAGGTCCTGCGCGAGCGCATGGAGACGATCGGCGGCCGCGGCGAGGTGCTGCTGCAGGAGTACCGCGTGGGGGAGGGGCACGGCGTCGAGCTGCTGCTGCAGGACGGCGAGCCCCTGCTCGCCTTCCAGCACCGGCGCCTGCACGAGGTGCCCATCACCGGCGGGGCCAGCGCGCTGCGTGAGAGCGTCCCGGTCGACCCGGTCCTGCTCGACCACGCCACGCGGCTCATGCGCGAGCTGAAGTGGACCGGGCTGGCCATGGTCGAGTTCCGCGTCGGCGCCGAGGGCCCGGTGCTCATGGAGATCAACGGCCGCATCTGGGGGTCGCTGCCGCTCGCGGTCAAGAGCGGCGCGGACTTCCCGCTCGGGCTCGCGCAGCTCACCCTCGGCCAGGACGCCACCCCGGCCGGCCTCCCGCGCGCCGGCGTGCGCTCCCGCAACCTCGGCCTCGAGCTCGTGTGGATCGCGTCGGTCCTGCGCAAGCAGCGGCGCTACCCGTTCCTCGCCTCACCGCCGCGCCGGGCCGGGCTCCGCGCGGCGTTCCGCCTCGCCAATCCCCGCGACGGCTTCGACGTCCTCTGCCGCGACGATCCGTCGCCCGGCTTCGCCGAAGCCATGCAGGTCACGGGCCGGCTCCTCGGGAAGGCCACCCATGCCTGACGCCGCGCTTCACGTCCTGACCTACCACCGCATCGGCCCGATCGGGGGCGGTCCCCCCGGCATGGTCAGCGCCACGCCGGCGACCTTCGCCCGCCAGATCGGCTGGCTGGCCTCGACCGGCCGGGCCGTCGGCGCTCCGGACGTCCTGGCCGCGCTGGAGGGCGGCCCCGCGCTGCGCCCCGGCGCGGTCCTCGTGACCTTCGACGACGCCTACGCCGACTTCGCCGAGCACGCCTGGCCGGTCCTCCGCGCGCACGGCATCAGCCCGCTGCTGTTCGTCCCGACCGCCTTCCCGGGCGATCCCGCGCGCACCTTCTGGTGGGAGCGCCTGCACGCGGCGCTCATGGCCGGCGACGGCGATCTGCGGACCCCGCTCGGGCCGATGTCGCTGGCCTCCGCCGATGCGCGCCGCAAGGCCTACCGCTCCCTGCGCGAGCACGTCAAGGCGCTGCCCCACGAGGCCGCGATGGCGCTCGTGGACGACCTCGTCGCCCAGGTCGGCCCCGCCGCCGCCCCGGGCGCCCGGGTCCTCGGCTGGGACGCGCTGCGGACCCTGGCCGCGGAGGGCGTGGACCTCGCCCCGCACACCCGGACGCATCCCAAGCTCGACCGGCTGGGCGACGCCGAGCTCGCCGACGAGGTCGCGGGGTCGCTCGCCGACCTGCGCCGGGAGATCGGCGCCGACGTCACGCCCGCCTTCGCCTACCCGGCGGGCGGCGTGTCGCAGGCCGCCGTGCGCGCCGTGGCCGACGCGGGCTACCGGATGGCCTTCACGACGCAGCGCGGCGCGAACGACCTCCGGACCGCCGATCCGCTGCGCCTGTCGCGCATCAACGTCGGGCGTCGCACGAAGGTGCTCGCGCTGCGGGCGCAGCTCGCCCTGCCGGCGCGCAAGCCGCCGCCCGTCCCGGCCGCGGCGGCGCCCGCCGCCGCAGCCGGACAGCCGGCCGTCGCCTACGTGATGTCCCGCTTCCCCAAGATCAGCGAGACGTTCATCCTCGTCGAGATGCTCGCGATGGAGCGCCGCGGGGTCCGCGTCGAGGTGTTCCCGCTCATCCGCGAGCGGGCCAAGCTCGTGCATCCCGAGGCCCAGGCCGTCGTGGAGCGCGCGCACTACCTGCCGGTGATCTCGCCCGCCATCGTCCGCAGCAACCTGCAGTGGCTGCGCGAGGACCCGCGGGCCTACCTGGGCGTCCTGCGCGACGTCGTCCGCGGGACGCTCGGCAGCCTGAACTTCCTCGTCGGCGGGCTCGGGACCTTCCCGAAGGTCGCCCACGCGGCGCGGATGATGCAGGCCCAGGGCGTCACCCACGTCCACTGCCACTTCGCCACGCACCCCGCCCTGGCGGGGTTCGTCATCCGGCGGCTGACCGGCATCCCGTTCTCGTTCACGGCGCACGGCTCGGACCTGCACGTGCGGCGGCGGATGCTGCCCGAGAAGGTGGCCGAGGCGGCGTTCGTCGCCACGGTCTCCGAGATGAACCGTCAGATGATCATCGACGAGTGCGGCGGGCGCTTCGCGGAGAAGGTCCACATCGTCCGCGCGGGCGTCGACACCCGGACCTTCACCGCGGCGCGCAACGGCGACCGCCCGCCCACCGACGGCCCGTTGCGGGTCATCTGCATCGGGACCCTGCACGAGGTCAAGGGCCAGACCCACCTCGTGGAGGCCTGCCGCCTGCTCGGCGAGCGCGGCGTCGACGTCGAGTGCCGCTTCGTCGGCGACGGCGCCGATCGCTCGGCGCTGGAGGCGCAGATCGCCACCGGCGGCCTCGAAGGCCGCGTCGAGCTGCTCGGGTCGATGACCGGGGGAGAGGTCGCAGCCGAGCTGCGTCGCGCCCACGTGCTCGTGGCGCCGAGCGTCCCGACCGCCGAGGGCAAGCGCGAGGGCATCCCCGTCGTGCTCATGGAGGCCATGAGCAGCGGGCTGCCCGTCGTCGCCAGCGACCTGTCCGGCATCCCGGAGCTCGTCGTGCACGAGGTGGCCGGGCTGCTCACGCCCCCCGGCGACGCGCCGGCGATCGCCGACGCGCTGCAACGCCTGCACGCCGATCCGGAGCTGCGGGCGCGCCTCGGCGCCCAGGGCCGCGCGCGGGTCGAGGCCGAGTTCGACGTGGAGCGCAGCGTCGAGCAGCTGCTCGAGCGCATCCCCGGCGAGGTGACCGCGTGAGCCGCCTGCTCTTCTGGGCCGCCGCCGCCCTGATCTCCTACACCTACGCGGTGTTCCCCGCCCTCGTGCTGGCCCGCGCGCGGCTGCGCCCGCGCGGGCACCAGTCCGCGCCGATCACGCCGACGATCAGCGTCGTCATCGCCGCCCACGAGGAGGAGGCCGTGATCGCGGACAAGGTCGAGAACCTGCTCGGGCTCGACTACCCCGCCGACAAGCTGCAGGTCCTCATCGCGTCGGACGGCTCGACCGACGGCACCGTCGCCGCCGCCCGCGCCGGCGCGGCCGGGGACGACCGCGTCGAGGTCCTCGACCTGCCCCGCACGGGCAAGGCGGGCGCCCTGAACAGCGCCGTGGAGCGGGCCACCGGCGAGCTGCTCGTCTTCTCCGACGCCAACTCGATGTTCGCCCCCGACGCGCTGCGGCGCCTCGCCGCGCCGTTCGCGGATCCGTCGGTGGGCGGCGTGGCCGGCGACCAGCGCTACCTGCCCGACTCCGAGGACGGCGGCGTGGCCAAGGGCGAGCGCGGCTACTGGGACCTCGACCGCGCCATCAAGCAGGCCGAGAGCGACGCGGGCAACGTCATCTCCGCGACGGGGGCGATCTACGCGGTGCGCCGCTCGCTGTTCGGGCCGGTGCCCGACGGCGTGACCGACGACTTCGCGACGTCCACCGCCGTCATCGCCCAGGGCCGCCGCCTGATCTTCGCCCCCGACGCGATCGCCTACGAGCGGGTCGGCGGGACGGCCGAGATCGAGTACGGGCGCAAGGTCCGCGTCATGACGCGAGGCCTGAACGGCGTCGTGCTGCGGCGCGGCCTGCTGGACCCCCGGAGCCACGGCTTCTACGCGATCCAGCTGCTCTCGCACAAGGTGCTGCGGCGCCTGATGGCGGTGCCGCTGCTCGTGCTGGCCGCGACGGCGCTGCGCCTGGCCCGGCGCGGCCCCTTCTACTTCCTGGCGGCCGCGGCGCAGAGCGCCGTCTATGGGCTCGGGGCGGCGGGGCTGCTGCTCGGGCGAAGCGCAGTCTCACGCCACCGGGTGCTCGCCCTCCCGGCATACTTCTGCCTCGTGAACCTGGCCTCCCTGCAGGCCGCGGCGAACGTCGTCCGCCGGCGGCCGGTCGATCGCTGGCAGCCGAGGCGCGACGCGCCGTGAGCGCACCCGCGGCCTCCGTCGGCACCGTGCCCTGGGGCGCCTTCCGGCGCCCCGCCCACCGCGGCCTGCCCTCCTGGACGGTGCCCGCGGCCGCGGTCCTGCTCGGGGCGGCCATCGCCTTCGGCAACCCCATCGTCATCGCCGTGGCGCTCCTGCCCGCCGCGGCCGCCCTCGTGCTGCGCCCGGACGGCGCCGCGGTGATCTTCGCCTTCGGCATCTACCTGAACCTGCCGGTGGTGCTCGCGAACCACGCCGGCATCTCGACCCTCTTGGCATCGGGCTTCGCGCTGGTGCTGCTGGTCCCGCTCTTCGGCTACCTGGTCGTCGGCCGCCAGCCCGTCGTGTTGACGCCCGCGCTCGGGCTCATGGTCGGCTACCTCGTCGCGCTCGTGCTGTCGGCCACGCTCGCGCCGGGCGCCGGACGGGACACGGTCAGCACCGTCGTGACGTTCCTCAGCGAGGGACTGCTCCTGTACGTGCTCATCACGAACGTGGTGCGCACGCCCCGGACGTTGCGTGCCGTCGTGTGGGCGCTCATCGTCGCCGGGGGCATCATGGGGGCGCTGTCGGTCTGGCAGGAGGCCACCCACAGCTACCACCAGACACTGTGGGGCCTGGCGCAGGTCGATCGCACGGGCTCGAACATCGGGACGGCGGCGGCCTTCGGCAAGGACCTGCGGCCGCGCCTGGCCGGTCCGATCGGCGAGAAGAACCGCTACGCGCAGGTGCTCCTCGTCCTGCTGCCGCTCGCCCTCTGGATCGTCCGCATCGAGGCGATCCGCTGGCGTCGCCTGCTCGCTGCCGGCTGCGCGTTCTTCACGCTCTGCGGCATCCTGCTCACCTTCTCGCGCGGCGCCGCGCTCGCGCTCGGGATCACGGTCCTGGCGATGATGGTGGTCGGCTTCGTCCGCGCCCGCACCGTCGCGTTGCTCCTGGTCTGCGTGCTCGGGCTGACCTTCGCGCTCGCGCCCGACTACATCGCCCGATTGCAGAGCCTGAGCGCGCTCGACAGCGCAACGTCGCAGGGCTCGAGCGCGGACGGCGCCGTCGTGGGGCGGGCCACTGAGGGGCTGGCCGCGTTCAACGCGTTCAAGGACCACCCGATCGTCGGCGTCGGCCCGGGCCAGTTCTTCCGGCGCTACTCGCAGGAGTACGGCAACCAGCTGAACCTGCGCTTCCTGGCCGAGAACCGCCAGGCCCACAACCTGTACCTGGCGATCATGGCCGACACCGGCATCCTCGGGCTGGTCACCTTCCTCTCGATCGTCCTGGTCACCATCGTCCAGCTCTGGCGCCTGAACGTCTTCTGGCGGATGCGGCGCCCCGAGCACGCCCACCTCGCGCTGGCGTTCCTGCTCTCGCTCGTGGCGTACCTGGCCAGCGGCGCGTTCCTGCAGCTCGCCTACCAGCGCTACTTCTTCGTGCTGGTCGCGCTGGCGAACGCGACGATCTGGGTGCTCAGGCGCGAGGCCCGACGCTTGCCTGACGGCGCCTGACGGGGCCGCGGCGGCGCTTGGCGCGGCGCGCCAGCAGGACGGCCGCGGCCGCGGCGAGGATCGCCCCGCCGCCGATCGCCGCAGCCGCGATCAACGGGCCCTGGTCGTCGCCGCCGCGAACGTACGTGCCCGGCAAGATCCTCTTCACCGGGCGCTGGGCTCCCTGCGCGGCCGTGCCCTTCTGCACCGGGGCCGTCCAGTCGGTGAAGCCCATGCCCTTGCCCGGGGCGGCGGGGCTGCGCTGCGGCATCGTCGTCCCATAGCGGGCGTTCAGCAGCCAGGGCACCCAGGCGTGGCCCTGCGGCGCGTTGAAGTCCTCCTGGCCGGTACGCCGGGCGAGGGCGAAGAGGTAGGTGCCGGCCCGCTTGAGCGCCTGGTCGCCCCAGTTCCAGGCGTCGTAGCCCTGCCGGGAGAGCAGCTGGGCCTGCTCGACGGCGCCCTGCATGGCCTCCCACGGGTAGCGCGTGGGGCAGGGCGGGTCCTTGAAGGCGCAGCCCCGGCGCATGTCGTCGGGCAGGGCGCCGTCGATGGACACGCCCTCCTTCGTGGCTCCAGTCGGGTCGACGCCGACGGGGGCCGCCGCATCCGACTGCCAGCTCTTCCCGCCGTAGGAGAAGCCGTGGTAGACCGAGCGGTCGCCGAGCCAGCCCTTGAACACGGCGGCGGCTCGCGCGAGGTCCGTGCGGTCGCCGAGGTAGACGTCCGCGGCGATCCGGCTGGCTCCGGCGTGCGTGCCCCAGTTGTTGGGCCGCAGCTCGTGGGTGGCGATCAGCGTCGGGTTCTGCGACGGCGAGAGCTTCTCCCGCCGGACGTCCGTCAACCACGCGCGGAACGCCCGGTCCTTGCCCTGGTCGAAGTGGCGCAGGTCGATGAGGTCGGCGGCGACGACGTAGGCGATGAGGCCGCGGGCGAGGGAGAGGGTGCGCCCGCCCTTCTCCGTGCCGATGGCGTCCATGACCCCGGCCGCGGCCTTCTTGCGCAGCTTCTGGTTGCCCGTGCGCTCCGCGACCATCGCCGTGGCGAGCACGCGGACGTCGTGATCGGAGTCCTGGTTGGAGAGGTCGGCATGGCCGAGGGTCTCGTGGGCCATCCGGTCGAGCTGCGACCAGGCGGCGCCGCGCATCGGCAGCTTCTTCAGGTCGGCCCGCGAGATCCAGACGCCGGAGCGGAGCGGAGCGGCGGCGGCGTCCGCGGTCGGCACGGCCGCGAGGGCGAGGACGCAGGCGGCGAGGACGGGCGCGAGGCGGCGCATCAGGCCGGCTGACGCTCTACAGGATCGCCGGCGGGCGCGCCGGCAGCGGGAACGCGACGCGGGCCGCCGGCGTCCTGACGCGAGCGGCGCCGCAGCCGCGCGGGCCGCCGGCCGCCGACCAGCACCGTGCCGAGCACGGAGAGGCCGTGGCGATCGAGGATGGTGACCGCCTCGGAGACCTCCGGCGAGGTCGTCGCGCCCTTCCGGACAGCCAGGACGGCGCCATCGACCTCGTCGGCGAGCGCGCCGAGGAACGGCACGGCGGCCGCGGGGCCGGCGCAGAGCACCACGGCGTCGCGGCCGGACAGCGGCGACCCCGCGCGTGCGGCGGCACGCGAGCGGGCCGCGGCCCGCTCGGCGGCGTCGGCGTGAGCGATGCTGCGCGGGAGCGCCCCGCGCGGCACGACGAACAGGCCGGGGCTGTGCTCCACGGCGAGGGCCCGCAGCCCGCCCTCCGTCCGTCGCGGATCGGGCACGACGTCGCGGCCGGAGAGGCCGAGATGCTCGGAGAGGACGGCGCTGGGATCCGCGTCCACGAGGACGACCGGGACCCCGTCGGCGGCCATGTCCTCGGCGAGGGCGAGCGCCAGCGGCGCGGCGCCTCCGGTGCCCGCGTCGGCGACGAGCACCCCGGTGCGGACGCGGGCGAGCGCCGCGGTTCCCGCGTCGATGCGGCGGCCCGTCAGCGTCCCGATCGGCGGCACGGGCGCCGCCGCCTCGAGCTCGGCCAGCGTGTCGACACGCCGGCGGCGAACGTCGATGACCAGCCCGAGCGCGAAGGCCGCCAGGATGCCTGCCAGCGCGGTGATCCCGACCAGCGACTTCGAGGTGCCCCCGCTCGCGGTCACCGGGCCCGGCTCTGCGAAGTCCACGATCTCGAGCTTCAGGCCGGCGGCGAGCTGCGCCGTGTTGGGCTTGGCGCCGGGCGCCAGCTGGACCGGGGTGCGCTGGGATTGCGTCTGGCGCACGACCTGGGCGGCGATCTGGTTGGCGAGGCGCGCGGCCTCGTCGGGCTCGTGGGCGGCGACGCTGATCTTGAGCAGGCGCGTGATGAGATCGGCCTTGGCCTTCGTGTTCTGCTCGAGCTGGGTGACGTTCTGGCGGGTCCTCGCGGTCCGGCGCGCAGCGTCCAGGATGGGCCGGCTCGTCGCGAGGTCCGCGTAGGTCTGGGCCTGCTGGCCGGCTGCTCGGAGCACCGAGAGCTCGCCGGCGAGGGGGCCGACGAGGATCTGGCTGCTGGCCGTGTACGGCGTGGCGTCCGGGCGGCTGGCACGGACTCCGAGCGCGCCGAAGAGCACGGCACCGACGAGCATCGCCGGCCACCAGCGTCGCAGCGTGGCCCCGAGGCGCGCGAGGTCGGGGTACTCCGGCCGCGTGTCGAGGTCGGGGGGGCTCGCGGAGGGCACGCGGGCGAGGATACGCCCGGGAAGGGGATGTTCGCGTTTGCTCCTGACAAGACGCGGCGGATGTCCAGGACCCACCTCGCCGATGGTCTAGCCCCACAACTACCCGCCCGTGCAGCGACAGCGACGCCCTGTCGTTGTACCTTCGCTCCCATGCTCGGTGCTTCGCGTCCTCGACCAGGTGGGTTCGCCCTCCCGGATGAGAACGTGCTCAACTTCCGCACCGGCAAGCCGACCCCAGGCTGATGGCCACCGCCCCTCCCGCTCACGACCCTGCCACGGCGCAGGAGGATGCCGCCGGGGCCCGACGGCGCGAGCTCGACGGGGACAAGGCGACCAAGCGCCAGCTCCGCGGGTCGAGCCTCCTGCTCGCCGGGCGGATCCTGTCGCTCGGCGTCAACTTCGTCACCCAGGTGCTGATCGTCCGGTACCTGAGCAAGAACGACTTCGGCATCTTCGCCTACGGCCTGTCGATGGTCGCCCTCGGCGAGGCGATCGCGACGGTCGGCCTCGACAAGGGCATCTCGCGCTTCCTGCCGATCTACGACGAGCGCAAGCAGTACGCCAAGCTCTTCGGGACCCTGTTCATGTCCCTCGGCACGGTCCTGGGCCTCGGTCTCGCCTTCCTCCTGCTCGCCTTCGGCCTCGACGGCTTCGCAGGCGGCGACATGGCCAACGACCCGCACGCGATCACCGTGCTGCTGATCATCCTGTGCCTCTCGCCGCTGCAGGCGCTGGACGGCATCTTCATGGGCGCCTTCGCCGTCTTCGGCAACCCCCGCGCGATCTTCTTCCGCAAGTACGTCCTGGCGCCGGGCCTGCGCCTGGCGGCCATCGGCCTGGTCATCCTGTCCGCCGGGGGCGTGGAGGAGCTGGCGGCCGGCTACGTGATCGCCGGCGCGCTCGGGATCGTGCTCTACGTCTTCATGCTCGCGTCGTCGCTGAAGGCCGACGGCCTGCTCCCGCACCTGGAGCTGCGCCGGATGGAGTACCCCGCCCGCGAGATCTTCGGGTTCTGCCTGCCGCTCATCGTGGTCGACCTGCTGTTCGTGGTGATGAACACGACCAACGTCTTCATGCTGGAGGCGTTCGGGTCCACGACCGACGTGGCCGACTACCGGGTGGTGCAGCCCGCGGCGAAGCTCAACCTGCTCGTGATGACGAGCTTCGCGCTGCTGTTCACCCCGCAGGCGGCGCGGTTCTTCGCCCGGGGTGACAATGAGGGCATCAGCAACCTCTACTGGCGCACGGCGGCGTGGATGGCGGTCTTCTCCTTCCCGATCTTCGCCATGACGTGCATGTCCTCACACGCGGTGACCGTGGCGCTGTTCGGCGAGCGCTACGCGAGCTCGGCGCCGATCCTGGCCCTCCTGAGCCTGGGCTACTACTTCAACGCCGCGCTCGGCTACAACGGCCTGACCCTCCGGGTCTACGGGCTCGTGAAGCTCGTCGTGAACGTCAGCATCGCGGCCGCCGTCGCCAACGTCCTGGTCAACCTCGCCCTCATCCCGGCCTATGGCGCCGTCGGCGCCGGCATCGGGACCTGCGTCACGCTGATCCTGCACAACGGGCTCAAGCAGTGGGGCCTCAAGCGCGGGACGGGCATCAGCGTCCTGGATCCGCGCATGCGGCGCACCTACGGCTCCGTCCTGCTCGGAACGCTGCTCCTGGGCGCGGTCAACCTCGCGTTGCAGCCGAATGTCGTAGTCGCCCTCGTCCTGGCCGCCATCGTCTCCGTGGCCGTGGTGAGATTCAACCGGTCCGAGCTGCAGGTGGCAGAGACCTTCCCGGAGTTGTCACGCATACCCCTGCTTGGGAGGATCTTGAGCTGATGGACCCCCGCCTCGACCTGCTGTCGGTCCCGCCCGCTGAACGTGACCTGCCGCCGCTGCGCGGCCAGGGCAGCGGTTCCCAGCCGTCGGTGAGCATCTGGTCCGTCATGCGCCGCTGGCGCCTGATGCTGGTTGCAGCCGCCGTGGCCGCCGGCATCGCCGGCTACATCGTGACGACGGGAGGGACCCCGACCTACCAGGCCAAGGCCGTCCTGCTCGTGGGTCCCATCAACACGGACTACCAGACGGTCCGGGCTGCGGGCCAGCTCGCGCAGACCTATGCCCAGCTCGCCACGAGCCAGCCCGTCCTCAACGCGACGGCCAAGCGCCTGGGCCTGACCGACGTGGGCGGGGGCATCAGCGCGTCGGCCAATGACGTCACGCGCCTGCTCACCGTGCAGGTCGAGGACCGCGAGAAGGCCCGCGCCGTCAGGATCGCGGGCGCGCACGCCACCGAGCTGGTCGCGCTGAGCAAGCAGCGGTCCTCCGCCCAGGGCAGCCCGGGCGAGCTCCAGATCGTCGAGCCGGCCGAGGCCACCGGCGGGACCGTCGGGCCCGGCCCCGTGCCCATCGCGATCGCCGCCGCCCTGATCGGGTTCCTCGGCGCCCTCGGGCTGGCCCTCATGCTCGACCGCTCCACCGAGACCGTGCGCGACGCGTCGGACATCGCCAACGCGACCGGCGCCGGCGCGATCGCGTCGATCAGCGGCCGCCCGCTCAAGACCGACTCCGGGCCTGCGCTGGTCGCGAAGGAGCCCCGGTCGCGCAAGGCGGAGGAGTTCCGGCGGCTCGCGGCCAAGCTGCGCGCCGTAGGCGAGCGCAGCGTGCTCGTCCTGGAGATCGACGACCAGGCGCTGGCCGTGGCCATGAACCTCGCCGCCGCGCTCAGCACGGGCGGCCGCCACGTCGCCTTCCTGGACGCCGCGGAGGACCCGGCGGCCGCGATGACCCTCGACATCGCCGACAACGTCTCGGTGCACGCCCTGAGCGGCGAGGACGGCGACGACGCCTCCGCCCGCGAGCTCATCGAGCGCCTCCTGGCGCAGGCCGACGTCGTGGTCGTCCGCGCGCCGACGCTCGACCGCTCGCCCGTCGGGCTCACCTGGGCCCGCGTGGTCGACGGCACCCTGCTGGTCGCCAGCACCGACCGGACGTCGCGCAGCGCGCTGACTTCAACCGTCGAGAGCCTGCGCCTCGTGCACGCCCGCCTGCTGGGCACCGTGCTCACGTCGGGCTCGCGCATCCTGGGCCGCTAGCCCGAGGCCCGGCGCACGCACGAGCGTGCGTGTACGCTCGCGCGCATGCAGGCCTCGGGGGAGGAGCGGTCGTGGCGCACCTGGTCGACGCCGGCGCAGCGCGCGATCCTCGGCTTCGTGCTGGTCGACGTCGCCTCCTACGTGGTCGCGGCACTGCCCGGCGGGACCTCCTGGAGCAGCGCGACCATGAGCGGGCTGTGGGTCATCGTCGACGCGTTCCTGATCCGCGCGATGCTGCGCGGCTCCCTCGGCGCCGTCTCCTTCTGCTTCATCGTGGCGCTGCTGCCGCCGGTCATGCTGTTGCTGACGCAGCTGCCCGTCCAGGAGCTCGGCCAGATCGACATCGGCAACCCGGTGTTCGGGGTCGGCTTCGGGCTCGTCGAGGCCGTCCTGCTCGCTGTGGCCCTGATCGCCGGGGACCGTGACGAGGGGCAGACGGCGGGCTTGCCTGCGCGTTCCTGACCACCGCTCGCGGGGCGCAGACGACGAGCGGGACGTCATCGACGTCCCGCTCGGGATGAAGCTAGGGCTGGGCCGCCGGCAGCGGCCCGTGACCGGGCCTAGACCAGGGCCGGGGTGTTCGCGAAGGCGGTGCGGCTCATCGCCCAGGCGAGCTGGCTCGCGAGGCCGTCCTCGAGGCCGACGCGGGCATGCCAGCCGGCGTCGTTGAAGAGGCGCGAGCTGTCGGAGGCCGTGCGCTTGACGTCGCCGGCGGCGACGGAGCCGAAGCGGACGTCCAGCTTGAGGCCGCTGATCTCCTCACAGAGCGAGATGATCTCGCGCAGCGTCGTCTCGCTGCCACCGCCGATGTTGTAGGCGCCGGAGGTGTCCCCCTCCATGATCGTGATCGTGGCGCTCACGGCGTCCTCGACGTAGGTCACGTCGCGCGACTGCTCGCCGCTGCCGTAGACCTCGAAGCTGCCGCCGGTGGTCAGCGCCTCGGCGATCCGCTGGATCGCCATGTCGGGGCGCTGGCGCGGGCCGTAGACGGTGAAGTAGCGCAGGCCGATCGCGTCGAGGCCCTTGTTGAAGGCGAAGGCCTGCGCGAGATGCTCGCAGCAGAGCTTGGTCACGCCGTAGGGCGAGCGGGGCTGCGGCGGCGTGGACTCGAGCGTGGGGTAGGCCTCCGCGTCGCCGTAGATCGAGGACGACGAGGCGTAGACCACGCGGACGCCCGCGCCGGAGGCGGCGTCGAAGAGGCGCTGCGTCGCGAGGAGGTTGTCGTGCACGTAGTGCTGGAACGTGGATCCCCAGCTGCCGCGGACGCCGGGCTGGGCGGCCAGGTGGAAGACGCCGTCGACCCCGGAGAGCAGGCCGGCCAGCGGCGCGTCGATCAGGTCGGCCTCCAGGAAGGAGAAGCCGGGGCGCTGGAGCAGCGGGTTCAGGTTGGCCTGCTTCAGGCGGCGCGGGTAGTAGTCCGTGAACGCGTCGATCCCGATGACGGCGTCCCCTCGGTCCAGCAGGGCCTCCGACAGGTGGGAGCCGATGAAGCCTGCGCAACCCGTCACCACGTAGGTGCTGACGGCGCGGCGCCCGGGGGCGGCAGGGGTCGAGGGCGGGAGGAAGTTGTGGGGCGCAGACATGAGAGGAATCCTACGTCGAAGGGACCTGTTCTTTGATCGAAACTTGGGCTGGTCTAAAGGCCAGAATGTGCGCCGGACCAGGACTTCCGGAGGCTCGACCTGGACGGCCGAGGCTCAGCCTTGGTCGTCGAAGACGATCGGTGGGGCGGTCTTCTTGGGGGCGGGCGTCTGCTTCTTGGGCGCGGGCGCCACGGGCTTGGCCTGCTGCTGCACGGGCTGCTGAACCGGCTGCTGGACGGGCTGCTGGACGGGCTGCTGGACCGGCGTCTGCACCGGGGCAGCCGGCGTCGAGGTCTGCTTCGGCGTCGTGGCGCGCCGGCGCGCCGCGGAGCGCTGGGCGGCGGCGCGCTGCGCGGCGGCGCGGCGCGCGGAACGGCGGTCGGCCGCAGCCTGCGCGCGCCGTGCGGCTGCCTTATTCGCGGCAGCCGCCTTGGCCGCCTTCGCCGCCGTGGCCTTCTGGGCGGCGGTCGCCTTCTCCGCGGCAGCCAGCTCGGCCGGCGTGGCGTCGGCGGTCGTGCTGGTGATGACCGCCGATGTGGGCGTGGCCGTCACGGGCGACCGGGCGACCTGGGGCTCACGGGGGCCCCGGTGCAAGCCGAAGGCCACCACCGCCCCGAGGAGGACGCCGATGGCCAGGCCAGGGATCGTGTTGCGCGGGTTCATGTGGGAAGCGGGCAGGTTCGGGGCTTGGAGGAGCCGTTGGCGGGGAGGCACATGTCGACGCGCACGGGCGCCTTGCCCTTCTGGATCCGGAAGCGGGTGTACTTCCCGATCTGGCCCTTCTTCGAGACGTAGACCCTGACGATCGCGCCGTTGCTGAGCGTGCGCTTCAGCGCCGAGAAGCGGATGACGCCGCCCTTCTTGGTGGTCTTGGTCTGCGCCTTCTTGGGGCAGCCCTTGCCGGAGCAGAGGACCTTGATGCTCACGCCGACCTTCGACGTCACGGAGAGGAGCGACACCTTGACCTTGCTCCCGATGATCAGGCCGCGGATGCGGACCGTCGGGAAGGGCGAGATGAGCGCGGCCTTGGCCTTGATGTTGCTGTTGGCGCTCGTCGTGGCGTTGACCGGCGACGATGAACTCACGACGTCGACTGTGCCCGCGCCGGTGCCCGTGCCGGGGGGTGGGCCCGGGGCCGGGGTGACGTTGAACGTCTGCTGCGCGGTCGCGACGACGTTGGTGGTATCCGTCGCGCGCAGCGTCACCGTGTGCTGACCGGCGGTGTTGAAGACCGCCGAGACGTTGGAGCCGGCGGCGTCGGTGAAGGTCCCGTCCCCGTCGAGGTCCCAGTCGAGGCTCTTGACGGGCTGCTCACCGGCAGCTGTGGTGGAGATGAACCTGACGGTCTGCCCCGTCTGCGGCGTCGGCGGGTCGAAGACGAAGTTGGGGGCCGGCGGCTGGCGGGCGGTGACGGTCACGGTGGCGGCGTCCGGATCAACCAGGCCGTACGGGTCCTTGACCTGGAGGCCGACGGACTTGGTGCCGGGGGTGTCGAAGGTGACCGTGGTACTCG
>JAXDGY010000392.1:0-5291 GCA_034664785.1 Solirubrobacteraceae bacterium
CACCCTGACGACCGGCGTGCGCCCCTTCGCCGGGGGCGCTCAGAGCGCCCTCGCCCAGGTCACGGCCGCCACGTGCCGCGCGCCGGCGGCCCGGAGGGCCCTGGCGCAGGCGTCGAGCGTCGCGCCCGTCGTGTGCACGTCGTCCACGAGCACGGCCCGTGCCGGCGGGCGCCCGCGCACGCGCAACTCGAGCCGCCCGGCCGCCGTGCGCTCCGTCCTGGAGGCCCCAGCCTGGCGCACCGGGGCGCCGCCGCGGGCCAGGGCCCGCGCGACCGGAAGGCCCGTCCTGCGGGCGAGCGCGGCCGCCAGGCGCGCGGACTGGTCGAAGCCGCGGGCGCGCCGGCGCGACGGGTGGCAGGGCACGGGGACGAGCACGGCGCCGGGCGCGAGCAGCCCGGCCGGCGCGCCGGCGGCGATCTGGGCGGCCATCACGCCGGCCAGGCGGACCCGCGCGTGCCCCTTGAGGGCCACCACCAGCGCGGGCGCCGCGCCCGCGTAGGCCACCGGCGCCCAGGCCGAGTCGAAGGCCTGGCGCGCCGCGGGACAGCCCCGCGGCCCGCACGGCGGCGGCAGGCCGCAGCGCGGGCAGCGGCGGGGCCCGAGGAACACCAGCGCCCGGCGACACGACGCGCAGAGATCCTGGCCACCGGCGCCGCAGCCTGCGCAGACGGGCGGGACGACGAGGTCGAGCAGGGTGGTGGGCGGGGACATGCCGGGATGCTCGCCGCCCTCGCGTCACCGCGCACCACCCCGGGCGTACGTCTCCGTCACGCCGCTGGCATCATCGGCGGATGCCCCTCGCGGCAGCAGCGGCCTCCGGCGCGGCCGACACGTCCTGGACCTTCGAGCCCGGCGCCATCCTCCTGCTCGCCGTGCTGACCTGGGCCTACGTCACCCGCTGGCGCGCGGTGGCCCGCCAGCCCGGCGCGCGGCGCGTCTCGCCGTGGCGCGCGACCGCCTTCGGCGCCGCGATGCTGGTGATCGCCGCGGCGCTGATCTCCCCGGTCGACGCGCTGGCCGACCAGCTGTTCGCCATGCACATGGTCCAGCACGTCCTGCTGCTGGACGTCGCGCCCGTGCTGCTCATGCTGTCGCTGACCAAGGGCCTGCTGCGCCCGGCCACGCGGCGCCTGCAGCGCCTCGAGCGCGCCGCCGGTCCGCTCGCCCACCCCGCGTTCGCCGTGGTGGCCTACGTGGCCATGATGTGGATCTGGCACGTGCCCAAGCTCTACGACACGGCCCTCGAGCACCCCGCGGTCCACGTCCTCGAGCACGTCTGCTTCTTGTCCGTGGGGATCCTGTACTGGTGGCACCTGCTCTCGCCGATCCGCTCGCGGATCTCGACCGGCCCCTTCGGCCCCGTCGTCTACATGCTGGTGACCAAGCTCTTCGTCGGGCTGCTCGGCATCGGCATCACCTTCGCGCCCGACCCGCTGTACGCCTTCTATGAGCACGGGCCGCGGATCTGGGGCCTGTCCGCGCTGGACGACCAGGCGGTCGCGGGCGCGATCATGGCCATCGAGCAGTCCGTGGTCATGGGCATCGCGCTGACCTACCTCTTCGTGCGCGCGCTCGGGGAGAGCGAGCGCGACGAGGAGCGCGCGGAGCGCTACGGGGCTGCCTGACCGGCGAAGTCGCCGCTGGGCGAATCGGGCCGCGCGCCCCCCGGACCCCGGACGAAGACGGCTCTGCCGGATTCGTCCAAGCACATGAGCCTCTAGGCGAATGTGCCGCCGAGCAGGACGATCCCGTTGGGCACGACCGCCCCCGGGAGGACGACGCAGCCCCGCAGCGTGCAGCCGGCGCCGATGCGGGCCCCCGCGCCGACCGCCACGGGCCCGAGCAGCCGCGTACGCGCCCCGACCCGGACGTCGCGCCCGAGCCACAGCGGCGGCTCCAGCAGCTCGATGCCGTCGAACGCCACGCGCGGCCCCACCAGGACTCCGTCGGCGATGGCCTCGCCGGGCGCGGACGGTCCGAACGCGCCGTCCAGGGCCGCCCACGTCGCGGCGAGCAGCTCCTGCGGCGTCCGCACGGGCGCCCAGGCGCCGGCGCTCACGTGCCCGGCGCAGGCGGCGTCGTGGGCCAGCAGCGCCTCGGGCAGGTCGGCCGCGGTCACGAGCGCCTCGGGGTCGCCCGCGAGCAGCTCGCGGCCCGCGGGCCCGACCACGAGCAGCCCGGAGACGGCGAGATCGGACAGCGCCTCGTCGCCGTCGACGTCGCGCTGGACGCCGACCACGCGGCCGTCGGCGGCGTCGAGCACCACGGCGTCGCGGAGCATCCCGGCGCCCGGGCGCACGAGGCCGAGCGTCGCGACCGCCCCGGCGGCCCGGTGGGCGGCCAGCAGCGCGCTCACGTCCGCGCCCGACAGGACCTCCCCGGCCAGGACGACGACGTCCCCGGGCGGCGCCGCGGCGAGCGCGGGACCGAGCGGGCCGAGCGCCACGGTGACCTCGTCGAGGCCGTGGCGGCGCAGCAGCTCCACCGCGTGGTCCAGCAGCGGGCGGTCGAGCACCTCGAGCACCGCCGCGGGCAGCCCGCGGGTCAGCGGGGCCAGCGCCGGGGCGACGCCGCCCGCGGCGACGAGGCCGGTCACGCGGCCGTCGTCAGCCATCGAGCACGGAGCCGTCCGGGACCTCGAGGCGGCCCTCGCCGGCGGCGACGGTGACGCGGCCGCGGACCACGACGCCCGAGCCGAACACGACGTCCCCGTCCACCTGCAGGCGGTCGCAGGCGACGAGCGAGGGGGCGCCGCCGGGGAAGCGCGCCTCGAAGTCGTCCAGCAGCTTGAAGTGCGCCGGGTCGAGCTTGACCACGGGCGCCCGGCCACCGCGCTCGGGGTCGAGCTCCAGCCGCGCGGCCTCCGTCAGCCGGTAGGCGTCCGAGCGCACGACGAGCAGGTCGTCGGTCGTCTTGACGGGCGCCAGGCGCGTGCGCGGGACGCGGACCGCCCGGGCGCCGTCCCAGATGTCGATGGCGGCGCCCATCGCGGTCTCGAGCTGCACGACCGCGGGCGACGACGGGTCCTTCGGGTCGACGGTCTTGCGATTGACGATCAGCGGCAGCTCCAGCGCGCCGCCGGCGTCGCGCAGCGCGCGATCGAGCGCCCGCAGGTAGATCCACAGGTTGTTCGTGTTGAAGAAGCGGTGCCGCGTGATGTCCTGGAAGGCGTCCTCGTCCTCCTCCGGCGTCTGCGCCGACTCGCGCAGCACCAGGCCGCCGCCGCGGCGCCGCGCGAGGTGGCCGCCCTTGCGGTCGGCCTCGGTGCGGTCGGCGGCCTCCATCAGGAACGGGAGCTCCTCGGCGGCGAACCAGCTCAGCAGCCGTGCGTCGAGCACCGCCCCGAGGTTGTCCGCGTTGGAGACGAACGCGTAGCGGTAGCCGCGGTCCAGCAGCGCCTCGAGCATCCCGGAGCCGACGAGCGCGGGATAGAGGTCCCCGTGGCCGGGCGGCGCCCACTCGAGGTCCGGATCGGCGGGCCACGAGACCGGCTCCAGGTCGTCGGCGCGCAGCTTGGGCACCTTGCTCTGCAGGAAGTCCCGCGGGACGTCCTGCTCGAGCTCGGGGTAGGCGTCCAGCCGGGCGAGCGACGGCGCCCGGGTGGCGAAGGAGTCCATCAGGACGAGCGGCAGCCGCGCGCCCGTGGCCTGACGCAGCGCCAGGACCTGCCGCGCGATGACGTCGAGGAACGTGAGCCCGTCGCGGATCTCGAGCAGCGCCTTCGGGCCGCTGAGGCCCATGCTCGTGCCCAGGCCGCCGTTGAGCTTGAGCACGACGGCCTGGTCGAGCACCTCCGCCGCCCGCTCCGGGGACGGCTCGGGGAGCGCGTCGGCGTCGGGCAGGGCGTCGACCGGCTCGAGCTCGGACTCCGGCAGCAGCCCCGTCTCCCCGCCCCGCACACGCTCGACGTGACGGACGAAGGAGCGCACGGCGGCCTCCCCCACGCCGGCGTCACGCAGCTTGCGCTCGGCGGCGGACTGCTGCTCGGCGGCGGACACGCGGCGATCCTATCCCCGGATCCCGGGTGCCCGGTCCGGCCGTGCGTCAGGTCCAGTGGTGGACGTAGCGCTCCTGCTCGGGCGTGTGCTGGTCGATCCGGACCCCGAGCGACGCGAGCTTGAGCCGCGCGACCTCCGCGTCGACCGCGGCGGGGACCGGGTGGACGGCCCGCGCCAGGCCGGCGCCGGCGCGCGCGAGGTGCTCTGCGGCCAGGGCCTGGTTCGCGAACGACATGTCCATCACCGCGGACGGGTGGCCCTGGCCGGCGGCGAGGTTGACCACGCGGCCGTCGGCGAGCAGGTTGAGGCGGCGGTCGCCGAGGTCGTACTGGGACACGAGCGGCAGGGCCTGGCGAACGCCGCCGGTCGCGGCGGCGCGCAGCGCGGTGAGGTCGATCTCGACGTCGAAGTGGCCGGCGTTGGCGAGCACCGCGCCGTCGGGCATGCGGGCGAAGTGCTCGGCGCCAAGGACCCCGCGGCTGCCCGTGACGGTGACGAAGACCTGGCCGCGCACGGCGGCCTCCAGGGCGGGCATGACCTCGAAGCCCTCCATGCGGGCCTCCAGCGCGCGCATCGGGTCGACCTCGCAGACGATGACCTGGGCGCCCGCGCCCCGGGCGCGCATCGCGACGCCCTTGCCCGTCCAGCCGTAGCCGAGCACGACGACCGTCCGGCCGGCGAGCAGGAGGTTCGTGGCGCGCAGGATGCCGTCGAGGGTCGACTGGCCGGTGCCGTAGTGGTCGTTGAAGATGCGCTCCGTGCGCGCCTCGTTGACGGCGATGACCGGGCAGGCCAGGCGATCCTCGGCGGCCAGCGCGCGCAGGCGCAGCAGCCCGGTCGTCGTCTCCTCGGTGCCGCCGAGGAACCCCTCGGGCAGCCCGGCGGCGCGGGCGTGCAGGACGGTGAGCAGGTCGGCACCGTCGTCGAGCGTGATGTGCGGCCCGAGCGCCAGGACGGCCTCGACCGCGCGGGCGTAGGCGTCGGCGTCCTCGCCGCGGCGCGCGTGCACCACGGCGCCGTGGTCGACCGCCAGCGCGGCGGCGACGTCGTCCTGGGTGGACAGCGGGTTGGACGCGCAGAGCCCGACGCGGGCACCGCCGGCGCCGAGCGTCCGCACGAGGTTGGCCGTCTCCGCGGTCACGTGCAGGCACGCGGCGATGACGAGCCCCTCCAGCGGGCGCTCGGCGGCGAACCGCTCGCGGATCGACCGCAGGACCGGCATCTGATCGTCGGCCCACGCGATCCGATCCCGCCCCGCGTCGGCGAGGCGGAGATCGGCCACGTCAGAGGTGG
>JAXDGY010000393.1:0-3221 GCA_034664785.1 Solirubrobacteraceae bacterium
GGGATGGGTCACCTCCACGCCGGAGACGAAGCCGATCGCGTCGCCCGCGGCGTCGTGGGCGAGCAGCAGGTGGTGGTTGGCCTCGGAGAGGAAGCGGCGGGTCGCCGCGGCGTCGGGCGGGTCGTCGAAGAGCGCCCCGGCGGCGTGGACCGCCGCCTCGTCGCCAGGCCCCAGCCGCCGGACCTCCACGGGCATCAGCCCGCCTGGAGCGCGGCGTGCAGGCGGTCGAGGTCCCCGGTCGCGTTCCAGGCGCCGACCGACGCGCGCACGTAGCGCGTCCCCGGCAGGCCGCGCACGACGACGCCCGCCGCGGCCAGGCGCTCCACGGCGGCGTCCGGGTCGGGCTCCTCCCAGGAGACCAACGTCGTCGCGTCCCGCGGCGCCACCTCGCGCCCCGCCGCCTCCAGGCGGCTCGCGAGCAGCGCGGCCTGGGCTGCAGCGCACTCGTGGACGTCCGCCCAGCCGGCATCCTCGAGCACGCGAGCGGCGGCGGCCGCCGCGCGGAGGATCTGGGCAGCCTGCGCGAAGGTGTCGTGCGCGCGGGCGTCGGGCCACGGGCGCGCGTCCAGGCCGGCGCCGGGGTCCTCGAGGTTGGGGTAGGTCGGGCCGAGCGGCGACAGGCGCTCGCGCCAGGCGGGGGACACCCACAGCATCCCGGTGCCGACCGGCCCGCACAGCCACTTCTGCCCGGACCCGGCGTAGAACGCGCAGCCGAGCGCGTCGAGGTCCACCGGCACCGCGCCGACGCCCTGGGCGCCGTCGAGCAGCACGGGGATCTCCCGCCCGACCTCGGCCAGCGCGGCCGGGGCGAGGCGGCCCGTGACCCAGCTCACGTGCGAGCAGGCGACGAGCTTCGTGCGGCCCGGCTCGACGGCCTCGACGAGGTCCTCGAACGGGGCCGTGCGGACCTCGATGCCGACGGTCCGCGCCGCCGACGCGAGCGGTCCCAGCACGCCCGGGTGCTCGTCCGGGGCGGTCAGCACCTCGTCGCCCGGCCGCAGGCCGAGCCCCGAGAGGACCCGGACGACGCCCTCGCTGGTGGCGGTGGTCAGCGCGACCTCCGACGCGTCGGCCCCGAGCGCGACCGCGTACCGGCCGCGGAGATCCTCCCGCGCCTCCCTGAGATCGTCGAAGTACGCCTTGCCGCGGCCCCGTTCGGCGGCGGCGAGCGCGCTGTCGGCGCCGGCCCGCAACGCCTGCGCGGGCAGCGGCCCGCACGTTCCGGCGTTGAGGTAGGCGGTCTGCTCGAAGACGGGGAACTGCTCGCGCAGCGCCTCGACGGGGGTCATGGGCACGGCCCGCAACATATCCCCGTCGCGCCGCGGGGCTACGCGTCGTGCCGGCAGTCGCGCAGCGAGCGCTCGATCACTGGCCGCAGACGGGCCACGGCGACGCACCGGCCCGGGCGTACAGCGCCGCGGCGCGGCGGTCCTGCTCGGCCTCCGGCGCGGCGGCCGGGTCGCCCGAGCCCCCGACGGAGGCCCACGTCCCGTAGTCGAACTGGTACTTGCCGCGGAAGCTCCCGCCGCCGCCGACCGCGGCCGGGTTCCCGCCCGACTCGCACTGGGCGATGGCCTGCAGCACGACAGGGACGGCGGGCGCCGTCGACGTCTCCCGGGCGATGCGGCGCAGGCGGCGCAGATCGCGCCGCAGGGCGCGCTGCTCGCGCCGGAGGTCGGTGAGCGACAGGCGGCGCAGGTCGGCGGCCTCGGCGCGGGTCAGCCGCCGGCCCCGCAGGCGCTCGACACGGCGGGCCATCGAGACGGCCCGGCCGCCGGCCAGCCGATGCCCGGCGCGATGCAACTGCCCGCTCACGGAGTGGTGGCCGGCCAATGGGGCGCGCAGCGCGGCCGGGGTCGACGGTGCGGCCTCGGCGGGGGCGGCGCCCGCCGCCAGCAGCAGGGTCAGACCGGCGGCGAGCGGAGCGCGCCTACAGGCGTCCTGGGAAGTCATGGCGTTCGTGGTCCTCCTGGGCGGATCCCGCCGCGCGCCTCCTGGCGCATCGGGGGCATCGCACGGTGTGGTCGTGGGGAAAGGGCGCTCGACGGCCCCGGGCGCACAGGCGGTACCCGGGGCGCGTACGGCGCCACGGCCATACCGTAGCAGGCGCACACGAACAGGCGTTCGCGCAGCGCGCGGCCATCATCCCGTTCGGGGGATGTCCGGCCTCACCCTCGCTCATAGCGTCAGCGGCATGAGCACGCTCCGCAGCTGGCGCGACGGGCCCGCGAAGCAGGCGGTCCTGGCGTTCATCGCAAGCGCGTGCGGTGAGGACGGGTCGGCCCCGGTGCCCGTCGAGGAGCGGGTGGCGGTGTTCGACAACGACGGCACGCTGTGGTGCGAGAAGCCGGTGCCGATCCAGCTGGACTTCATCCTGCGCCGGTTCGTCGAGATGGCCGAGGCCGACCCGGCCTTGCGCGACCGCCAGCCGTGGAAGGCCGCGTCGGAGCGGGACCATGCCTGGTTCGACGCGCTCATGACCGAGCACTACGCGGGCGACGACCACAACGTCGAGACGCTCGCGGGCGGGGTGCTGGCCGCCTATGCCGGGATCGGCGTCGAGGACTTCGAGGCACGCGCCGACGCGTTCCTGCACAGCACGCCACACCCGTCGCTCGGGCGCGCGTACCTCGCATGCGCGTACGCGCCGATGGTCGAGCTGCTCGCCCTGCTCGCGGCGAACGGGTTCACCAACTACATCGTCTCCGGCGGCGGCCGCGACTTCATGCGGCCCATCAGCCAGGAGGTCTACGGCATTCCCCGCGAGCGGGTGATCGGCAGCGCGACAGCGCTCTCATACACGAGGGACGAGCGCGGCGGCCGGATCATCCACATGCCCGCGCCCGACTACCTCGACGACGGACCCGAGAAGCCGATCCGCATCTGGAGCCGGACGGGCCGCCGGCCACTGCTCGCCGCGGGCAACACGAACGGCGACATCCCGATGCTCGAGTTCACGCAGCACGAGGACCGGCCGTTCCTGCGCGTGCTCGTCCACCACGACGACGCCGCGCGCGAGTTCGACTACACCCGTGGCGCCGAGCAGGCGCTCCAGCGAGCCGAGGACGACCGCTGGACGGTCATCAGCATGGCCAACGACTGGGCCACCGTCTTCTGACCCGTCCGGCGCGTCGCGTCGCCTAGGATCCCCGCACGGTGGCGAGAGGAGCAGACGATGTCCGGATCAGGGGCCTTCGCGGTGCCGCCGGGGGACGGGGCGA
>JAXDGY010000394.1:0-5965 GCA_034664785.1 Solirubrobacteraceae bacterium
GCGTCGGAGCCGAGCTCGCGCTGGTTGACGATGCACTTCTTGTGCGCGTGCAGGAACTCGATCGGGTCCTCGATCGTGAGGATGTGGTCCTCGCGCGTCGAGTTGATCTCGTCGATCATCGCCGCCAAGGACGTCGACTTGCCCGAGCCGGTGGGGCCGGTGACGAGGACCAGGCCGCGCGGCTTCTTGCACAGCTCGTGGGTGACGGGCGGCAGCCCGAGGTCGTCGATCGGCGTCAGCTGCGAGGGGATCAGGCGGAACGCCGCGCCCAGCGAGGAGCGCTGCATGTAGGCGTTGACACGGAAGCGGGCCGCGCCGGGCACCGAGTAGGCGAAGTCGATCTGCCAGTCCGTCTCCAGGCGCTGGCGCTGATCGTTGTTGAGGATCGCGTAGATGATCTCGCGCGTGTCCCCACCGCCCAGGACGGGATAGTCCTCGAGCGGCGTCAGGCGACCGCGCACACGGACCATCGGCGGCGAGCCGGCGGTGACGTGCAGATCGGAGGCCCGGCGCTCGAGGACGTCGGTGATGAGGTCGGCGAAGTCGATGCGCATGGCTGTGCACGGTGATCGGGCCTTCGGGCCGATCCTTGAGTGCCTGCGGGCGGCTGCGGACGCGCGTCAGTCGATCGCCGCGCCGGCGCCCGTGATGCGGGCAACTTCGGCGATCGACGTGCGGCCGAGCTTGACCTTCTCCAGGCCGTCCTCGCGCAGGCGGCGCATGCCGTTGCGCACCGCGACCTCGGCGATCGCGTCCGCCGAGGCGCGCTCGATCGCGAGGCGGCGGATCTCGTCGCTGACGGTCATGACCTCGTAAAGGCCGACCCGGCCCTTGTAGCCCGAGCCACCGCAGCGCGAGCAGCCGACGGGCTCGTAGGCCTCGAGGTCGGTGATCGCCGAGAACCCGTTGGCCCGCAGCACGTCGGCCGTGAGGATCGTGCGGCGCTTGCAGTGCGAGCAGAGCGTCCGGGCCAGGCGCTGGGCGACCACGCAGTCGATCGCGCTGGCCACGAGGAACGGCTCGATGCCCATCTCGATCAGCCGGCTGATCGCCGTCGGGGCGTCGTTGGTGTGCAGCGTGGACAGGACGAGGTGGCCGGTGAGCGCGGCCTCGACGGCGATCTGCGCCGCCTCGCGGTCGCGGATCTCCCCGACCATGATGATGTCCGGGTCCGCGCGCATGAGCGAGCGCAGCCCGGTGGCGAAGGTCAGCCCGGCCTTCGGGTTGACCTGGACCTGCGTGATGCCCTGGATCTCGAACTCGACCGGGTCCTCGATCGTGATGATGTTCTTCTCGGGGGTGTTGAGCTCGCCCAGCGCGGCGTACAGCGACGTCGACTTGCCCGAGCCCGTCGGCCCCGTCACCAGCACGGCGCCGTAGGCCTGGTTGAAGGCGCGGCGGAAGCGCCGCACCTCCGAGTCGAGGAAGCCGAGCTTGTCGAGCTCGAGGACCACGGACTCCTTGTCCAGGATCCGCATGACGGCGCCCTCGCCGTGCACGCTCGGCAGCGTCACGACGCGCAGGTCGACGTGGCGGTGGTCGATCGTCAGGCCGACGCGCCCGTCCTGGGGCAGCCGCTTCTCGGCGATGTCCAGGTCGGACATGATCTTCACGCGGGAGATGACGCCGCTGACCATCCGCCGTGGGACGGTCGTCGTCTCGACCAGCACGCCGTCGATGCGGAAGCGGACGCGCAGCTGCGTCCCGTCCGGGGCGAGGTGGATGTCGCTCGCGCCCTCCTCGACGGCCTGGGCGATGATCTGGTGGACGAGCTTGATGACCGGCGCGTCCTCGGCGGACTCCCGCAGGTCGACGATCTCGGCCGGGCCCTGCTCCTCCTCGGTCTCGACGGCGGTGGAGGCGACGACGTCGTCCAGGCGCGTCAGGCGGGTGACGAGCATCCCGATGTCCTCGCGGGAGGCGACCGCGACGCGGACCTCGTAGCCGGTCATCAGCGCGATGTCGTCGACGGCGAGGACGTTGGCCGGGTCGGCCATGGCCACGAGCAGCCCGTGCTTGCCGAGGAAGGCGACCGGCACCGCGTCGTAGCGGCGGGCGGCGGTGCCGTTGATGAGGTTGGCCGCCGTCATGTCGACCTTGAAGGCGGCCAGGTCGAGGTGGTCGAGGCCGTGGCGCTCGGCGATCGCGCGAGACAGCGCGACCTGGCTGATCGCGCCCGTCTCGAGCAGGACGCTCTCCGGCGTGGCGCCGGCGGCCCGAGCCGCCTCCACGGCGGCCTCGACGCGCTCGCGGTCGGTCAGGCCGAGCTCGACGATCACGTCGGTGAGGAAGCGCCCCCCGCCGCGCGAGCGCGGCGGCGTGACGCCGGGCACCCCTCCCTCGGTCTGCGGCTCCGCCAGGGCGGCCGCGGGCGCGCCGGAGGCCGGCACGGGACGGAGGTGAGGGGAGTCTGGCGTCATGGAGGTGGTGGTGGGCGGCCCTGGCGGGCGGCCGTGCGCATCACCTCGAGGGGGGCGTCCGTGCCGGTCCAGAGCTCCAAGCTCAGCGCGCCCTGGTGGACCAGGATCTCCAGACCGTCGACGACCTCGCGCCCCGCCCGGCGTGCCGTGGCGATGAACGCGGTGTCGCCGTCGCCCCGGTAGACCAGGTCGACCGCGCACGCGGATCTCTCGATCACCTCGTCATCGACGGGCAGATCCTTGAACGTCTCGGTCCCCAGTCCAACCGACGTGCAGTTCACGAGCAGGTCGGCGGGCCCGGCGGCGTCCACGGCGCGCACGCCGAGGTCCGCGGCGAGGGTCCGGGCGCGCTCCGCCGTCCGGTTGACGACGGCCACGTCGGCCCCCGCCTCGCGCAGCGCCCAGGCGGCGGCGCGGGCGCTGCCGCCGGCGCCCAGCACGAGCGCCGTGCGGCCCTCGGGCGACCACGGCAGGGCGCGCAGGAGCCCGGGCGCGTCGGTGTTCTCGGCGAGGATGAGCCCGTCGCGGAAGCTCAGCGTGTTCGCCGCCCCGATCGCGCGGGCGGCGGGGGTCGCCTCGTCGGCCAGCGCGAGCGCCGCGTGCTTGTGGGGGATCGTCACGTTCGCGCCGGCGAAGCCGGCCCCCGGCAGCGCCCGGGTCGTCTCGGCGAACAGCTCGGGCGGCACGGGCAGGCGCTGATAGGTCCAGTCGCGCAGGCCCAGCGCGGCGAGCGCGGCGTTCTGCATGACGGGCGAGCGCGAGTGGGAGACGGGCCAGCCCAGGACCCCGAGGCGGCGCATCGGGGGCCGGCTCAGCAGTGCGACGGGTCCTTGCCGCCGAGCTGCGCGCGCTTGCGGTTGTAGGCGGCGACGTCGCGCTGGAATTGCGCGTCGGTGCGCGAGAAGGCATGGGCGCCGTTCCCGCACGGCTTGACCACGTAGTAGAGGTAGGTCGTGGTCGCCGGGTTCGCGGCCGCCTGCAGGGAGGCCAGGCCCGGGTTGCCGATCGGCGTCGGCGGCAGGCCCTGGCTGCGGCGCGTGTTGTAGGCGCTGGCCGTGTTGAGCTCGGAGACCTTCAGCGGTTGCGTCCAGTTCCCGAGCCGGTAGCGGAGCGTCGCGTCGATCCCGAGCGGGATGCCGTCCTTGAGGCGGTTGTAGATGACCGACGCGATCAGGCGGCGGTCACGCGGCACCTCGGCCTCGCGCTCGATCATCGAGGCGATGATGAGCACGTCGTAGCGGCTGAGCTTCCTGGTGCGGGCCCGGGTCAGGTCGACCTTCGCGAAGTTCGTCTTGAACGCGCGCAGCTGGTCGGCGACGAGGGCCGAGACCGTGGCGCCCTTCTTGAGCTGGTAGGTCGCCGGCCACAGGAAGCCCTCGCGGGAGGTCGTGCCCTTGGGCGCCCCGTAGTCGCGGGGGTCCAGCAGGCGCGAGCGGCCGGTGGCGCGGACGTAGTCGCCGCTGATCCCGGTGCCCTTCAGCACCGTCGCGGTCTCGGCGATCGAGCGCCCCTCGGGCACCGTCACCTCGCTGGTGGCGGCGACCCCGGCGCCCTTGGCGGTCAGGGCCTGCAGCGCCGCGGCATAGGTCATGTCCTTGCGCAGCGTGACGCTGCCCGAGCGCAGCTTGCCGCCGTCGCCCTCGATGCGGGCGCGGACCTGGAAGAAGAAGCTCGAGTCGACGATGCCCTCGCGCGCCAGCAGCTTGCCGATGTCGCCCGTCCCCGATCCGGACGGGATCATGAGCCGGACCGGCGCCCCGGCGCTGGAGTCGCTCTTGAACGGCTGCCAGATCGAGTTGGCCAGCCACGCCAGCGCGAGCAGCGGGACGAGCGCGACCAGGCCCACGAGGATCCGGCGCAGGCGGCGCGGGGCGCGGCTGCGGCCCTTGGGCGGCGCGCCGAACCGCGGCGGGCCCTCGGCGCCGGCGGCGCTGGCCATCGCGGACGCGGCGACGCGCCTGGTGCCGAGCGGCTCCTCCTCCGGCGCGCCGATGACGCGCACGGTGGGGGCGGACTCCGGCTCCGGCTCCGGCGGCAGCTCGAGCTCGGGCTCGGGCTCCGGCTCCGGCTCCGGCTCGGCCCAGTGCCCGCCCTGGCCGGACGCGTAGACGAGCTCGGCCTCGGGATCGTCGACGGGGTCCGCGGCCGGCGCGGGCTCCTCGAAGCGCGGATGCGGGACGGGCGCCGGGCCGGCGATCGGCTCGACCGGGCCGGCCGGTGGCTGCGGCACCTCGGGCGCCGGACGCCCTTCCCGGCGGGCCCGGCGCGCCTCGCGCTCCAGCCGCGCGCGCTCGCGCTCCTCGGCGGTGCGCGCGCGCTCGGCCTCGCTGCCGCCGCCGGTGTCGCCGCCGCGGCCGCGGCCGAACAGCGGGCTCATGCCCGGACCTCGTGGCCGTGGCGGGCGAGGTAGTCCTCGAGCAGCACGGCCGCCGCCCTGGAGTCCTCGGACGAGCGGTCGCCGCCGGCGCGCGCGGCGATCGCGGTCGTGAAGCGCTCGTCGTAGAGGTCGACGGGCACGCCGTGGAGGCCCTCGCGCAGGCGGTCGGCGAACGCCCGCGCCTCACGCGTCTGGTCGGTGTCGTCGCCGCTCAGCCCGACGGGCAGGCCCACGACGACCCGCTTGACCCCGTGCTCGCGGACCAGGCCGACGAGCTTGGCGAAGCCCTTGCGGGTCGCGGGGCGAAGGACGGGGTCGATCGGGGTGGCCAGCGTCGCGGTCGGATCGCTGAGCGCGCAGCCGCAGCGGGCAGAGCCGTAGTCGAGCGCCAAGATCCGCACAACGTAGCTCAGCCGAGGGCGGACTCGATCGCCGCCCGCGCGGCCGCGAGGGCCTCGGGCAGCTTCTCGGGGTCGCGTCCCCCGGCCTGGGCCATCGTGTCCCGGCCCCCGCCGCCGCCGCCGGCGACCTGCGCGGCGACCTTCACCACGGCCCCCGCCTTGACGCCGCGCGCCACCAGGCCCGGGGCGACCGCCGCCACCAGGGCGACCTTGCCGTCGACGGCGCTGCCGAGCACGATCGCGCTGTCGTCGCCGAGCTTGCCCTTGATGCGGTCGGCGAGGTCGGGCAGCTCCTTGGGCCCGACGCCCTCGACGACCTCGGTGACGACCTGCGCGCCCGCGATCTCCTGCGCGCGGCCGGCCAGCGCCGCGGCGTCCACGCCGCCGTTGCCCGCCGCGCCCGCGCTCGCGGCGGCCTTCGCGCGGCCCTGCAGCGCGCCGATCGCCTCGACGACGCCCTCGGGCGGCGTGCGCAGCGCGTCGGCGGCCTCGCGCAGCAGCGCGTCCTCGCGCCGCAGCAGCCCGACGGCCTCCGGGCCGGTGATCGCCTCGATGCGCCGCACGTTGGACGCGCTGGAGCCCTCCGACAGGATCTTCAGCAGCCCGATCTCCGCCGTCGAGCGCACGTGGGTGCCGCCGCACAGCTCGCGGGAGAAGTCGCCGTCGCCGACCTCGACCATCCGCACCACGTCGCCGTACTTCTCCCCGAACAGCGCCATCGCCCCGAGCTCCTTGGCCTCGTCGAGCGTCGTCGAGATCGCCCGCAC
>JAXDGY010000395.1:0-7438 GCA_034664785.1 Solirubrobacteraceae bacterium
CTCGTCCTCCCGAGCGGCGCGCTCGCCCCGGAGGCGGCGCGGAGGAACGTCGTCACCCGCGGGATCGACCTCGACGCCCTCGTCGGGCGGCGCTTCCGCGTGGGGGAGGTGGTCTGCGCGGGCCGGCGCCCGTGCGAGCCATGCGCGCACCTCGAACGGCTGACGGAGCCCGGCACGCTGCGCGGGCTGGTCCACCGTGGCGGCCTGCGGGCGGACGTGCTCACCGGCGGCACGATCCGCCTCGGCGACCCCGTCACGCCTGTGGGAGGGTGAGGGTCACCGTCGTCCCCCGCTCCCCGGAGGCGATCGCGAGCCTCCCGGCGGCGAGCTCGGCGCGCTCGCGCATCCCCACGAGCCCGAGCCCGGTGCCATGCAGCCGCCGCGTGTCGATCCCTTGGCCGTCGTCGGCGATCCGCACCACCAGCGCGCCTCGCTCCCCGCGCGCCGTGAGCTCGACGGTGCGCGCCTGCGCGTGCTTCACGACGTTCGTGAGCGCCTCCTGCGCGACGCGGTAGGCCACCGTCTCGGTCTCGGGAGGCAGCCGCCCGCTGCCGAGGTCGAGGTGCGTGCGCACCTCCAGGCCGCTGCGCTCGGCGATCCGTGCCGCCAGGCTGCGCATCGCCGGGCCCAGGCCCAGCTCGTCCAGCGCCGCCGGGCGCAGCTCGGTGATGATCGCCCGCAGCGCGGTGATCTGGTGCTCGAGCTCCGCGATCGCGCCCTCGACCGCCGGGCGGGCGCGCTCGCGATCCCCGTGCAGCCCCGTCGCCAGCGCGAGCTTGACGGCGCCGAGCCCCTGGAGCGTCTCGTCGTGCAGCTCGCGCGCCCAGCGCCGCCGCTCGGCCTCCGCGGCGGCCAGCGACTCGCGCAGCCGCTGCCGGGAGACGCTCCGCGCGGTCGTGACCGCGGTCGCCGCGCTGGCGGCGAAGGATCGCAGCGCCCGTTCGTCCTCCTCGCTGAAGCTCGGCTCGCGCCCGACGTGGTCGAAGGCGACGAGGACCCCGAGGCCGCTCCGGCGGAAGACGAGCGGGACGATCAGCGCGGACGTGGCCCCGGGCAGTCCATAGTCGGCCGGCGGGACGTCGAGCGTGCTGATGTCGTCCACCCGCTCCGGACGATCGCGGGCGAGCGCGCGCCCGGACGTCGAGCTCTCCACCGGCACCGCGGCGTCCGCGGGCGGGTGGCCCCGGCCCGCGTGCGCGGCGAGGCGGAGCCACTGGCCGTCGCGCAGCCAGATGATCACCGCGTCGGCCTCGGCCAACGCGCGCGCCCGGTCGGCGATGAGGTCCAGGACGTGATCGAGGTCCGGCGCGTCCCCGACCGCGAGCGCATCCATGCTCGCCTCCATGCCGGCCACCGCGCGCTCGAGCTGGGCCCGCCGCTGCTCGCCGGCGCCGAACCGCCGCGCGTTGGCGATCCCGATCGCCGCCCATCCGGCGAGCGTGTCGAGGTCGTGGACGTCGTCGTCGTCGAACCCCCCTCCGTACTCCTTCTCGGAGAGGTAGAGGTGGCCGGAGGCCTCGCCGCCGACGAGGACCGGGGCGCTCAGGAACGACCGCACGGGCGAGAAGCCGACGGCGCCCGGGTGGGCGGCAGCCCAGACGTGCTCGTCGATGCCGCTGGTCCTGAACCGGGCCTGCTCCGGCCGGCGCTCGTCGACGATCCTGATCGCCGCGTAACGCGCCCCCGTGAGCTCGCGGGCGACGTGGAGCACGCGCTCGAGCAGGGCGTCGAGGTCTAGCTCGGACGTCAGCGCGCGTCCGGCGTCGAGCACGCGGCCGAGGCGGTCGCCGACCTCACCGTGCATGTCCCCTCGCGAGCCCGTGCGATGAGCGTACGCCTGCTGCTGCGGCCGCGCCAGGACACCTTCGCGGTCGGGGACGTGGTCCCGGACGCGGGCGTATGGTCTGGTGCGTGGGCATCCGGATCGCGCTCGCCGACGACCACGCCGTCGTCCGGACGGGACTTCGGTTGCTGCTCGACGCCGAGGCGGGTCTGCAGGTGGTCGCGGAGGCCGGGGACGTGGAGGGCGCGCTCCGCGCGGTGCTCGGCCACAAGCCCGACGTGCTCGTCCTCGACCTCAACATGCCGGGCCCGCAGACGTCGCTGGAGGCGCTCTCCGACCTCGCCGAGCGCTCGCCGGAGACCCACGTCGTCGTGCTGACGATGCAGGACGACCCCGGGTTCGTGCGCCAGGCCCTGCGGGCGGGCGCCTGCGCGTACGTGCTCAAGGAGGCTGCGCACTCCGAGCTCATCGAGGCGGTGCGCCGTGCCGCAGCCGGCCGCACCTACCTCAACCCGTCGCTCGGGGCGCGGCTCGCCGCCGCGCCGCCCGAGATCGGCGGCCCCCCGGACGACCTCACCGAGCGCGAGACCGAGATCCTCCGGCTGATCGCGCTGGGGCACACGAACGCGGAGATCTCAGAGCAGCTGTACCTGTCGGTCCGCACCGTCGAGACCCACCGTTCGCACCTGCAGCAGAAGCTGCGCCGCTCCACCCGTGCCGAGCTCGTCCGGTACGCGATCGACCACGGGCTCCTCGACGGCGTCTGACCGGCCCGCCGGAGCGCCGCTTTCTGGTTGGATCGCCCCATGGGCGAGCAGATGAAGGTCCAGTCGGTCCGCTTCGGCGAGGAGCTCTGGAAGCTCGTCGTCGCCGAGGCCGAGCGCGACGGCGTGACGCCGTCCCAGCTCGTCCGCGACCTCGTGGCCGACCGGGTCTCGCACCGCCTCACCGACCGCCCGAAGGTCGGGCGCCCCTGACGCGCCGCACGCCACTCAGCGCGCGTACCAGTACGCGGTGGAGCCGTACACCGCGTCCTCGGCGTTGGCGGCACCGTGCTCGATGACGTAGCGCAACGAGCGGGCGAACGGCACAGCGTCGCCGACCATGACCCGATAGGCGGTGTTGCACGTGGGGGTGGGGCAGTCCCGGCCCTGCGTCGCGTGGGCGGAGAAGCCGCTCAGCGGCAGCGAGAAGAGGCGGTCGTAGAAGTACCAGCCACCTCCGAAGAAGTCCTCGGTGCCGGTGCCCTGCAGCTGCGGCCGGAGCGTTCCATCGACCCACCCCTGCTCGTCACCCTCCAGGTACCGCGGCGGGGAGGCGCCCTCCATCGTCAGCGTCGCTCCGGCGAAGGTTCCCGCTCCGGTCGTCCGCAGGAGCGTCCACGGCACCCCGCGGCGCGTCAGGCCGCTGTGGCCGCGAGCGTGGAAGCGCATCGCGTCGCCGCGCGGGCCCAGCGCCGCCCGCCAGCGCCTGGCGCGGGCGTCGCTGAGGCGGAGGTCGCCCGCGAGGATCGGGGTGTGCGACGCGTTGCGGAGCGCGACGACGACCGAGGCGCCGTGTGGCATGGGCCACCACGACGTCGCCCAGCCGTGCGGCCCGCCGTCGCTCGCGAACAGCAGCGAGCGGACGCGCGCGGGACCGAGACCGGACCCGAAGAACTCGCCGAGCGGCGCGTCGACGGTGGGGTGCCCGTCGAAGGACATCAGCAGCCGGGTGCCGCGCCATGCGTCGGTCGCCGGCGCCACCGCCGGATCGCCTCCGGTGGAGGCGCCGTAGCGCCGCAGCCGGATCCGCAACCGCGTCACCGCGCCGCTGCCGTGCAGCGTCGCCACGACGACGCGGCGCCCCGGAGCCACGCCGAAGCTCCGCCGCACGCTCATCGGCGACCCCATCGGCGGCTTCGGGTCCCGGGTGCCCGCGCGTCGGAGCTCACGCACGACGTCCGGGGCGGCGTTGCGCGCCGTGAACGTGCGCACGCCGCGGGGCGTCGCGAAGGCACGGTAGACCACGTGGAAGTAGCGCGGGTTGGCCTCGGTGAAGACGCGTAGGCCATGGCGGAAGGGCATCGGTACGTCGACCGACCAGCCGCCGGAGCTGAGCGCGCCGGTGAGGACCAGCGGCGCCACGAACGGCGGCCCGAGGCGGCCGCCGACCACGTCCTGGAACGGCGCGTCGACGACCATCCGGCCGTCGAGCTCGATGCGCAGGCGGCCCTCGAAGGCCACGTTGCCGAGCTGCGAACCTGCCGACCACACCGACTCGAGTTCCCCCGGGCCTCGGTGCTGGGCCAGCAGGCAGCCCTGCGGCAGCCTCGTGCGGCAGGAGTACTGCCCGGTGAACCCGTCGTCGTTCCCGCCGGTGGGGTCGGCGCTCGAGGCCTGGAAGGTGCGCGTGCCGCGCTGGCGCTGGGTCAGCAGGTCGAGACGGCGGTAGGTGTCCCACCCGGTCGGTCTCGGGGCGACGGCGGGGGATCGCCCGGGGGCCGCCGCGGCGCCGGTGTGGAGGCCGAGCAGCGCTGCTCCCGTGACGACGACGGCCCACCGGTGACGGACGACCGATCGGAGGCGGGCCGGCATCCGGTGCGAACGCTAGCCGCGGGCCGCGGTGCAGGCGAGGATGGGGCGCGTCGCGACAAGGCGGACGTACCAGGGGCGCGCGAGCCGGTCCCGGCCGAGCCGGAGCGCCCGAGCCGAGCCGCCGGGCACCGTGAGCGTGGTCGGGCCGGCGAACTCGCCGTAGAGCGTGAAGAGCCGGGCCAGGCCGGTCGGGCGCGGGGCGGCGTAGTCGGGCGCAAAGCGCCGCAGCCGCACCGCCACAGGAGCTCCCTTGGCGGCCCGGAGGACCAGGCCCGCCGGCGGAGCGCGCAACTCGGCGACGCCGGTCGCAGCCTGCGGGGTGAGGACATCGCAGCCGCGAGCCGTCGTGACCCGCTCGCCAAGGAGCGCGCTCACCACCGGTGGCGGGCCCGAGCGGGCCGGACGCGCCATCCGGCTGAGGGTCGGTCGGATGGCGCGGACCAGGATCGCGTCCGCGTTGCGCCGTGCGTCGACGTCGGTCGCCGCGACCTGCTCGGGGGTCATCGCGGGTGAGCCGTAGGCGGCGACGGCCCGGCGGTAGCCGCGGACGGTGACCCAGGGGGCGAAGGCCGGCAGGGGCGTGAAGGTCGGGTCCGCGCGCGATCCCGCGAGGTCGACGGCCGCGAGCCCCGGACGGACGAAGTCCGTGAAGCGGTGCAACCGGTCCGCTCCAGCGCGCATCTCCGACACGTTCGACACCACGACGAGCGTCGCCAGCGCGCACGCCACGGCCACGGCCTCCGGCACCACGCGGATGCCGCGCGCGGCCTCGATCGCGAGCAGGAGGATGAAGACCGTGCCGACGTAGATGTAGCGGCTCGGGGGTATGCCGTTCTCGGACCGGTAGATCGCTGTCAGGGTCCAGTAGGCCAGCGTGCTCACCGCAAGGCCGATGAGCCGGCCGGACCCTCTTGGGTCTCGCGCGATCCGCGCGAGACCCAAAAGACCGAGCACGAGGACCGCCGCGCCGCCGAACGCGGCGGGCACGGAGAACATCACGCCCGTTGCCTGTCCCAAGGCCCGCGCGACGTAGTGCGGGATCGCCGTGAGCGGCAGATCGTGGAAGCCGGCGAGCTTTCGCAGCGCCCGGTAGTGGGCGATGTCGTCGCGGTGCATCAGGTACCACGCGCCGTAGACCACGGTGGGCGCGGCGAGGACGCGGACCAGACGCCGCAGCGGCTGATGTCCGAGCGCGAGCTCGGCAGCGATCCCGATCGACACGCACACCGCGAGACTGCCGCTCAGCACCCCGATCACCAGGAGCGACGAGGCGACGGCATCGCCCGGCGCATCGCCCCGATCCAGTGCCAGCAGGGCCCCGAGAGAGGCGAGCAACGGGAGGAGGAAGCCGATCTGGAACGGCCAGAGGATGTCCTCCCAGGCGGGGCCGAGGAACAGGAGGATCAAGGGCGGGATGACGGCGAGCACGGGGCCGGTCCGGCGCCGCGCGTAGGCGAACAGCGCGACGGCGATCCCGACGTGGACCGCGATGATCATCACCCGGTAGGGCCAGTAGTGCGCCAGGCCGGCCACGCGGAACAGCGCCTCGTAGAGCAGGTAGGGCACCAGCACGATGTGCTGGTTGTGGGGCTCGAGCGCCGCGCTCAAGCCGCTTCCACGTTGGGCCACGAACTCCCACTCGTCGTTGTAGAAGGTCAGCCCGCGCGTCAGGCGGAAGATCCAGGCCGCGGCCGCCACGGCAGCGAGCGCGACGGCGAGCGTGGCCAGGCGGTCGCCGAGGCGTCCGGCGGCAGGCGCTCGCTGGTGCGCCGGTGCCGGGCTCGGCTGCTGGGTGCTCGAGGTCGCCATCTGCCTCCCGCCGTGGAGAGCGCGAACCTAGTCGGCGGCCGGCCGCCTCACCTGGTGGGATTCCTGCCCTCCTGCGGGTCCGGCAGCAGCGCCGGGACGGCGGCGAAGAAGCCGAGCAGGATGAAGCCCGTCAGCGCGATCACGCCGAGGGCGTGGGGGAGGCCGCCCTCGGCGACGGTCAGCAGGCCGACGCCGGCGACCAGGCACGCGCCCGCGCCCCGCGCCAGCAGGCCCGAGCGCGACGCGGCGATCAGCCCGCGCGGATCCGGCGGCTCGCCCATCGGCTCGGCGACGCCCCCGCCCAGCCGGCCGCCGAGCGTCAGCCGGAACAGCAGCACGAGCGACGGGAAGAGCAGCGCCGCCCCCACGGCGATCGCGACCAGGACCGCCACGAGCGCGTCGTGCGGCGCGGCCGCCTCGCGCACGGTCAGTCCCGGCAGGATGACCGGCTGCTGCGCCAGCGCCCAGCCCGCGATGATCCCGGCGACGGCGAGCGCCGACGTGTAGCGCGCGGGCTCGAGGCGTCCCGTGGCCAGCAGCGCGACCGTCCCGAGGCCCGCGAGGACCGACACGATCACGCCCGGCAGGCCGGCGCCCGTCAGGAGCTCGTCGAAGAGGCCCCGCGCATCCGACCGCAGGACCACCAGACCGGCGACGGCAACGGCCCCGGCCAGCGCGCCGGCGGCCAGGGCCCGCCTGCGGTAGGCGCGCTCCAGGTCCGGCTTGTCGCGCCGCTCCGCGTCGGCCGCGAGGAAGACCGCGGCCATGTAGGCCGCCATGACGACCGCGAGGACGCCCACGGCGATCGAGGTCGGGTTGAGCCAGCTGGTGATCAGGTCCCCGGCCGCGTTGCCGACGGGGACCCGGCCGGACGCGATGCCCCCGACCGCCGCCCCGAGGGCGAACGGCGTCAACACGGAGGACGCCGCCGAGGCCATGTCGATCGCCCGGACCTGCTCCGGGGTGGACGTCCCGGTGCGCAGCGCGTAGGCGGCACCGCGGATGACGATCCCGATGCCCGCGATGAACAGAGGCACGCAGAGCGTCGAGGCGATCGACCCGAACGCCGCGGGGTAGGCGGTCCACATGACGGTGAGCACGAAGATCAGCCAGACGTGGTTGGCCTCCCACACCGGCGACATGGACTCGTGGGCGTGCTCGCGCAGCTCCTCGGCGTCCGGGCCGCGGCCGGCGGCGAGCTGCCACACCGCCGCGCCGAAGTCCGCGCCGCCGAGGACGACGTACAACGCCAGCCCGCCGAGGATCGCGA
>JAXDGY010000396.1:0-10505 GCA_034664785.1 Solirubrobacteraceae bacterium
CGCTCGCCACCCCGCCGCCGGCCGCGGGCGCCCAGGTCGCCGTCCCGCTCGTGGTCCAGCACTCGCGCAGCGCGGTCAAGGCCTTCGCCGAGCGGGTCGCCCGTTCCGTCGAGCGCAAGCCCCGCGACGCCTCGGGCCACATCGGCCTGCGGAAGATCACCATCGGCCGCTCGCGCCCGGGCCACCGGCTCGACGTCACGGCGGCGCGCAAGCTCGTCGACGACGCGCTCGACGACCCCACCAAGCCGAAGGTCCTCCACCAGGCCGTCACGCCGTGGCGTCCCAGCGTCAACGCCAACGACCTGCGCAAGCGCTGGTCGACCGTCGTCACGGTCGACAAGTCGGCGTTCAAGCTGCGCCTGTTCAAGAACCTGAAGGTCGTCAAGACCTACGGCGTCGCGGTCGGCCAGCCCGCCTACCCGACCCCGAGCGGGCTGTTCTCCATCACGAACAAGCAGGTCAACCCGACCTGGTCGGTGCCCAACAGCCCGTGGGCGGGCGAGCTGCAGGGGACCACGGTGGAGGGCGGCTCGGCGGCCAACCCGCTGAAGGCCCGCTGGATGGGCATCGTCAACGGCGTCGGCATCCACGGCACCGGCGAGGACTACTCGATCGGCTCGCGCGCGTCGCACGGCTGCATCCGGATGCACGTCCCGGACGTGATCGCGCTCTTCTCGCGCGTCCCGGTCGGCACGCCGGTCCTCCTGCAGTAGGAAGCTGTCGGTGCCCGCCGCTCAGGTCGGCACGCGGTCGCGCGCCAGGGCGGCGCGCGCCCGGGTGGCGACGTGGCGGGGGTCCAGCGTCCCGAACTCGCGCAGCAGGATGATCGCGCTCACGGCCAGCCCCGCGACGAGCAGCACGGCGCCGACCCCGAAGGTGAAGGCCGTGATCTGGGCGAAGTCGACGGGGCGATCGGTCACCTCGACGAAGCCGTAGGAGAGCATCGCCAGCCGCAGCCCCGCGCTGGCCGGGGCGAGCGGGATGATCCGCCCGCCGCCCTGCGCGGCCATGACGAGCACCGCGGTCGTCACGGTCACCGGGAGCGAGAAGGCGGCCATGAAGGCCGCCAGCGACGCCAGGCGGACCAGGCGCGCGAGCGCCTGCCAGCCCGCGACGCCGACCAGGAAGTCGCGCGGCGAGGCGAAGATCGCCAGGCCCTGGCGGACGCGCGCGAGGAAGTCCTCGGCGCCCCGCCGCAGGCGGCGGACGAGCAACCACAGCCCGAACGTGATGCCCGCCAGCACGATCGTCGAGAGGATCGGGTGGGCGAGGATGAGCGAGACGTCGATCGCGGGAAGCTCGCCGGACTGCGTCGGGACGGGCAGGAAGCCGCGGGCCAGCGCCCAGACGACCAGCAGGATCCCGAAGACCGTCTCAGGCACCGTCTCCGGGACGAAGGTCGCCGCGAGCGTCGAGTAGCGGCTGCCCTCGATCCGCCGGTGCACGAGCGCCAGCTTCACGATGTCGCCGCCGCGGGCCGGGATGATGCCGTTCAGGCCGGACCCGGCGAGGTAGGCCAGGCAGGTGTCCCTGGCGCGCAGCTCCGTCGCCCCCGGGTAGGCGGCGAGCAGGATGGTGTGCCAGCCACGCGTCCGGATCGCCTGTGCCGCGAGGTAGAGGATCGTCCCGAGCGCGAGCAGAAACGGGTTCACCGCGGCGGTCCTGTCGAGGATGAGCCCGAGCGCGTGCTGGGCGACGTCGAGGACCTGGTTGAGCTTGTGGAGCACCGGGGTCAGCCCTGGGGGCGGCGCGGTCGCGCCGGACTGCGGCCCGGCGGACGGCGCTGCGGCGCGGGGGAGCCCGGATGGCCGGCGGAGGGAGCCTCGCGGTTGTGCGGCGGCGGCGGCGCCGGCCGGGCCGCCTCGTCGGGCCAGCGGCCGTGCCGGTCGAAGTACGCGCGGGCGGCATCCTCCTCGTCGCGCTCGCGGTCGCCGGTCACGCCGATGCGGAACAGCAGGTTGATGAGCCAGATGCTCGCGCCCGCCCCGACGATCGCGGCCCCGCCCTCCAGCGCTTCGGGGCTGCCGCCCACGACCATCGCCAGGACCCCGGCGAGTACCACGACCCCTGGCAGCCAGTAGCGGACGACCTTCAGCACCACCCCATGATGACCGGTACCTTGCGGTCCTATGCCCACCAGGCTCCTGACCATCGATCGTCCTGCATCCGGGGCGACGGAGGAACGCTGACCGCCCGGCTCGCAGGACGGGGGGCGCTCGCGGCGGCCGTCGCGGCGCTCGGCGTGCTCGCGGGGCTCGGCGCCGCGCCGGCCATGGCCGTCGTGCACGGGCAGGACGCCGACGTACGGTCAACCCCTTGGGCCGGGCAGCTCCTGGCCGACGACGCCTTCCTGTGCGGCGCGGCTCTCGTGGCGCCCCTCGTCGTGCTCACCGCCGCACATTGCACCCAGGACCCCGGGCAGGCAAGCACGGGGGAGCCCCCGCGCCTGGAGGTCGCCTTCGGGCGGCAGCGCTCCGACGGGCACGACGGGCAGGAGATCGACGTCGTCGACACCGTCGTGCACCCCGGCTTCCGCTCGGGCCGGCGGTCGGAGCAGGACGACGTCGCGCTGCTGAAGCTCGCCCAGGCGCCGCTCGGCGTCACGCCCGTGCGCCTGGCCCAGCCCTCCGACGCGACCTACATCCGCCCGGGGACGCGGCTGACCCTCCTGGGCTGGGGCCAGACGGACGCCGGAGCGGCCCCCGACGCCCTCACGCCCCCCGCGGGCTTGCACCGCGCGCAGGTGCCGCTGCGCTCGATCCAGGGCTGCCGCGGCTTCTGGGGCAGCACCTACGACGCACGCTCCACGCTGTGCGCCGGCGCCGTGGTGCGCCCCCATCCGGACGCCTGCGCCGGCGACAGCGGCAGCCCGCTGGTCGCGGCGCTGCCCTACAGCCCGCCCTCGCTCGTCGGCGTCGTCTCCTACGGCACGCGGACCTGCGGCGCCGGCCCGACCGCCTACGCCCGCACGTGGTTCGGCTCGCTCCAGCGCTGGCTGCGCGGCCAGCTCTCCGCGGGGACGCTCGCGCAGGGCTGAGTGTCAGGGCGTTCCGGCCGTGCGCGCGATCGCCAGCGCCTCGGCGGCGGTGGCGACGGCCCGCGCATAGAGGAGCCGTTCCTCACGAAGCTTGAACACCCAGATCACCGGCCGGCGGACCTCCTGGCCGCCGGCGCGCCCCTCGATCGTGCCGAAAGCCACGACCCCGTCGCCGGCCACGCGCAGGTCGTGCGGGTCGACCCGGAGCTCGTCCCAGACGCGTTCGACGTCTGAGAAGTACCGCCGCAGGCCGTCGTGGCCCCGGTAGGCCTCCTCGCGCCCGGTCAGCTCGGCCGTGCCCTGCGGCCAGAACTCGAAGGCCGGGTCGACGAGCGCGAGCGCGCGCTCCGCGTCACGGTCGGCGAACGCGGCGAACAGGGCGCGGACGGTGGCCTCGGCGCTCTCGGGCACCCCGAGAAGATAGGCGCCGGGGCGGCCGATCGCGAAACGCCCGGGTCGGGCGACGCGGGAGCGAGCGCCGTCAGGGCTTGCGCCGTCAGGCCGCCGCGTGCGTCCGGGAGCCGCGCTCGGCAGGGAGGTCCGCGCCGTCGTCGAGGTGCCGGCCGGTGGCCACGACGCGCCGGGCCTGCTTCCAGCTGCCGTAGGTCGCCAGGATCGTCGCCAGGCTGGGAAGGTCGCCGAGCACGCTCGCGTGCTCCTGGTAGTCGAGCATCCGCAGGCGCTCGACGCGGCACCCGGTGCGGGCCGCCACGAGCCGCACGGCCGCCGCGATCTCGAACGGGTCGCCGGCGATCGCATCCTCGCGGCGGGCCTGGTTGCTCAGCACCCCGGCGGCGCTGCCCTGCGTCCCATGACCGGGATCCGGCCGCTCGGTGCGGGCCCTCGCAGCCCCGATGACCAGACGGCAGTGCGGACACCGCTGGGCGACCGGCGGCCACGGGCCAGGAGCCTCGGCGACCATCATGAAGCAGTGTGGGCAGTACAGCGCCATGGTCGGCCGCTACCCGACAGACGACGGTGCGCCGCCGGCGCGGTTCATTTGCCACGTCGACCCGGCCGGCGGCTAGGCCGACGCGAGCTGGAGGTCCCGGGGGCGGTAGCGCCGGATGTAGCGCCGGTAGCGCTCGACCTCCTCGCGGGCGCGGTCCTCGTCCCAGGCGAGGTGGCGCCGGGCCACCTCGGCGGCGGCCTCGTCGGCCCCGATCGCGACGTGTGAGTTGTAGCCGACCATCGTCCGGCGCAGGAAGACGTCGCCGAGGCCCTGGGCGAGCTCGGAGCGGAAGGCGAACAGGACCTCGGCGCGGATCGCGCCGGTCTCGGCGTCGAGCGGCTCCAGCAGGTCGGGGTCGTCCGCGACCACGTCGATGACGTCGACGGCCCGGGACCCGTAGATCCGCAGCAGCCGCTCGGCCGCCGGCCGCGGGACCCCGCTGGTCGCGATGAACTGCTCGCGGAAGCCGGCGAAGTCCTGGGCCGCGCCGCCGGGCAGCGGCAGCTCGCCGGTGCGGCACTTCGGGCTCTTGCGCCCGAGCTTGGCGAACACGCGGTCCACGGTCTGCTCGGCGAGGCTGCGATAGGTCGTGATCTTCCCGCCGATGATCGTGAGCAGGCCCGCGATCCGCGGGTCCTCCTCACCATGGTCCTCGACGATGTGGCGCCGGGTGATCCCGCCCTCCCGGCCGTCGGCGACGTGGGGCAGCGGGCGCACGCCGGAGTAGGTGTAGAGGACCGACTCGCGCGACAGCCCGGCGCCCGGGATCTTCGCGTTGGTCTCGGAGATGAGGTAGTCGATCTCCTCGTCGGACGCCACGACCTCGTCGAGGTCCCCGGTGTAGCGCTGATCGGTCGTCCCGATGAGGAACAGCCCGTTCCACGGCACGACGAAGTAGGGCCGGCCGTCGTCGGCCTCGATGTAGAGCGCCTCCTTGGGCGCCCCCGGGAACGGTCCGACGACGAGGTGGGAGCCCTTGGTGCCGCCGATCCGCGGCGCGTGGTCGGTGGGAAGGTCGCGCAGCAGGCGGTCCACCCACGGGCCCGCCGCGTTGACCACGAGCGCGCCGCGCGCGGTGTGGGTGCCCCCGGCGAGGACGTCGCGGAACCGGACGCCGCGGACGCGGTTGCCCGTGAGCATCAGCTCCTGGACCTCGGCGTAGGGGATGACGACCGCCCCCTGGCGCCGGGCGTCGAGCGCGTTCTCGACCGCCAGGCGCTCGGGGTACTCGGCCTGGGCGTCGAAGTAGAAGGCCCCGCCGCGCAGCCCGCGCGGGTTCAGGCCCGGCTCGCGCTCGAGCGCCTGCGCGGCGCTGAGCATCCGGTGGCGGTCGAGCGACTTGTCCATGGACAGCGCGTCGTAGGCCACCATCCCGAGGCGGATGAGGCGCGGCCCGCGCTCGTCCCCGCGGTAGATCGGGATCATGAACTCGAGCGGGCGCACGAGGTGGGGGGCGATGCGCATGAGCACCTCGCGCTCGCGCAGCGACTCGCGGACCAGGCCGACCTCGCGGTGCTCGAGATAGCGCAGGCCGCCGTGGATCAGGCGCGTGGACCAGCTCGTCGTCCCCGACGCGATGTCGCCCTTGTCGAGCAGCAGGACGCGCAGCCCGCGCATGACCGCGTCCCGGGCGATCCCCGCGCCGTTGATGCCTGCCCCGACCACGATGAGGTCGAAGGACGTGTCTGCCAGGGAGGAGGGAACGCGCCTGGGCATGGCCCTGAGCGTAGTGCCAGGTTGCCTGGAACACGCGGACGGCCGACCGCGGCGTCAGGCGCGGACCGACAGCCCGTGCGTGAGGGTCGCCACGAGGCGCTCGAACGACGTGTCGAGGTCGAGCGGCAGCCCGAAGCCGCCGCCGGCCTCGAGGGCCACGAAGCCGTGCACCGCGCTCCGGAAGCCCCGGACGGCGTGCAGGGCGTCGTCGCCCTCGAGGTCCCAGTGGCGCAGGACGGCGAGCAGCACCGCCAGCAGGTCGTGGGCGGCGGCGGCGAGCTCCGGGTCTTCAGCGGGGGGCGCCCGCAGGGTGGCCGCGTAGCGGCCGGGGTGCACGGCGGCGTAGTGGCGGTAGGCGTGGGCGGTCGCCGCGAGCGCGTCGGGGCCCGCCCGGCCCACCGCGGCGCTGCGCAGCGTCGCCGCCAGCTCACGTGCGGCGAGCAGCGCGATCCGCCGCAGCAGGTCGTCGCGCCCGGCGACGTGGTGATAGAGCGACGGCGGCCGCACGCCGAGCGCGCCGGCGACCCGGGCGAGGGTGACGGCCTCCAGGCCGTCGGCGTCGGCCAGCGCGGCCGCGGCGTCGACGACCTGCCCGGCATCGAGGCCCGGGCGCCCCACCGGCCGCTAGCCCGCCTTCGCGATCGCCGCGTCCATGGCGGCGACCGGGTCCGTCACCACCCGGCCGTGGCCGGGGGCGAGCGCAGCGGGCGCCAGCGCGCGCAGGGCGCGGGCGGTCGCGAGCGCCGTCGGACGGTGCCAGGTCGCGAGCGCGGGGAGCGGGAAGCGGGGGTTGGGCTTGGCGCTGGTGGCGACGCCGCCCAGCGTGGAGAAGGCGTCGCCGCAGATCAGCGTGCGGTCCCGGGTGTCGAGGAACGCGACGTGGCCCGGCGTGTGGCCGGGGGCCGCGACGACCTCCAGCGAGCCGACGCGGTCGCCCGGCGCGATGGTCCGCGTGGGTCGCGTTCGCGCACCGGGGTAGCTGCCGCGGGGCTTGGCGTCGGCGGGCTCGCCGGGCTCGGGGGTCTTGTCCTTGGCCAGCAGGCGGGCGTCGCGCGCCGAGATGAGGACCTCGGCGCCCGGCAGCGCGTCGGCGAGCGCGTCGAGCGAGCCGATGTGGTCGCCGTGGGCATGGGTGAGGGCGATTCGGACGATCGGGGCGCCGAGCCGGTCGGCCGCGGCGAGGACCGCGCCCTTGCTGCGCGGGATGAGTGCGTCGACGAGGGTCAGCCCGTCGTCCTCGGCGACGAGGTAGCCGTTGACGAGGCCGAAGCGGGTGATCTGCGTGACGGGCATGGCGGGTGGCGCTCCTCGGTCATCGAATGTCAATAGACAGCAGACTAATGGGCGTAGGCTAGCACGCGCGGTGCCACCATGGGGACGTGACCGCCATCGAACATCGCCAGCTCGGGGCCTCCGGCCTCCGCGTCCCGGTCCTCACGCTCGGGACCATGACCTTCGGGGGCCGAGGTGACTTCAGCAGCGTCGGCACGACCGACGTGGACGGCGCCCGCCGCCAGGTTGACCTCTGCCTCGACGCCGGGGTGAACTTCATCGACACCGCCGACATGTACTCACAGGGGCTCTCGGAGGAGATCCTCGGCGAGGCGATCCGCGGGCGCCGCGACCACCTGCTGCTGGCGACCAAGGCCCGCATGGCCATGGGTGACGGCCCGAACGACGCGGGGCTCTCGCGGCACCACCTCATCGCCTCGGTGGAGGGCAGCCTGCGGCGCCTGGGCACCGACCACATCGACCTCTTCCAGACCCACGCGTGGGACGGGCAGACGCCGCTGGAGGAGACGCTCGACACGCTCACGACGCTCGTGCGCGACGGGAAGATCCGCTACCTCGGCTGCTCCAACCACTCCGCGTGGCACCTGATGAAGGCGCTCGGCACCTCCGACCGCCACGGCTTCGAGCGCTACGTCTCCCAGCAGATCCACTACACGCTGCAGGCCCGCGAGGCGGAGTACGAGCTCGTCCCGGCGACGCTCGACCAAGGCCTCGGCATCCTGGTGTGGAGCCCGCTGGCCGGCGGCCTGCTCTCGGGCAAGTACCGTCGCGGGCAGGACGCGCCCGCGGGCACGCGGCACGTCTCCGACTGGGACGAGCCGCCCGTCCGCGATCCCGAGCGCCTCTACGACATCGTCGACGTCCTGATCGAGGTGGGGCAGGCGCACGACGTCTCCGCCGCCCAGGTCGCGCTGGCGTGGCTGCTCACCCGGCCCGGCGTCACGTCGATCGTCATCGGCGCACGGACCGAGGAGCAGCTGCGTGACAACCTCGCCGCCGCCGAGCTGCGCCTCACCGAGGACGAGCTCCGGCGGCTGGACGAGGTCAGCGCGCCCCCGCTGATCTACCCCTACTGGCACCAGGCCAAGTCGGCCGCCGACCGCCTGAGCCCGGCCGACGTGTCGCTGCTCGGCGGATTCGGCTAGGGCCACATCGGCGGATTCGGCTAGCGCCTCATCCGCTTGGACGAATCCGGCAGAGCGGCAGATTCGCGCAGAGCGCTCATTTGCTGGACGAATCCGGCAGAGCCGTCTTCGTCCGGGCCGAGGGCGAGGTGGTCGATGGGCGACAGGGCGGGGTGGTCGATGGGCGGACGAAGACGCCCCCCGGGGCGGATTCGTCCAAGGGCTGATCGGGCGCGCAGCGCGAGGTCAGTCCCGGTCAGCCCCGTTTGCGAGCCGCCTTTGCCCGGCCCGCCGCCTTGCGCAGGCGCTGGGCCTCGTCGGCGGCGGTGAGCGCCTCCTGCTGCTCCTCGAGCGCCTCGGCCTCCTGATCGAGCTGGGCGAGCCGGGCGGTGCGCGCCTCGTCCGCGATCGCCTGCTCGGCCTGGGCGGCGGCGGCGTCGCTGGCCGCCTTGCGCTGCTGCTCCTCCTTGGCGGCCGCGCGGCGCTTGGCGTCGCGCTCCCGGCGTGCGCGCTTGCGCTGCTCCTCCGCCTGCTCGGCCGCGCGGCGCCGCTGCTCCTCCGCCTTCGCGCGCCCCTCGTCGAGCTGCTCGGCGGCCTGCGCGGCCTTGGCCTCCGCGGCCGCGCGGAGGTCGCTCGCGCGCTCGCGCTGGTCGGCGGCGGTCCGGCGGCGGGCGGCGTCACGCTGGAGCGCCTGGTCGCCGAGCGCCTTGCCGGCGATGTCGCGGGCGGCGGCCTCCGCGCGGTCGACGCCGATCTCGGCGCCGGAGCGGCTGCCGTCGCCGTCGCGCAGCAGGCCGGCCACGATGTCGAACGGGAGCCGGGCCGCCTTGACGTAGGCCCCGACCGCTGCGCGGGGGATGGTGCGCAGGTTCATCGGGTCTCCTCGGGGTCGATCGCTGCGGCCCGCTGCTCGGCGCGGCGAGCCTCCTCCTGGAGCCGGGCCGCGTCCTGGGCCTGGCCGGCGGCGGCGGCGCGCTCGCGCTGCTCCGTAGCTGCGGCGCCGGCCTCCTGCGCCCGGCGCGCGGTCTCCGCCTCGCTCTCCTTGCGGGCCGCACGGGCCGCGGCCTCCTGCTCCTGACGCACGCGGTCGCGCTCGATCGCCTGCTCGCGCTCGCGCTCGGCCTGCTCGTTGGCGAGCCGCTCGCGCTCGATCTCGTTGGCGTCGCGCTTGGCCTCGAGCTCGGCCTCGGCTTCGCGCTGCCGGGCCTCCTCCGCCTCGCGGGCGGCGGTCGCCTCGGCGTCGGCGGCGGTGGACTGGAGCCGGCCCTCGCGGGCGAGGTCGTCGTCGCCCAGGGCCTCGCCGGCCTTCTCCTTCGCCTTGCCGACGAGCTTGCCCAGCGGCCCGCCCGTGGTCTCTTGTGGTTCGTTGGATGGCGTCACAGGCCGCCCCTACCCGGTCGGCCGCCGCCTGCACCGTGCCCGATCGGCGAGCATGTTCGGCGTGCGCCCCGAGACCGAGACCGACCGCGAGTCCCCGCCCAGCCGAGGCGAGCCCCACGTCCCGGCGCTCGTCCGCCGCCTGCAGGAACGCCGGGCCCAGCACCACGAGCACCACGTCCTGATCCGGGTCGCGTGGGTGGTGGCCGGCTTCGTGCTCACGACGGCGGGGCTGGCGATGCTCGTGACGCCCGGGCCGGCGTTCGTCGTCATCCCCGCGGGCCTCGCGATCCTCTCGCTCGAGTTCGCGTGGGCGGCGCGCATGCTCGACCGCAGCCTCGTGCACGCGCACCGAGCCCAGCAGCGCGCGGGGGCCGCGACGCGGCGCGAGAAGGCGCTCGCGTTCGCCGCCGGCGTAGCCCTGGCGGCGGCGGGCCTTGTGGTCGCGCTGCGCTACGACGTCCCGATCCTCCCCGTCTGAGCGTGCCCGCGGCCGAGGAGCCGGACCCGGGCCTGCGGGGCGCGGTCGAGGCGTGGATCGCCGACGACCCCGACCCGGCGTCCCAGGAGGAGCTGCGCGGGCTGCTGGCCGACGGCGCGGGCGCGGAGCTGCGCGAGCGCTTCGCCGGGACGCTGAGCTTCGGCACGGCCGGGCTGCGCGGGCCGCTCGGGGCGGGGCCGACGCGCATGAGCGTCGCCACGGTCATGCGCGTGAGCGCCGGCCTGGCGCGCCATCTGCTCGCGACCGTCCCCGGCGCGGCGGAGGCCGGCGTGGCGCTCGGCCACGACGCCCGCCACGGCTCGGCGCGCTTCGCCGACGCGGCGGCGGCCGCGCTGACGGGGCGGGGCTGCGCGTGCGGCGCCTCCCGGGCGAGCTCCCGACGCCGGTGCTCGCGTTCGCCGTCCGCGAGCTCGCCTGCGCGGCGGGCGTCATGGTCACCGCGAGCCACAACCCGCCGCAGGACAACGGCTACAAGGTCTACGCCGCCGACGGCGCGCAGATCGC
>JAXDGY010000397.1:0-7093 GCA_034664785.1 Solirubrobacteraceae bacterium
CCCCCCCCCCCCCCCCCCCCCCCCCCCCCCCCCCCCCCCCCCCCCCCCCCCCCCCCCCCCCCCCCCCCCCGCGACGGTGCGGCTGGCCCTACCAGGGAGACGCCAGGCCACCGCATGGTTGCAAGACGGGCGCTGCAGCACCATCGCCGATTGCTGCCACCCACTTCCATCGCCACGTCGAGGAGCACCTGAACCCCATGCCACGAGAGACCTTCGCCGCCCGGGCAGGCCGCTGGAGCGCCCGGCACCGCCGCAAGGCCATCCTAGGATGGCTCGCCTTCGTCGTCCTGGCCGTCGCCGCCGGGTCCCTGACCGGCACCAAGCAGCCCGACGGCTTCGGCGGGACCGGCGGCTCGGCCAAGGCCGACCGGCTGATCGACGACCACACGCCCAAGGGCGCGACGGAGTCCGTGCTCGTCCAGGGTCGTGGCCCGGCCTCCAGCCGGTCGCCCGAGGTGAGGGCGACCGTCGGCGACGTCATCGCCCGCGTCCGCCGCGACCCCGCGGTCCGGAAGGTGGACTCGCCGTTCGCCCCCGGCAACCAGGGCCAGATCTCCAAGGACGGCCGCTCGGTCGTCGTGTCGTTCGAGCTGCGCGGCGACGACGCCGCGACGGAGACCGCCGTCAAGCCGCTGACCGCCGACATCGCCGCCATCGGCGCGCAGCACCCCGAGGTGCGCGTGGGCCAGTTCGGCGGCGCGTCCGCGAGCGTGGCGCTGTCCAAGGCCTTCTCCGACGACTTCAAGAAGGCCGAGAAGCTCTCCATCCCGATCACCCTGCTGATCCTGGTGATCGCCTTCGGCGCGCTGGTCGCGGCCGGCGTCCCGCTGCTGCTCGGCCTCACGGCCGTCGCCGCGACGCTCGGGCTCATCGGGCCCATCAGCCAGCTCGTGCCGATGGACGAGACGATCTCCTCCGTCGTCCTGCTCGTGGGCATGGCCGTCGGCGTGGACTACACGCTCTTCTACCTGCGCCGCGAGCGCGAGGAGCGCCGTGCGGGGCGCAGCCCGGAGGACGCGCTCGCCGTGGCGTCCGCCACCTCGGGCCGGGCCGTCATGGTGTCGGGCCTGACCGTCATCGCCGCGATGGCCGGCATGCTGCTGGCCGGCGACCGGACGTTCACCGCGCTGGGGATCGGCTCCATGCTCGTCGTGGCCGTCGCCGTCGCGGGCTCGGTGACCGTCGTGCCGGCGGTCCTGGCCGCCCTGGGCGACAAGGTCGACCGCGGCCGGATCCCGTTCCTGGGCAAGGCCATGCAGCGCCGACGTGCGATCAACGGCGAGGGCGGGCGCCTGTGGACCTTCGTGCTCGACCGCGTGCTGCGCCGTCCGCTCGTGTCGGCCGTCGCGGCCGCGGCGCTCCTCATCGCGCTGGCCGTCCCGGCCTTCTCGATGCACACCGCGAACTCGGGCACGAGCGACCTGCCGCGCAACCTCGAGGTCATGCACGTCTACGACCGCATGCAGGCCGCCTTCCCGGGCGGGCAGATCCCGGCCGTGGTCGTGGTCCACGCCAAGGACGTGACGGCCCCGGCCGTCCGCCGGCAGATCGACCGCCTCGAGACGCAGGCGCTGGCCACCGGCAAGGCCGAGGGCCCGATCACCGTCGACGTCTCACGCGACAAGTCGATCGCGCAGGTCGAGATCCCGATCCAGGGCGACGGGGCCGACGCCGCCTCGCTGGCCGCCCTGGCGGACCTGCGGGGGAAGGTCGTCCCCGCGACCGTCGGCGGCGTGGCGGGGGTCGAGGCGTTCGTGACGGGCGACGCGGCGCAGTCCAAGGACTTCACCGATCTCATGAAGTCCCGGGCGCCGCTCGTGTTCGCGTTCGTCCTGACGCTGGCGTTCGTGCTGCTGCTGCTGACCTTCCGGTCGATCGTCATCCCGATCAAGGCGATCGTCCTCAACCTGCTGTCCGTGGGCGCCTCCTACGGCGTGCTGGTGTGGGTCTTCCAGCAGGGGCACGGCGAGGGCCTCCTGGGCTTCCGGTCCAACGGCGCGATCACCGCGTGGCTGCCCATGTTCCTGTTCGTGATCCTGTTCGGGCTGTCGATGGACTACCACGTGTTCATCCTGTCGCGGGTCCGCGAGGCCTTCGACCGCGGGATGTCGACGCACGACGCGGTCGCCCACGGCATCCGGCAGACCGCGGCGACGGTCACCAGCGCGGCGATCGTCATGGTCGCGGTGTTCGGGATCTTCGCGACGCTCAGCTCGATCGAGTTCAAGCAGATGGGCATCGGCCTGGCGGTCGCGATCCTGCTCGACGCGACGATCGTCCGGGCGGTGCTGCTGCCGGCGACGATGAGCCTGCTCGGCGACCGCAACTGGTACCTGCCGCGCTGGCTGGAGTGGCTGCCCGACCTGCGCCACGAGGCCGCCGTCCCCGCCCTGCCGGCGGACCCGGACGACGACGACGCCGGCGACGCGGAGCGCGTGCGCGAGCCCGCCTACGCCTGAGGCGCACGCCGGCCCACCCGCCGGCGCCGAAGGTCTCCGGCGCCGGCGGGTTGGTAGCTTGTTGTCCATGCAATCACCGGACGACGCAACCCGGAAGCGGTGGATCCTCGTCCTGTGCTGCCTGTCGCAGTTCATGGTGATCCTCGACGTCTCGGTGGTGAACGTCGCCCTGCCGTCGATCCGCGACGACCTGGGCTTCTCGGCCACCGACCTGCAGTGGGTGGTCAACGCGTACACGCTGACCTTCGCCGGCTTCCTGCTGCTCGGCGGCCGTGCCGCCGACCTCCTCGGCCGCCGGCGCGTCTTCATCGCCGGGCTCGGGCTGTTCACGATCGCCTCGCTGGTCGGCGCGCTGTCGACCAGCCAGGAGATGCTGATCATCGCCCGCGGCGCACAGGGGCTCGGCGGCGCGATCGTGGCGCCCGCGACGCTGTCCATCCTCACGACCTCCTTCGCCGAGGGCGCCGAGCGCAACCGCGCGCTGGCCGCCTGGGGCGCCATGGGCGGCGTGGGCGGGGCGGCGGGCGGCCTGCTCGGCGGCGTGCTCACACAGGTGCTCGGGTGGCAGTGGATCCTGCTCATCAACGTGCCCGTCGGCGTGATCGCCGTCCTGGCCGCGCGGCGCGTCATCACCGAGGCCGCCCCGGCGGCGGCGGGGGGCCGGCGGCAGTTCGACCTGGCCGGGGCGCTGAGCGTCACCGCCGGGCTCATCGTCCTGACCTACGGGATCGTGCGCACCGACGTCAACGGGTGGACCTCGGCGACGACCCTGGCCACGCTCGCCGCGGGCCTCGCGCTGCTCGGGACGTTCCTCGCGATCGAGGGGCGCTTCGCCGCGCGACCGCTGGTGCCGCTGCGGATCTTCGAGTCCCGGACGGTCACCGGCGCCAATCTCGTGGTCTTCGCGCTCGGGGCCGCCGCCTTCGGCATGTGGTACTTCGTCTCGCTCTACCTCCAGCAGGTGCTGGGCTACACGCCGATCGAGGCGGGCCTCGCGTTCCTGCCGATGACGGGCGCGATCATCGGTGCCTCGTCGCTGGCCGCGCGGCTGGTGGCCCGCCTGGGGCCGGGCCCGGTCCTGACCGTCGGCATGGTCTGCATCGGCGCCGGGATGCTGCTCTTCAGCCTGGTGCGGGCGGACGGGAACTACCTGGTCGACGTGCTCGCGCCGTCCGTCGTCACGGCGCTCGGGATCGGGCTGTCGTTCGTGCCGGTGACCATCGCCGCCACCAGCGGCGTCGCCCGGGCGGAGGCCGGCCTGGCCTCCGGGCTGGTGAACACCTCGCGGCAGGTCGGCGGATCGCTCGGGCTCGCGGTCCTCGCGACGCTCGCGCAGAGCCGGACGGCGGACGCCGCCCGCGCCGGGGCGAGTGCCGGCCAGGCGCTGACCAGCGGCTTCCATCGCGCCTTCCTCGTCGGCGGCGGCTTCGGCCTCGCGGGCGCACTGGTCGCCGCGACGCTCCTGGCGCGGTTGCCCCGCGGCGCGACGCGCGCCCGGCGCGGCGGCGCCCCCGCCGACGCGTAGGCGCCGGGCGGCGGCCGCAGGCCGCCATTCCGATCAATCTGGATTGATGTATCGTCTGCGAGGTGACCGCGACGACCCCGAGCCGGGACGTCCCGACGCCGGGTTTCCTGCGACTTGCGGGGCACCCGCTGCGGTGGCGGCTGCTCGGTGAGCTTGCGCGCAGCGACCGACAGGTCCGCGAGCTCTGCGCCCTGACCGGGCGGCCGCAGAGCCTGGTCTCCTACCACCTCGGCCGGCTGCGGGCCGAACGGGTCGTCGCGGCGCGTCGCAGCTCGGCCGATGGGCGAGAGGCCTACTACAGCCTGGACCTGGCTCGCTGCGGAACCCTGCTGGCGGCGGTCGGCGGCGCGCTGCACCCGGGCCTGCGCCTTGCCCCGGAAGCATCGAGCACGCGCCGGCGGCACTCCGGTCGCCCGCGCCCGCGGGTGCTGTTCCTGTGCACGGGAAACAGCGCCCGCTCCCAGATGGCACAGGCGCTCGTCGAGCAGCTCACCGGCGGCACGATCGAGGCCTTCAGCGCCGGCAGCCGGCCCAAGCCGCTGCACCCCAATGCCGTGCGCGCCATGCGCGAGCATGGCATCGACATCGCAGGCCGGCGCCCCACGCACCTCGGCGAGCTCGCCGATGAGCGCTGGGACTACGTCATCAGCCTCTGCGACCGCGTGCGCGAGGTCTGTCCCGAGTTCCCCGGCCGTCCCGACCTGATCCACTGGAGCATCGCGGACCCGGCGCGGGAAGGCGAGACCGACGAGGAGACCTACCCCGCCTTCCAGCGCACCGCCGCGGAGCTCGCCACACGCATCCCCTTCCTGCTCGAGCTGATCGAGCAACCGTCGAACCAGGAGGCGAACTGAACATGCCCGACGATCTCGTCAGCGTCCGATATCTGGTCGATGACGTCGACGCTGCCGTCGACTTCTACACCCGGCACTTCGGGTTCACCCTGCTCTCGAACGCGGCGCCCGCGTTCGCCGACGTCGTCCGCGGCCGCCTTCGGCTGCTGCTCAGCGGCCCGGCCAGCTCCGCCGGCCGACCCATGCCCGACGGCCGGACGCCCGGGCCCGGCGGGTGGAACCGCATCCACCTGATCGTCGAGGACATCGGGACCGAGGTCGAACGCCTGCGCGACGCCGGGCTGGGGTTTCGCAACGACATCGTCACCGGCCCAGGCGGCCGCCAGATCGTGCTCGACGACCCGTCGGGCAACCCGATCGAGCTCTTCCAGCCCGCCGCGCGGTAGCTCGCGGGCGATCACCCGGAAGCAGGGATCGGCCCCGGGCGCTTCTCTAGGCTCCACCCATGACCCAGCCCGATCTCCCGCTCACCGGCGGCTGCGGGTGCGGCGCGGTGCGCTTCGAGGTGACCGCCCCGCTCGTCTTCGCCGGCTACTGCCACTGCACGCGCTGCCAGCGCCGCAGCGGCACGGCCGCGGCCGCCTCGGCCCGCGCCGCGCCGGGCTCCCTCCGGATCCTGTCAGGGGAACAGCAGCTCGGCCGCTGGGCGCCCGGCGGCGGCTTCGACAAGGTCTTCTGCACGCGCTGCGGCTCGGCGCTCTTCGCCCAGGATCCGGACGACCACGAGGTCGTGGCGATCCGGATGGGCGCCTTCGACGGCGACCCGGGGATCCGCCCCAGCCTCCACCAGTTCGTCGCCTACGCCGCGCCGTGGGAGCCGATGCCGGACGACGGCCTCCCCCGCCATCCGGAGCGTGCGCCAGGCTGAGACCGTGGCGGCCCGCGGGGACGACCTGAGGCTGCGCGCCGGTGACCGCGAGCGCGAGCGCGCGGCCCAGGAGCTCCGTGCCCATCACCTCGCCGGGCGGCTGGATGCCGCCGAGCTCGACGAGCGCCTCGGGCTGGCCTACGCGGCGCGCACGCTCGGCGACCTCGCGGAGCTGCTGGAGGACCTGCCCGAGCTCGCCGCGCGCGGCGTGGTTTTGCCCGATCCGCCGCGGCTGCCCCGGCCACGCGTAGGGATGCCCGGGCTCGTCCGCTTCCACCAGGTCCACGAGCTGCCCTCCGAGGTGGGGGAGGCCTACCTCGAGGCGATGAGCAGGATGGTCCCGGCGATGCAGTCCTTCGGCTACGACGTCGTCGAGCGGCGCCGCGACGAGTCGCTGGTCTTCGAGCGCGACGAGACGCCGGGGTGGGCGCCATTCGTGGCCGTGCTGGCCTTCCCGGTCGGCCTGCTCGCCCTGCTGGTCGACCGCGCGACCCGGGTGCGCGTCGACTTCAGCCCGCGGCCCGGCGGGCGCTGCCGCCTGGTGGTGAGCGGCGAGGCGCGCCGGCCGGTGCGCAAGGCGTTCGCGGGCCTGGCCGACGCGGGCTGACCCACCGCAACGACGGGCGGTGGCCGAGGCCACCGCCCGTCGCGGACGTCATCTCGGACGGGCGCCGTGTGGCGCTAGCCCTCGCAGAGGGCGTAGACGGTGCCCGTGAAGCGGCCGTCGTGGTTCAGGTCGGTCGCCGCCTGGACCTTGGGGCGCACGGTGTGCTGGCTCAGGGTGCGCTTGCCGTTGACGGCGAGCGCGTCCGGACCCTTGTAGCCGTAGCCGGACACGAAGCCCTTCGGGCACGTCAGCTTGAGCTGCAGCCCCTTGTGAGCGGGCGTGGAGACCTTCACGCGCATGAGCGAGTGGGCCCGGTCGAGCTTGTCGCCGCTGTGCAGGTAGGCCTTGGCCGACGTGCCGTGGATCGCGACGGGTGAGGTGGCCGGCGCCTTCAGCGTCGGCAGGTACTGGGCCGACTGGCCCGGCCCCGCCATGGCCGTGGCGGGGCCGGCGAGGACACCGGTCAGCGCGACGGCGGTGAGGATGGTGCGGGGTGTTGCCATGGTGCTCGTGGTGCTCCTTGCAGCGGGGCTGACGTGCAGCCAGGACAAGGTCCCATCGCACGCGGTCCCTGCGGGGCCCCCTAGGTGGCGGCGTGCCACACCTGCCGCTGCCGGCCCTCCCGCGAGGTCGCCCGTCACCCGAAGAGCGCCGCCACCGCCTCGCCGAAGACCGCGGTGTGCCGGTCGACGTCCTGCTCGGTCGTCGCCGGGCACATGAGCGCCATGTTGTGGAACGGCGTGATCAGCACGCCGCGGTTGAGCAGGAAGAGGTGGAGCA
>JAXDGY010000398.1:0-16937 GCA_034664785.1 Solirubrobacteraceae bacterium
GCCTTGTCGTAGACGCGGTGCAGGAGGGCCTTGCCCTGGTCGATCCGCGGGCGCTCGCCCGGGCGCCGCGGCGAGACCCCGGCGCGGCGCAGCCGCTCGTTGAAGGCGTGGACGTGCTCGGCGCGCAGGCCGTCGGCGCTGCGCCACGTGATCGACAGCGACACGGACACCGTCGGGCCGTTCTGGACCCAGTGCGGCTTGCCGACCGGGACGTAGAGGCCGTCGCCGGGCCGCAGGTCCCACTCGGCCGTCCACTCCGGTGCGTACTCCATGTTGCGGTGCGCGGCGCTGGAGTTCGAGCGCTCGAGCTCACGCTGCTCGTCCTCGGGGCTCGCGAACTGCCCGGTGTGCATCGTCTTCTGCCCGCGGATCTGGAGCAGGAAGTTGTGCTCGAAGTCCAGGTGGGCGGGCGTGACCGACTCGGGCGCGGAGAGGAAGATGAACCCCTGGCGGCGGAGCATCGCCTCCGCGCCGCCGGGCAGCAGCGGCGCGATCTCGTCGAGCGCGTCGTCGAGCAGGCGCTTGTACTGCGGGTCCTGCTCGATGTGCTTGAGCACCATCCAGCAGCCGTTGGACTCGATCCCGCGGGCGACCTCGCCCGGGGATGCGTCGAGCATGGTCGCGCCGCCCGGCACGACGACGCCGATGCCCTTGGCCTGCGCGTGCTCGACCGTCGAGGCGGGCAGGCGGTCGGCCAGGGCGGCCACGGCCTCGACCGAGAGCAGCTCGTGCTCGGCGAGGTGGTGGCGGATGGGCTGTGGGCTGCGCCCGTCCTGGGCGAAGTCCGCGTGCGGGATGTCCAGCAGGTGGGTCATGGTCCTCCGATCCGCTCTCGGATCGAGATCGTGGCCGGCAGGGCCCGCCGGGCGACCGCCCCGAGCGCGCCCCGCGTGGGGACGAGCGTAGTGGCGACGGTACGGCGGTCCGGCCAGAGCCGGTTGATCATCTCGTTGTCAGGGGCGGCGCACGAGTCCGTGAACGCCGCGGGGCCGGCATGGAAGGCGGCGACGTTGTCGACCTCGAGCTGGATGCCGGGCGAGTGACGCCCGACGTCCTCGGCGAAGGCGATCTTGAAGCAGAAGACCCCGTCGCCGGAGCGCAGGTTGCACTTCATGGCGACCACGCGGGAGCCGGCGGACAGCTCGAGCAGCTGCAGGCGCCCCTGCTCGCGGAAGCCCCGGCACAGCTCGCGGACGAAGTCCGCCTGTCCAGGGATGGCGGCGAACGAGGTGCCCTCGCGGCCCTTCCAGCCGTTGTGCTCGAGGTCGAGGAAGCGCTCGACGGCCGCCGGGTCCTCCGCGCGGTCGTGGACCTCGAGCTCGGCCCCGAGCTCCCGCGCCAGCGCCTTGCGCTGCCGAGCCAGCTCCCGCCTGCGCTTCGAGCTCAGGCCGGCCAGGTAGTCCCCGGGCTCGCGGCGGTGGAGCATCGCGCGCTCGGCGCGCTCGTAGGTCAGCTCGGTGAGCCCGTGGGCGGCGAACGCCGCGCTGAGCGCCGGGGCGACCGGCCCGTCCTGCCCGACGGTCGGGAAGCCGAGCCAGCCCGCGCGGCGCCGGTGCGCCAGGGCGCCGACGAGCGCCATGGCCGCGCCCTGGGGGTCCTCGCGGGCAAGCAGCGGCGTGCCGAGGAAGCAGTGGGTGTGCAGCCAGGCCACGAGGCAGGGCCCGGGCAGGCGGCCCAGGCGCGCTCCGGCGTTGACGGGTCGCACCCGGCGCTGGACCGGGACGCACGCGGTCCAGCGGTCGCCCTCACGCGCCACGAGGAGCCCGACGCCGACGCCGCCGAGATGGCGATGAGCGGGCAGCACGAAGTCGGGCTCGAAGAAGGGGTTCGGCTCGGCGGCCGTCGCGGCCAGCGTGCGCCAAGCCGCGACGTCAGCAGGCAGGAGGGAGTCGAGTCGGCGCAGCTCGGTCGGCACGTCGGGCAGGTACTCGGCCGTCCGCGGGCCTTCTGAAGCTCACGGGAGGCCTGGTGGCTGGGAATATGAGACGGCGCTCATCCTGACATGGAGCATGCTCCCCGCGGCGCGGATCTGCGCCGCCACGTCGCGCGTGGCGAGCGACGGGCCCACACCCAGCTCGCGCGCCAGGCGCTCCTCGAGGCGGGCGAAGGCGGCAAGCGCGGCCGCACCGTCACCGGCCGCCGCCAGGCGGCGCATGAGCAGCCGCACGTGGTGCTCGGAGAGCCCGTCGAGGGCCACGGCGCGCCGCGCCCACGCGACCGCGGAGCGATGGTCGCCCGCCTCGCCGGCCCGCGCGGCCAGCGCCCCGAGCACCGTCCCGAGGCGCTCGCGGTGCTCGTCGGCGGCCTCGAGCGCCCAGGGATCCTCGAGCCCGGCGAGCAGGTCGCCGCGGCACAGGGCCACGGCCTCCTCGAGCCGGTCCTGGGCGACGAGCGCGCAGAACGCCTCGTGGTCGATCCACAGGCCGGGGCCGGGCAGCAGCCCGACGCGGTCGCGCGTGCCCGCGAGCACCCCGCCGGCCGCCGGCCCGAGCGCCCGGCGCAGCGCCCACAGGGCGCTGCGCATGCTCTGCCGCGCGCTCACGTCCAGCACGTCGGGCCAGAACCGGGCCGCGACGCTCGAGCGGGCGTGGAGGCCCGGATGGAGCGCCAGGAACCCGAGCAGGGCCCACGCGCGGCGGCTGGCGGGCGGCGCGATGGGACGCCCGTCCCCCTCGGCGGCGAGCTCCCCGATCAAGGCGACCCGGAGCATGGCCGGACCGTACTCCGATCGCGCTGTCTTGACGGGCGGATGACGGTCGGTTGACGGTCCGGCGGGACGCTGGCCCCATGACGACCGCAACGCAGTTCGACCTCGGCGCCTTCACCAAAGCGATGGAGGCCCGCGACGCCGACGGCCAGCTCGCCGCCTACAGCGACGACGCGACCGTCACGACCGTGGACGCCACCCACCCGCCGAGCAGCCCCGACGTCCTCCGCGGACGCGAGGCGATCGGGACCATGCTCAGCGACGTCGCGTCCCGCCCGATGACCCATGAGGTCACCGAGGCGATGCAGGCCGGCGATCGCATCGCGATCCAGCTCGCCTGCCGCTACGACGACGGGACGCGTGTGCTGTGCTCGTGCGTCGGGCGCCTGCGCGACGGCAAGATCGCCGAGCAGACGACCGTGCAGGCCTGGGACTCCTGAGGCCCCGGGGGGACCCTCAGGCGGCGGGGGACGCGGATCGCAGGGCCCGGTCGACGGCGCGCACGACGTCGTCCGGGTCCGCGACTCCGGTGAAGGTGAAGTCGGAGTCGTCGGTGCCGGCCGTGTCGAAGTCGACGGACCCGATCCGCAGCAGGCGCGCCGGGAAGCTCTGCTCGGTGTTCACGTTCTGCACGCGCGTCAGCATCGTCTGCTGGATGCGGCGGGCGAGGACGCCGCGGCGGATGTGCAGCCGCTGGTTGGTGATGACGTAGCGCGTGCCCATCCGCTTGACCAGGCCGACCACGAGCACCGCGCCGATGCCGACGACCGCGATCAGGACGGCCAGGACGGTGGACGCGCCGGCCACCGCCGCGATCAGCACGACGATGATGACCGCGATCACGCCGACGACGTAGAAGCCGAGCGTCGCGCGCCACGAGGGATGGCCCTCGAACAGGATCTCCTCGCCGGGATGCAGGTCCATCGCGCCCCAACCCTATCCTCGCCGGGTGCCGCCGGTGGTCAGAGTCGAGCCCATCACGACGGCTCGCGTGCTCCGCGGGCCGTTCGACTACGCCGCCCCCGACGGGGCGGCCGTGGGCACCCGGCTCGTCGTGCCCTTCGGCCGTCGCGACGTGATGGGCGTCGTCACCGGGCTGGCGGACGCCTCCGAGCACGAGCTGGCCGAGCCGCGCAAGGTCGTCGAGCCCTCGCTGCCCGCGGACCTCGTCGAGCTCGCGTTCTGGATGGCCGAGGAGTGCTGCTCGACGCCGGCGCGCGCGCTCGGGCTGATGATGCCCCCGGCGGGGGTGCGGGCCAAGACCGCGCTCTGGGCGCGGCGGGCGGACGGCGCGGCGGCGGACGGGACGGCGGCGCTGTCCGACCGCCAGGCCGCGCTGCTTGAGTCCCTGCCGCGCCTGACGGGCCCCGACACCGCGGCCCTGCGGCGCCTGGAGGCCCGCGGGCTCGTAGACATCGCCCCGCGCGTCGTCCGCCGCGCGCCGCTGCACGTGGCGGTGGGCGCCCAGCGCCCACGGCCCGCGCTCACGGGCGACCAGGAGGCGGCGGTGGCCGAGATCGCGCGGGCGCGGCGCGGCGAGCGCCTGCTGCTGCACGGCGTGACGGGCTCCGGGAAGACCGAGGTCTACCTGCGGGCCGCCGAGGACACGCTGGCCGAGGGTCGAGGCGTCATCGTGCTCGTGCCCGAGATCGGCCTGACGCCGCAGATCGTCGCGCGCTTCGTCGCTCGCTTCGGCGACACGGTGGCCGTGCTGCACTCCCGGCTCGGGGCGGGTGAGCGCTACGACGAGTGGCTGCGCCTGCGCCGTGGGGAGGCCCGCGTCTGCATCGGGCCGCGCTCGGCGGTCTTCGCCCCGCTGGCCGACGTGGGGCTGCTGATCGTCGACGAGGAGCACGACGCCTCCTACAAGCACGAGGGCGACCCCCGCTACGACGCGCGCCTGGTCGCCGAGCGGCGGGCCCGCGACGGCGTGCTGGTGTGCGGCAGCGCGACACCGCGGCCGGAGTCGCTGCATGGCCTGCGGCGCATCCGCCTGCCGCGGCGCGTCGACGGGCTCGAGCTGCCGGCCGTCCGGATCGTCGACATGCGCAACGCCCGCCACGCGCTGCACCCGGACACCCACGAGGCGCTCGGCGCGGCGCGCAAGGCGATCGTGCTGCTCAACCGCCGCGGGTGGTCGAACTTCCTGACCTGCCGGACCTGCGGGCGGGCGTGGGAGTGCCCGAACTGCGACGTCACCCTGGTCCTGCACCGCTCCGAGGGGCTCGTGGCCTGCCACCACTGCGGCCACCGCGAGCGCGTACCCGGCAGCTGCCCGGACTGCGGATCGGTGTCGATCGCGCGTCACGGCACGGGCACGGAGCGGCTGGCCGAGGAGCTCGGCGCCTGGGACAAGCCGGTGTTCCGCCTCGACGCCGACGTGGCCCGCGCGGCGGAGGTCCTCGCGGCCTTCGGCGCGGCGCCCGCGGGCATCCTCGTCGGCACCCAGATGGTCGCCAAGGGCCATGACTTCCCGGACGTGGACCTCGGCGTCGTCGTCGACGCCGACGCCACGCTGCGCTTCCCCGACTTCCGCGCCGAGGAGCGGACGTTCGCGCTGGTCACCCAGCTCGCCGGTCGCGCCGGCCGGGGGGGCGCGGGCCGCGTGCTCGTGCAGACCCTCGTGCCCGAGGCCGACGCGATCGCCTTCGCCGCCCGCCACGACGCCGACGGCTTCCTGGCCGGCGAGCTCGAGCGGCGCCGCGCGCTGCGCTACCCGCCGTTCGCGACGCTCATCCGCGTCGTCTGCTCCAGCGAGGCGCCCGGCGCCGCCCACGCCGCCGCGGCCGCCCTGCGGACCGCCCTCGGCCCGAAGGCCCCGGTGCTCGGTCCGGCGCCGCTGTTCCGCCTCCGCGGCCGGGAGCGCTCGCAGCTGATGGTCAAGGCCGGCGACCGCCACGCCGCCATCGCGGCCGTGCGCGCGGCGGTGGAGGCCGTCAGCGCGGACAAGGCCCACCGCGCGGCCAGCTTCAGCGTCGACGTCGACCCCCAGTAGGAATCTGCCGCCGACGCCGGACGAAGACGGCTCTGCCGGATTCGTCCCAGCAGATGAGCGCTCTGCGCGAATCTGCCACCGACGCCGGACGAAGACGCCCCCTAGGGCGGGTTCGTCCTAAGCACATGAGGCCCCTGGCCGAATGTGCCAGGGTCTACCCTCACGGGATGGCCGAAGAGCTGGATGTCGAGGTGACCGAGGAGGAGGGCGCGCCCCCGCCACCGCTCGACCCGGAGGTCGCCGCGCGCCGCGAGGCCGCGCTGCGCCACGTCATCCAGTTCGGCGACCCCGTCCTGAAGGCCAAGGCCCTGCCGGTCGAGCGCTTCGACGACGACCTGCGCAACGAGGTCGCCGCCATGGGGATGCTCATGGACGACGCGCTGGGCGTCGGCCTGGCCGCCACGCAGCTCGGGCGCCTGCGGCGCCTGCTGGTCTACCGCGTGGTCGCCGGCGGCCCGCTCGGCGCGCTGATCAACCCGGTGCTCGAGTGGTCCTCCAAGGAGAACGAGCTCTACGAGGAGGGCTGCCTGAGCCTGCCGCGGGTCCACGTGGACGTCGAGCGCCCGATCCACGTGCGGGTGAGTGCCCGGGACGAGTGGGGCGAGCCGATCACCATCGAGGCCAGCGGGCTGGAGGCGCGGGTCATCCAGCACGAGATGGACCACCTCGACGGCGTGCTGATCCTGGACCGGGCCTCGCGCGAGCAGCGCAAGGAGGCCATGCGCGCCCTGCGCGAAGCGCTGCCGGCGTGAGGACCGCCTTCCTGGGGACGACCGCCTTCGCGGCGGCGATCCTCGGCCGCCTGGGAGAGAGCGCCCACCGTCCCGCGCTCGTCATCAGCCGGCCCGACGCGCCCGCCGGGCGCGGGCGCAGGCTGACCGCCCCGCCGGTCGCCGACACCGCCCGTGCGCTCGGCATCGAGCTGCACCAACCGCCGAGCGTCAACGACGAGGCCACGCGCCGCCACCTGGCCGCCGCGGCGCCCGAGGCCGTCGTCGTCTGCGCCTTCGGGGCCCTGATCAAGGAGCCCCTGCTCTCCGACTTCCCGATGTACAACGTCCATCCGTCGCTGCTGCCGCGCTGGCGCGGCGCGGCGCCCGTCGAGCGCGCGATCATGGCCGGCGACGCGGAGACCGGCGTGGGGATCATGCGCCTGACCGCCGGCCTGGACGAGGGGCCCGTGTGCCTGCAGGGCCGCGAGCCGATCGCCCCCGACGACGACTACGCCTCGCTGGCCGAGCGCCTGGAGGTCCTGGGGGCCGACCTGCTCATCCGCGCGCTCGACGAGCAGCCGCCGTTCGTCCCGCAGCCCGAGGACGGGGCGACGTACGCGGAGAAGATCACCGGCGCCGACCGGACGCTCGATCCCGCGGCGCCCGCCGCTGCCCAGGAGCGCGTCGTCCGCGCGCTGCACCCGCACATCGGCGCCCGGGTCGATCTCGGCGCCGAGGGCATGCTCGGCGTGCACGCCGCCCGCGCGCTCGCACCCGGGACGGGCGGGCCCGCCGGGGCGCTGACGATCGACGGCGACCGCGCGCTGTACGGGGACCTCGAGCTGGTCGAGGTGCAGCCGCCGGGCCGGCGGGCCATGCCCGCGGCGGCGTGGCTGCGCGGCCGCGGCTGATGGCCGCCGTGAGCCCCGGGCGGCTGGCGGCCTACGCCGTCGTGCGCCGGGTCTTCGAGCAGGGCGCCTACGCCGACCGCGCGCTGCAGGGCGAGGCGCGCGAGCTGACGCCGCGGGACCGCTCGCTGGCCAAGCAGCTCGCGTTCGGGACCGTCCAGCGCCAGGGGACGCTGGCGTGGATCGCCGCCCGGCACGTCAACCGCGAGCTGGATCCCGCGGTGTCCGCCGCGCTGTGGCTGGGCCTCTACGAGCTGCTCTACCTCCGCACCGCCGAGCACGCCGCGATCGCCGAGGCGGTCGAGCTGGCCAAGCCGAGCCCCGGCCACCGGCTCGTGAACGCCGTCCTGCGCCGCGTGCAACGCGAGGGCGTGGAGCTCCCGGGCGACGACGATCCTGCCGGGGCGGCCATCCGCCACAGCCACCCCGAGTGGCTCGTGCGGCTGTGGTGGGACCAGCTCGGGTCCGAGCAGACCCGCGCGCTGCTGGCCGCGGACAACGAGCCCGCCGAGGTCGCGCTGCGCGTCAACTCGCTGGTCGACGCGCCGGGCATCGTGCTGCCGCCGGGGCGCCGCGACGGCGATGCCCTCGTCGTCGACGGCCCCCTCGATCTCGTCGCCGGCGAGGCCTGGCGCGTGGGCGCCGTGGTGGCCCAGTCGCGCGCCGCCCAGCTCGTGGCGCCGATGGTCGCGCCGCGGCCGGGGGAGCGGATCCTCGACCTGTGCGCCGCGCCGGGCGGCAAGACGACGCACCTCGCCGCCCTCATGGGCGACGAGGGCGAGATCGTCGCGGTCGAGCGCCACGCGGGCCGCGCCAAGGCGCTGCGGGCCACCTGCGAGCGCCTGCGGGCGACCTGCGTGACGGTGGTCGAGGACGACGCCCGCACGTTCCGCGCCGACGAGCCCTTCGACCGCGTCCTGCTCGACCCGCCCTGCTCGGGGCTCGGGACGCTGCGCTCGCACCCCGACCTGCGCTGGCGCATGACGCCGGAGACGATCGACGGCCTCGTCGCCGTCCAGGACGAGCTGCTGGCGACGGCGCGCGCAGCGGTGCGGCCCGGCGGGCGCCTGGTCTACTCGACGTGCACGATCAGCGCCGCGGAGGAGCGCGTCGCGGGCCCCGAGCGGCGACAGACGCTGCCGCACCGCGACGGCACGGACGGGTTCTACCTGGCGGCCGAGGGGGCGGGGAGCGCCCCCTCGGCGGCGGTCTCCTAGACTCAGCCCCGTGGACGCCAAGGTGAACCTTGGGCCGTTGTGCCCCCACTGCGGCGAGCCCTGGCTGAGGCCCACCAACCTCCCCGGCCGCTACCGCTGCGTGTCATGCATGCACCGCTTCGAGCTCCTGTCGGTGTGCCCCAACTGCGGTGAGCACTCCACGATCGTCCGCATGTCGACGACGGCGATCGTGGCCTGCAACCACTGCGGGGACTCCATGCTCGCCGAGCGATGACGCGACGAGTCGCCCCTTCGATCCTGTCGGCCGACTTCGCCCGCCTGGGCGCCGACGTCGACGAGGTCGTGGCCGCCGGCGCGACGGTGATCCACGTCGACGTCATGGACGGCCACTTCGTCCCGCCGATCACGCTCGGGCCCCAGGTCCTCAGCGCGCTGCGCGCGCACGTCGGCCCGGAGATCGACCTCGACGTGCACCTGATGGTCGAGCGGCCCGAGCGCCACGTCGACGCCTTCGCCGCGGCCGGAGCGACCGGCATCACCTTCCACGCGGAGGCCACGCCGCACATCCACTACACGGTGCAGGCGATCCGCGCGGCCGGCTGCCGGGCGGGCCTGGCCGTCTGCCCGGCCACGCCGCCGGCCGTCTACGCCGAGCTCGACGTGGACCTCGCGCTGTGCATGACGGTCAACCCCGGCTGGGGCGGCCAGCCGTTCATCGAGACCTCGCCGGCCAAGCTGCGGCGCATCGCCGAGCTGCTGGCGCCCGGGACGGTGCTCGAGGTGGACGGGGGCATCGACGAGCGGACGGCCCCGGCCTGCGCGGAGGCGGGCGCGACGCTCTTCGTGGCAGGGTCGGCCGTGTTCGGGTCGAAGGACCCGGCAGCCGCGTTCCGCGCGATCGCGCGGGCGGCGGGGTGCGGGTAGCCCCATTGCCCCGGCGCCCGATCCGCTCCATCTTCCGGTTCTAGCATGGCCAAGACTGTCCTCATCGTCGACGACCACCCGAGCTTCCGCGCGACCGCGCGGATGCTGCTGGAGGCCGAGGGGTACGACGTGGTGGGCGAGGCGCCCGACGGGCATTCGGGCCTCGAGTGCGCCATGCGCCTCTCGCCGCAGGTCGTCCTGCTCGACGTGAACCTGCCCGACCTCGACGGCTTCGCCGTCGCCGCGCGGCTCACGGCCGACGACGTGGTCGGCCCGCCCGAGGTCGTCCTCATCTCCAGCCGCGACGGGTCGGACTACGGGCCCTTGGTGCTGGCCAGCGGCGCACGTGGCTTCATCCCCAAGGGGGAGCTCTCGGGCGAGGCGCTCGAGGCGGTCCTGGCGTGACGCTGCGCGCGCAGCTCTCGATCCTCGCGGTGCTCGGCGTCCTCCTCGCCGCCCTCGGGACCACGCTGCTGCTCTCGAGTGACATGCGCGACACGTCGGCCTGGGCGCTGGCCTCGCCGTTCATGATGCTGTCGTTCATCGGCGTCGGGCTGTTCGCCTGGTGGCGCCGGCCGCACAGCGGGTTCGGTGCGCTGATGACCGCGGTCGGGTTCGTGTTCTTCCTGAGCGCGCCGGCGGCCTCGGACGCCCCGGCCCTCTACGGGCTCGGCTACCTCTTCGGCTCGCTGTTCCTCGGCACCGTCGTACACATGCTGCTGGCCTTCCCCGAGGGCCGGCTGGACGGGCGCCGCGAGCGCTGGCTCGTCGGGTCGGTCTACGGCCTCGTGCTCGGCGTCAACCTCGTCCTGCTCCTGCTGAACGGGCCGCTGGAGGACCAGGCGCACCCCCGCAACGCGTATGTCGTGTGGGACGCCACCGGCGTCGCCAAGGTGGTCCTCGGGATCGCGGAGGGCCTGGCCGTGGTCCTCGCCGCGGCCGTCATCGCGACGATGGTCCGGCGCTGGCGCGCGGCCTCGGCGCCCGAGCGCCGCAGCCTCGGGCCCGTGCTGTGGACGGGTGCGGGCCTCATCCTCGGCGTGGGGATCAGCCTCGGCCTCGACCTCGTGGGCGCCGGCGACACGGTCGCGATGGTCCCCGACCTGGTCGCGCTCGCGTGCCTGCTGGCGCTGCCCTACGTCTTCCTCGTGGGCCTCGGCCGCCGGCGTTGGTTCCGCGCCGGGGCGATCGGATCGCTGATCCAGCGCCTCAGTGCCGCCCACCGCCAGGGCAGCGTGCGCGAGGCGCTGGCCGAAGCACTTGGCGACCCGAGCCTCCGCCTGCTCTACTGGCTGCCCCGTGACCAGCGCTACGTCGATCTGGAGGGCCGCGCCGTCGAACTGCCCGACGCCGAGTCGGGGCGCGGCGTGACCGAGGTCCGCGCCGAGGGCCGCCGGATCGCCGCGCTCGTCCACGACGCCGCGCTGCTCGACGACCCGGACCTCGTCGAGGCCGCCGGCGCCGCCGCCTCGCTGGCGCTCGAGAACGAGCGCCTCGGGGCCGAGCTGCGCGCCCGCGTCGAGGAGCTCGAGCAGTCGCGGGCGGGGATCATCGCCTTCGGCCTGGCCGAGCGGCGGCGCTTCGAGCGCGACCTGCACGACGGCGCCCAGCAGCGCCTCGTGGCGCTGGGGCTGCAGGTCGGCATGGCGCGCTCCAAGCTGCGCGAGGACCCGGCCCGGGCTGAGGGCCTCCTCGACGGCGCGCGCGAGGAGCTCCGCCAGGCGCAGCAGGAGCTGCGCGAGCTGGCGCGCGGCCTGCATCCCGCAGTCCTGACCGAGCGCGGGCTCGCCGCGGCCATCGCGGGCCTCGTCGAGCGTGCCACCGTCCCCGTGGAGGTCCGTGCCATGCCGCCTGAGCGGCTGCCGAGTGCCGTCGAGACCGTCGCCTACTTCGTCGTCGCGGAGGGCTTGACGAACGTCGCCAAGTACGCGGGCGCCAGACACGCCAGCGTGGCGGTGGAGCGCATCAACGGCCACGCGGTCGTCGAGGTCCGCGACGACGGGGTCGGGGGCGCCGACCCCGCCGTCGGCAGCGGCCTGCGCGGCCTCGCCGACCGCGTCGGGGCCGTGGACGGCCGCCTGGAGATCGTCTCCCCGCCCGGCGCGGGGACCGTCGTCCGAGCGAGGATCCCATGCGCGTCGTCCTAGCCGACGACTCGGTCCTCCTGCGCGAGGGCATCGCCCGCCTGCTGTCGGAGGCGGGCCTCGAGGTCGTGGCCCAGGCTGGCGACGCCGCGGATCTGCTGCGCAAGGTCAACGCGCATCGCCCAGACGTCGCGGTCGTCGACGTGCGCATGCCCCCGACCCACACCGACGAAGGCCTGAAGGCGGCCGCCGAGATCCGCGAGCGCTGGCCCGAGACGGGCGTCCTGGTCCTCTCGCAGTACGTCGAGGAGGCCTACGCCGTCGAGCTGCTGGCCGGCGACGCCGGGGGCATCGGATACCTGCTCAAGGACCGCGTGGCCGACCTCGATCGCTTCGTGGACTCCGTGCGGCGGGTGGGGACGGGCGGCAGCGCGCTCGACCCCGAGGTGGTCTCCCGCCTCCTGGGCCGCCACCGGCGCGACGATCCGCTGGCCGAGCTGACGCCTCGCGAGCGCGACGTCCTGGAGCTCATGGCCGAGGGGCGCTCGAACCACGCCATCGCCGAGGGCCTCGTGGTCACCGATCGCGCCGTGGAGAAGCACGTGACCAGCATCTTCGGCAAGCTCGGCCTGCCGCCCACCCAGGACGATCACCGCCGGGTGCTGGCCGTCCTGACCTACCTGCAGGCCTGATCCGCCTGCAGGCCTGACCCCCAGCCGGGGGTAGCCCGTACCACCGGTGGGGGCGCGCTGCGGCAGACTGCCGCGCATGTCTGCTGTCTCTCCGGCCACCGCCACCTCGGCGATCGTCGCCGCCACCGACCTGACCCGCCGCTACGGCGAGGGCGAGGCCGCCGTCGACGCGCTCCGCGGTGTCACCGTCGCCTTCCCGTCCGGGCGCTTCACCGCGATCATGGGCGCCTCGGGCTCGGGCAAGTCGACCCTGATGCACATCCTCGCGGGCCTGGACCGGCCGACGAGCGGCTCCGTCGTCCTCGACGGGACCGAGCTGGCCGGCCTCGACGACCAGGGCCTCACCGGGCTGCGGCGCGACAAGGTCGGCTTCATCTTCCAGTCGTTCAACCTGCTGCCCGTCCTCACCGCCGAGGAGAACATCCTCCTGCCGCTGTCGATCGCCGGGCACAAGCCCGACCAGGAGTGGGTCGACCGCCTCATCGACACCATCGGGCTGCGCGACCGACTGCGCCACCGCCCGGCCGAGCTCTCCGGCGGCCAGCAGCAGCGCGTGGCCGTCGCGCGCGCCCTCGCGTCGCGCCCGGCCGTCGTCTTCGCCGACGAGCCGACCGGCAACCTGGACTCGAAGACCTCCGACGAGGTCCTCGCCCTCCTGCGCCGCTCGGTGGACGAGTTCGGCCAGACCATCATCATGGTCACCCACGATCCCGATGCGGCCGCGGTCGCCGACCGCACGATCACGCTGACCGACGGCCAGGTCTCCGGCGACGAGGACCGCTAGCCGTGCGCAAGGTCGCCCTCAAGGGCCTGCTGGCCCGCAAGCTGCGCGTGGCGCTGACGGCGCTCGCCATCTCGCTCGGCGTCATGCTGATCGCCGGGACCTACGTCTTCACGGACACGATCAACAAGTCCTTCGACGCGATCTTCACGGCGGTCTACGCGAAGACCGACGCGGTCGTGTCGCCGAACGACGACATCGGCAGCCAGGACACCGGGACGCTCCCGTCGCTCGACGGCTCCGTCCTGGCCCGGGTCAAGGGGCTCCCGGAGGTCGGGCAGGCGGAGGGCGTCGTCAACGACCAGAGCGGCGTGGTCATCGGCAAGGACGGCAAGCCGATCAAGAGCGGCGGCGCGCCGACGCTCATCGGCTCGGTCCTGCCCGAGCGCTTCTCGGCCATCAGCTACCCGCAGGGCCGGGCCCCGGCCACGGCGGACGAGGTCGCCATCGACCAGGCGACGGCCGACCGCAAGCACCTGAAGCTGGGCGACACGATCGGCCTGCAGGCGGCGGCGCCGCGCAAGCAGTACCGGATCGTCGGCCTGGTGAAGATCGCCGGGGTCTCCTCGTTGGGCGGCGCCACGAGCGCGGAGCTGATCCTGCCCGAGGCGCAGCGCGTCACCGGCAAGGTCGGCCGCTACGACGAGCTGTACGTCGCCGGCAGCCCGGGCACCAGCCCCGAGCAGCTGCGGGCCGCGATCCGCCGGGTCGAGCCCGCCTCGGTGACCGTGCGCACCGGCAAGCAGGAGACCAAGAGCCAGCAGGACGACATCAAGGGCGCGCTGTCGTTCCTGACCACCGCGCTGCTCGCCTTCGCCGGCATCTCGCTGTTCGTCGGCGCGTTCATCATCTTCAACACCTTCTCGATCACCGTCGCGCAGCGGGCGCGCGAGTTCGCGCTGCTGCGCACGCTGGGCGCCTCGCGGCGCCAGGTGCTGCGCTCCGTGCTGACCGAGGGCCTCGTGCTCGGCGTGCTCGGCTCGGTCATCGGCCTGGGCGTCGGCATCCTCGTCGCCTCGGGCCTGCGGGCGCTGTTCAAGGCCGTCGGCGTGGACCTGCCCTCCAGCGGCACGGTCATCGCGTCACGGACGATCATCGTCTCGCTGCTCGTCGGGATCATCGTGACGCTCGTCGCCAGCCTGGCGCCGGCGCTGCGGGCCACCCGGGTCCCGCCCGTCGCGGCGCTGCGCGAGGGCGTCGCGCTCCCGCAGACGCGCTCCTCGCGGCTCGCGTTCCCGCTCGCGATCGTGCTCACCGCGCTCGGCTTCGGGCTCATGGCGCTCGGGCTGTTCGGCAGCGGCTCGAGCTCCAGCGCGCTGAGCCTGCTCGGCGGCGGGGCCGCGCTGACCTTCATCGGCGTCGCGCTGCTGAGCCCCCGCCTGGTCGGGCCGATCGCCTCCGCGGTCGGGCTGCCGCTCCAGCGCGTGGCCGGGATGACGGGCCGGCTGGCGCGCGAGAACACCGTGCGCCAGCCGGGGCGCACGGCGGTGACCGCGGCCGCGCTGATGATCGGCGTGGCGCTCGTCACCTTCGCGTCGATCTTCGCCGCGGGCGCGAAGAAGACCATCAACGATGCGGTCGACACGGGCTCGAACGCCAGCGTGATCCTGCAGAACGTCAACGGCTTCGGCCCGTTCTCGCAGGGGGCGGCGCGCGAGGTCGCGGCGGTCGACGGCGTGCGGGACGTCTCGCCGATGCGCTTCTCGCAGGGCCGGCTGGACGGCAAGGACATCGCGATCACCGGCATCGACCCGGCGAGCTTCAGCAAGCTCTACAACGTCACGAAGGGCGGGGATGCGCTCAGCGCGCTGCGCCCCGGTGGCGTGGTGGTCGGCAAGACCTACGCCAAGGACCACGACATCAAGGTGGGCCAGACCCTCCAGGTCCAGAGTCCCACCACCCGCACGGTGCCGCTGCGCGTGACCGGGATCGCCGAGGACCGCGGGCAGCTGCTCAGCCCGCTCACGATCGCGAACGCGAGCGCGACCCGCGACTTCTCCTCCGACAAGGACGGCTTCGCCCTGGTCGGCTTCGCCCCGGGGACCGACGCCAAGGCGGTCAAGCGGGCCGTCGACGCCAGGCTGTCGGCCGACTTCCCGCAGGTCGAGGCGCTCACCGAGTCCGAGTTCAAGGGCAACCAGGCCGACCAGATCAACCAGCTGCTGGGCCTGATCTACGCGCTGCTCGCGCTGGCCATCGTCGTCTCGCTGTTCGGCATCGTCAACACGCTGGTGCTCTCGATCACCGAGCGGACGCGGGAGCTCGGGATGCTCCGGGCGATCGGGACGAGCAGGCGGCAGGTGCGGCGGATGATCCGCTACGAGGCGGTGATCACCGCGCTGATCGGCGGCGTCCTCGGCCTGGTGCTCGGCGTCGTGCTGGCGATCCTCGTGACCCAGCCGCTGGACGGGTTCAAGCTGTCGATCCCGGCTGGAAGCCTGTTCCTGGTCCTCGTGCTCTCCGCCGTCGCGGGCGTGCTCGCGGCGGTGCTGCCGGCGCGCCGCGCGTCGCGCCTCGACGTCCTGGACGCGCTCGCCTACGAGTGAGCCGGCGGCGCCTCTGGTACACCAGGGACGATGGACGCCACCGCACGCCTGCACGCCGCGGTCCACCACGATGGCCGGGAGGACCGTGTCGCGATCGAGGAGCCGCTCGAGATCCGCGTCGGCGGAGCGGCGCTCGCGATCACGATGCGCACGCCGGGCCACGACGAGGAGCTCGGCGTCGGCTTCCTGCACGGCGAGGGGCTGCTGGGGGAGCTGCGCGGCGCCGGCCCCGCCGCGGACCTCGCGGCGAACGTCGTGGAGGTCGACGCCGACCTGCTCGAGCGGCCGGGCTCGGCCGCGCGGCGCTTCTACACGACGTCCTCCTGCGGCGTCTGTGGCCGCGGGGCGCTCGAGGAGGTCGCCGTTCACGCCGATCCGCTGCCGGCCGGGCCGGCCGTGTCCCGCGCGCTGCTCGCCGCGCTGCCCGACCGCCTGGCCCAGCCCGGCTTCGAGCTGACGGGCGGCCTGCACGCCACGGGCCTGTTCACGCCCGACGGCGACCTGCTGCTCGCCCGCGAGGACGTCGGCCGCCACAACGCGATGGACAAGGTGATCGGCCGCCGCGCGCTCGACGGCGCGCTGCCGCTGCACGGCCTCGTGCTGTGCGTGTCGGGGCGGCTCTCGTTCGAGCTCGTCCAGAAGGCCGCCGTGGCGGGTGCGCCCGTCCTGGTTGGCGTCGGCGCGCCGACGTCCCTGGCGGTGTCGCTGGCCGCCGACCGCGGCATGACCCTGTGCGGCTTCGCGCGGCGCGGCTCGGTCAACGTCTACACAGGCGACGCGCGGGTCGGGGCATGACTCGCGCTTCGAGCGGCATGGCTCGCGCTGTGCGCTCGCATGCCGGGTGCGAACTCGCCCAGGGGCTCGTTCGCACGCCTGGCGGCAGCTCGAGGGTCTTCGCATGACCGCCGCGAGGCTTCCGCCCGTCGCCGTCCGCCGCGCGGGGCCCGATGACGCCGCTGCGATCGCCGGGCTGATCCGCGAGGGCTTCGAGGGCTACCGCGCCTTCGCGCCCGACGGCTGGGAGCCCCCGGTGCTCGAGGCCGAGATCGCCCGGACGGCCGACCGGCTGCGCGGCCGCGGTGCGTGGGCGCGGCTGGCGGAGGCGGGCGGGGCGACGCTCGGCGTCGTGGCGTTCCTGCCGCACCACGTGGAGGACGACCTCGCCCACTTCTGGCTGCTGTTCGTCACCGAGTCGGCGTGGGGGACCGGCCTGGCCGCTCGCCTGCACGATGCCGCGCTGGAGGCCGCCCGTGGCGCCGGCTACCGCAGGATGCGCCTGTACACCCCGGAGGGTCAGGCCCGCGCCAGGGCGTTCTACCGCCGCCAGGGCTGGCGCGAGCGGGGCGGCGCGTTCGCCGAGCCGGAGCTGGGCCTCAGGCTGCTGGAGCTGCGCCGTCCGCTCTGAGCAG
>JAXDGY010000399.1:0-15528 GCA_034664785.1 Solirubrobacteraceae bacterium
TTCTTCGAGGAGCGCGAGGCGGAGGCCGAGGAGTTCGAGGGCGAGATGGCGCAGCTGGCCATGCCCGTCGAGGCCTACCTCGCGCAGCTGGCCTCGATCCGCACGCACGACACCACCGACCGCCTGGACCGGATCACCGTCCCGACGCTCGTCCTCGTGGGGGAGGAGGACATCCTCATCCCCGTGCGTTTGTCCCGCCGTCTGCACGACGCCATCGCGGGCTCCGAGTGGGCGCAGACGCCCGGGGGGCACGCGTGCCTCTGGGAGCACCCCGAGCCCTTCAACCAAGCCGTCCTGGGCTTCCTGTCCGGGCACTAGAGGGAGACCGACATGACCGACGTGGACACCGACGTCGTCGCGCAGGAGCGCGAGGACCGACTCGCCCGGAGCTACCTGAACGGGCGCATCGACCGGCGCACGCTGCTGCGCCGCGGGGCGGCGATGGGCGCCGGGGTGGCGAGCACGGGGCTGCTCGGCTCGCTGCTGGCCGCCTGCGGGGGAACGTCCTCCAGCGACGTGGGCTCGAGCTCCGGCACCGCGGCGTCGCCGGCGAGCGGGACGAAGGGCGGCACGCTGAAGGCCGCGCTGACCGGCGAGCCGGACTCGCTGGATCCGGCCAAGAGCCAGATCTACACGGGCGCCCAGGTCTACGACAACGTCTTCTCCAAGCTCGTGGACATCGACGAGAAGCAGCAGTTCTACGGCGTGCTGGCGACGAAGTGGACCCAGACCGACCCGAAGACGTGGGTCTTCGAGCTGCGCGACGGGGTCAAGTTCCACAACGGCGACGCGTTCAGCGCCGACGACGTCAAGTACACCTTCGAGCGGATCCTCGACAAGAAGACGGCCAGCGGGTACGCGTCGCTGTACGAGGTGATCGACCGCATCACCGTCGACTCGCCGACGAAGGTGACCTTCCACCTGAAGACGCCGTTCGGCCCGTTCCTGGCCAACCTCGCCAACAACGGCGAGATCGTCAACAAGCGCTCCATCGAGGCCAAGGGGTCGGCGCGCAAGCCCGTCGGGACGGGGCCGTTCGCCTTCGTCGAGTGGGTGCAGGGCGACCACCTGACGCTGAAGCGCTTCGACGGCTACTTCGACCAGGGCAAGCCGTCCCTCGACGGCGTGACCTTCCGCTTCGCCAACGTCGACCAGGGGCGCATCGACGCCTTGCGCTCGGGCGACCTCGACTGGGTCGACGCGGTCCCGCTGCAGCAGGTCGCGGCGCTGAAGAAGGACCCCACGTTCACCTACGTCGGCTCGGCGATCGCCGGGATCCCGGACTTCCTGACCCTCAACACCAAGAAGCCGCCGTTCGACAACAAGGCGCTGCGCCAGGCCGTGGCGCTCGTGGTCGACCGGCAGGAGATCAGCAGCGTCGCCTACTTCGGGACGGGCGACGCCGGCGGGGAGGAGGTGCCGTCGAGCTCGAAGTGGTTCAGCGGCACGACGCCGTACAAGACGGCCGACGTCGAGGCCGCGAAGGCCAAGATGAAGGAGGCCGGGCTGTCGGGCGGGCTGACCGTCACCTACCTCGGCCTGCCGCAGTACCCGGAGCTGCTCAAGACCGGCCAGGTGGTGCGCGAGCAGCTCAAGAAGATCGGGATCACGATGAAGATCCAGCAGGTCGACGTCTCGGTCTGGTTCGACCGCTTCAGCAAGGGCGACTTCCAGATCACCTCCGCCTACCAGGAGCGGACCATCGACCCCGACAACTTCTACTCGCTGGTCCTCAAGAGCGGCGGGCCGATCAACACGTCGGGCTACGCCAGCAAGCAGGCCGACGACCTGATCGACCGCGCCGCGCGGGAGACCGACGAGGCGAAGCGCAAGGCGCTCTACGAGCAGCTGCGCCAGGTCGTCTGGGCCGACTCGCCGCTCGTGTTCACCCACTACGAGACGCTGAACTACCTCATGCGCAAGCAGGTCACGGGGTCGACGATCACGCCGACGCTGGAGCTGCGCCTGGGCAACGTCTCGATGGGCTCGAGCTAGCCCTCGTCCTGCGCGTCGGGCCCGCTCACGGGCTCGCACTGGGGCCGGTCCGGGAAGCCGGGGCCGGTGCCCGGGCGACACTGCGGGTCCTGGGCGGGGGCAGTGGAGGTCGGCGCCGGCGCCGGCGTGGTCTGGGCCGGCGTCGTGCTCGTGGAGGTCGAGGCGGGCGGCGCGGGCGTGGTCGACGGGGCCGTGGCGCCGCCGGGGTTGGCCGTGCTGCCGCCGGGCGCCGCGGTCGTCGTCGGCGTGGGGGCGGGCTCGGTGGCGGGCGTCGTCGTGGCCGGCGCCTCGACGCTCTGCGTCCGCTCGGGGGTGGAGGTCGTGCGGGCGCTCGGCGAGTCCGCCGGGGAGCTGCCGCCGCAGCCGACGGCCGTCAGCGCCAGGGTCCCCGCGAGCAGGAGCGCGGGCAGTCCGCCGCCGCGGCGCCGGGAGGGGTGGGTGGTTCGCGTCATGCGGTCGGGCACGAGGCCCAGGCTAGCCACGGTGTTGGCGTCGCGGCGCTGCGCCGGTGTTTGTCATCTGCAGTTTTCCTGGGTTAGGGTCGCAGCCGGCGGGAGCGGACGGCTCGTCCGCGCCCCGTCGTCGCTGGATCCACTCGCAACGGGGGAAGGATGGACATCATGAGGTGCAGACACCTGTTCGGAGCCGTGGTCGCCACGCTTGCGGTGGCAGCCCTCCCGGCCACCGCGCCGGCGGCGAGCAAGCCGAAGAAGCCCTACGCCGACGTGCTCGGCGCCATCGAGGCCAGTCCGGACGGCACGACCGCCACGTTGCGCGTCCGCTACCGCTGCAACGCGGGCGACCACCTGTGGGTCTCCGTCAAGGAGTCCGCCACGGGGAAGAAGGACTGGGCGCTCCGCCGCGAGGGTTCGAGCGAGCTCGCCGCGACGTGGCTGCAGAGCCATCGCAACACGTGGACGTGCGACGGCACGAAGCGCACCGAGACGTTCGACGTCGACGCGGTCGAGCCGGGCAGCAAGGGCGCGCTGGTGCATGGCAGGGCCTACGTGCAGTTCTGCCTCACCCAGGGCGAGGGCGAGATCGTGATCTACGAGACCGGCTTCAGCTGGGTCCACCGGGGCCCGGCCGCGACCTGAGCCACGCAGTCAGAAAGAGCGAGTCGCGGACCCGTGCTCCGCGACTCGCTCCCGGGGCCCGTCTCCCCTGCGTCGGCCAGGCGCAAACGTGTGGCGAGCCGGGGAGGACGGGTGCGCGGGGCGGGTACGCTAGGCCGAGCACGCGAACCACGAGCTCCCAGGAGGCCTGATGGCCGGCACGTCCGGACGGTTCAGCACCGTCATCAAGGCGAAGATCAGCAGACTGCTCGACAAGGCCGAGGACCCGGGCGAGACGCTCGACTACAGCTACCAGAAGCAGCTGGAGTCGCTCCAGAACGTCAAGAAGGGCATCGCCGACGTCGTGACGGCCAAGAAGCGGCTGCAGATGCAGTCGACGAAGCTCGAGCAGTCCGTCGTCAAGCTCGACACCCAGGCCCGTCAGGCCCTCTCGCAGGGCAACGAGGAGCTCGCGCGCGTCGCCCTCGAGCGCAAGAACGTCGCCCAGAGCGAGCTTCAGGGGCTCGACCAGCAGGTCGGCGAGCTCGAGGCCCAGCAGCAGAAGCTGACGGACTCCGAGCAGAAGCTCCGCACCAAGATCGAGGCCTTCCGCTCCAAGAAGGAGGTCATCAAGGCCCAGTACTCCGCCGCCGAGGCGCAGGTCCGGATCTCCGAGGCCGCCACGGGCGTCGGCGAGGAGATGGCCGACGTCGGCCTGGCCATGCAGCGTGCCCTCGACAAGACGGAGAACATGAAGGCCCGCGCGGACGCGGTGTCCGAGCTCGAGGCCGCCGGCACGTTCGACGACCTCACCCAGATCGGCCCGGCCCAGGACGACATCGACCGCCAGCTCTCCGCGCTGTCCAGCGGCAGCGCCGTCGACGACGACCTGGCCAAGATGAAGGCCGAGCTCGGCGCGGGCCCCGGGCCCGCCGCCGACGACAAGCAGCTCGGCGCCGGCAAGGAGGATCCGGCGTGATCGTCCGGATCTTCAACGAGGGGCAGTACCGCGTCGACGAGTCCCACCACACCGAGCTCGACGACCTCGACGACGCCGTCGTGGAGCGCGTCGACGCCGGCGACCGGGATGGCTTCCATGCCGCCTACGACCAGCTGCTGACCTTCGTGCGCGCGCACGGCGAGCCGCTCGCCGACGACGAGCTCGAGGCGTCGGACTTCATCCTGCCGCCCGCCGACCTGTCCTTCGAGGAGGCGGGCGAGGAGTTCAGCGGGGAGGGACTTATTCCAGACCCGCCGCCCGCGACCCGCGCTTGAACGCCGACCTCCGAGGGCGTAGCCCGAGGGGGGTCGGCTAGATGGGGATGCCCCAGAGGGGGAACCAGCGCTCGAGCTCGGGCTCGATCGGCAGCTCGTTGCCGATCATCGCCTTGAGCTGGAGCTCGCGCTCGTTGTCCCGCTGCTGGGCGCCCTGCGCGGGCACGAAGGGGTACCAGCTGCCGCGCTTGTAGTTGTAGATCAGGTAGATCGGGCGGCCCTGCGGATCCTGGAAGGCGAAGACCGCGCACAGCACGCGGTCGTTGTAGCCCCCGACGGCGAGCGCGTCGCTCACGGCGTTGACGCCGACCACGAGGTCCTCGAGGTCCTTGTCGGCGAGCACCATCCAGCGGTAGCCGTAGTCGTCGTCGACCGTCTCCAGCGTGGTGCCCGTCTCCTCACCAGTGCCGCGGACGACCTCCTCCATCTCGGTGACGATCTGCTGGAAGTCGCCCGTGGCCAGCGGCTGGAAGACGATCGCCGCCTTGCCCCTGGTCGTGATGCCGTGGGCGGCCTCCAGCGAGACGTACGCCGTGCTCAGCGCGAACAGGCGGTCGGGCGCGGGGCCCTTCAGCTTGCGCTTGCCGAGCAGCGCGTCCAGGAACCCCATGGGCTGCCGACCCCTAGCTGGCCAGCGCCACGCCGCGCCCGCCGCCGGCCTGCAGCTGCCCCTCGAGGCGGCTCAGCGCCTCGATGCGCTTCTCGAGCGGGGGATGGGTGGAGAACAGGTTGCCCACGGCGGACTTCGCGCCGGGGGGGAAGATGTAGAACGCGGCCATCTCGCTCTGGCGCAGGTCCTGCGTCGGGATCCGCTGCATCGTCCCCGCGATCTTCAGCAGCGCGCTGGACAGCGCGCTCGGGCGGCCCGTGATGACCGCGGAGCCGCGGTCGGCCGCGAACTCGCGGTAGCGCGACAGCGCCTGCATGAGGATGAACGACACGACGTAGACGGCCAGCGAGATGAGGATGACGGCGAAGAAGCCGGGCCCGTCCTCGTCGTCGGAGCTGCCGCCCATGCCGCCCCCGAAGAGGAAGCCGAACTGGACGACCAGCGAGGCGATCGAGGCGAAGAAGCTCGCCAGGGTCATGATCGCCACGTCGCGGTTGGCGATGTGGCTGAGCTCATGGGCCATGACGCCCTCGAGCTCGGCGGGGGACAGGAGCTCCATGATGCCCGTGGTCGCGCAGACCACCGAGTCCTTCTTGCGGACGCCCATGGCGAACGCGTTGGGCATGTTCGTCTGGGCGACGGCGATCTTCGGCTTGGGCAGGTCGGCCTGGATGCACAGGCGCTCGATCATCGCGTGGAGCTCGGGGGCCTCCTGCGGGGAGACCTCCCGTGCGCCCATCGCCCGCAGCGCGAGCTTCTGCGACGAGAAGACCTGGAACAGGAACAGCCCGCCGCCGATGATGATGATCGTCACGCCGCTCGCGCCGGAGGCGACCAGCGCGCCCACCAGGACGACGTAGACGAGGCCGAGCAGGAACATCGTGAGCAGCATCCGGGCCTGGAGGCCCGGGTCACGACCGAACGAGGTGTTGCGCATGATGCTCCTTAGGATGGCAGGGTGAGATTCAGGCTTCCTTAAGGAAGTTGCAACGCGCCTGCAACGCGCCCTGCACGACCGGGGTCGCCGGGCACCTACCCTCCCGGGCCGTCCATGCGCCTCCGACTGCTCATCGCGGGGGCGGTGCTGCCCCTGCTGCTCTGGGCCTGCCTGCCGCTCGCCTCGCAGGGAGCCTCGCCGACCGGGCGCTCCGCCCAGCTGCAGAAGAAGATCGAGTCCACCCAGGGGCGGATCGGTCGCAAGAAGGGCACCGAGCGCGTCCTCACGACGGACATCTCGAAGTACTCGCGGCGGATCTCGAGCCTCCAGGCGAAGATCGGGTCGCTGCAGACGCGCGAGCAGCGCGTCCAGGCCGACCTCGACCTCAAGCGCGCGCGGCTGGCCCGCACCCAGGCCGAGCTGCGCTCCGAGCGCGCCCGCCTGGTCCGGCTGCGGGCCCGCCTCGTGGTCGCCCGGCGGCAGCTCGCGTCGCGCCTGGTCGAGCTCTACCAGGCCGACAAGCCCGACCTCGTGACCGTCGTGCTCAACGCCAAGGGCTTCGCCGACCTCCTCGAGCGCCAGGACTTCCTGTCGCGCATCAACGAGCAGGACCAGCAGATCGTCACCCTCGTGCGCGACGCCAGGCGGGACGCGACCTCGACCTCCAAGCACCTGGCCGCCCTCGAGCTGGGCCAGCAGCAGCTCACCGTCGCGGTGCAGCAGCGGCGCGACGAGATCGCCGCGATCAAGCAGGGGCTGATCGACACCCGCGTGGGGTACGCGAGCACGCGGTCCGACAAGCAGCAGGCGCTCGGGAAGGTGCGCGGCGAGCGCAAGCAGCTCGAAGGGTCGCTCTCGAGCCTGAAGGCCCAGCAGGCCAAGATCACCGCCACGCTGCAGACCGCGGGCGGCCAGCTGCCGGCGGGGCCGATCCAGCGGGGCTCCGGCACGCTCATCTGGCCCGTCAACGGGCCCATCACGTCGCCGTTCTGCGAGAGCCGCGCCTGGGAGCGCTGCCACCCCGGCATCGACATCGGCGTCCCCGCGGGCACGCCGATCCGGGCCGCGGCGGCCGGGCGCGTGGCGCTCATGCAGAGCGTCGGCGCCTCCGGCGGCTACGGCAACTTCACCTGCGTCCAGCACACGAGCACGATGTCCACGTGCTACGCGCACCAGTCGCGCTTCGCCACCTCGCTGGGGGCCTCCGTCTCCCAGGGCCAGGTCATCGGCTACGTGGGCTGCACCGGGCTCTGCTTCGGCGATCACCTGCACTTCGAGGTCCGGATCAACGGCTCCGTCGTCAACCCGATGAACTACCTCTAGCGACCTCGAGTCGCAAGTCCGGCCGGGCCAGGGCCGCGAGCGGCATCGTAGGCTGAGAGGCGATGCAGCCAGAGATCGACCTCCTGGGGCTCCCGATCAAGACGTTCGGGCTGATGTTCGCGCTCGGGTTCCTGGCGGCCGGCGCGATCATCGCCCGCCGCCTGAAGGAGCTCGGCAAGCCCGTCGACTGGGCCTACGAGATGGTGTTCGCCGCGCTGGCCGGAGGCCTGATCGGCGCCCGCGGCTACTACCTGCTCCAGCACACCGGCGAGCTGTCGCGCGACCCGGTCGGCTCGCTCGTCGGGGGCTCGGGCCTCGTCTGGTACGGCGGCGCGATCGGCGGCGCGATCGGGATGCTGCTGTGGGCCCGGTGGCGGGGGTTCTGGGGGCTGATCCTGGCCGACACCTGCGCCGTGTCGCTCGCCCTGGGGTACGGCATCGGCCGCATCGGGTGCCAGCTCTCGGGCGACGGCGACTACGGCAAGGCGTGGGACGGGCCGTGGGCGATGGCCTACCCCAAGGGGACCGTCCCGACCACGGAGACGGTGCACCCGACGCCGATCTACGAGACGGTCACGATGGGGCTGCTCGCGCTCGCCCTGTGGCGCCTGCGCGACCGCGTGCGCCCCGGCGTCCTCTTCGCGCTCTACCTCGTCGGGGCCGGCACCGAGCGCTTCCTCGTCGAGTTCCTGCGCCGCAACCCCGCGTCGGTGGCCGGGCTGACCGCGCCGCAGGTCGAGAGCCTGGTGATGGTCCTCCTCGGCGTGGCCGGCCTGGTCTGGCTCAACCGCCGCCAGGGCGGTCTGGTCCTGACGCCCGTCGCAGCGCCCGCAGCACGAACCGCACGCTGACGCCCGTCAGCTCGGCGTCGTGCTGGATCGACCGGTGGTGCCCGCCGGGGATCTCCACGTACTTGCAGTCCGGCGCGACCGCGGCCAGCTCCCGCGACTGCTGCACCGGGACGCTCTCGTCCCCCTGGGCGTGGAGCAGCAGCAGGGGGACGTGCAGGGCCGCCGCGGCGTCGTGGGCGTCGTGGCCGTCCAGCAGCGCCTCGAGCCCGGGGCGGTCGAGGCGGAAGTCGTAGCGGCCGGCCTCCAGGCCCCGCCGCAGCTGCGCGGCCCCGGCGGGGCACACCGCGACGACGGCCGCGGCGCCCGCGGCGCGCGCGGCGACCAGCGCCAGGTAGCCGCCCATGCTCGAGCCGCGCAGGGCGACCGGGCCGCCGCCGGCCCGCTCGCGCAGCAGAGCGGCCATGGCCACCACGTCGTCGACGGCGCCCGCCCCGAGCGCCCCGGCGCTGGCGCCGTGGCCGCGGGCGTCGAAGGCCAGCGCGGCGAGGCCGCCGCCGGCGGCGGCGCGGGCCACGTCATGGTGGTTCTCCTTGCGGGAGTCGGCCCCGTGCAGGATCAGCAGGGCGCCCCGCGTCGGGCCCGCGGGTTCGAACAGGCTCCAGGCCAGGCCGTCGTGGACGCCGGTCTGCGAGGGTGGCTGGGCGTGGACGACGCGCACGGTGCCAAGGGTCACGGCCCGGAGGGCCGTTCGCCGGATGTCGTCCGTCCCCGGGCCTCTTGACGTGACCTCCGCATCGCCTGCGCCATCGCGCGCCCGCGTCTGATCGTCCGTCGGTTTGGAATCGCCTTCGCGGCGAGCGCCAGGCCGGTCCGCGATGTCTGCGGACGCTCGTGAAGCAGCAGACAACTCTCCACGAGCTGGTGGACCATGCCGCGCGGCGAGAATCGCTGTTCCCAGACGTCGCGAGCCCTGCGGCCGATGTCTTCGGCGTCATCCTCACGCTCACGGAGGATCGCGGGAACATGGCGCGCGTCTATCTCGGGGATACGGATGCAGCAGGCATCCCAGTCCACGAGTGGCGGTGGGCGCCAGGCATCGGAGAGCACAACGGGTGCTCGGCCGGCGCGCATGGTCTCGAAAAGCCTGTGGGTCGACGGCGAATGTCCCCGAGGACAAGCGACGAACTTGGAGCGCAACAGCGTCGTGACGTAGTCGGCTTGGCGTCGCTCGCGCTCACGTTCAGGCATTCCCCATGGAGTGCTGGATTCCCGTGCGATCGAGCGTTCGTCATGTAGCGAGAGAAGCGTGCTTCGAACCGATGCGGTATCGCCTCTGCCGACGAAGCTCCAGAGAAGATTCGGCTCACCAGGGTCCGCCTCGTCGATCATCGCCCCGGGCCCGTCGGGGCCGTAGTGATCGGGATGGATGTAGAAACCGCCGGCGACATGTGGCGGCGACTCGACAGTCGCAGCGACAAATACGCCGGGAGCCCAGAACACGCCCTCGTCGAACTGTGAGAACAGATATAAGCGGCCCCCTAGAAGGTCGCGAACGCGCGAGATGCCGAGACGCTCAGGCGCGCTGTCATCGGGCCAGGGCGGCACGATAAAGATCACGATGTCCGCCACATCGTCTTGCCCGGCCCACTGAAACGTGGTCGGAGGACGGGCCTCGGACATCAGTTGATCGTGCTGCCATCGGTGCGAGCGGACGATGCGTACCTTCAACAAGGTTGATCTTCTCGTTCGGAGTGAACGCGGGAGAAGAGGTGCGACGCTGGACTCAACGCGACGAAGTTCGAGTAGCTGAAGAACTCGCCGAACGGCTCGTATTCATACGCATCGAGGCCATGAGGCCGCAAGACGCGAATCTCATAGCCGACGTTGCCTAATGACCGGAGAACGCCGCCGAGCGTCGTGCCGGCCTCCCGCCACGGCCGGTTGTACTCGAACTGGACGAGGCCGATGCGGTGATCACGCAACGCTTGAGACGCGCCTTCGAGCGCATGTCCGTCGTAGCCTTCGGTGTCGATCTTGAGGAAATCGAGTCTGTCCCATCCGTGGCGGTCAAGGAGCGCGTCGACAGTGACCACCTGCACTTGGCGTCGTTGCGCCTCCTGAACCCAGCCGGCGATGATGGATGAATGTTCCCCCGCTTCGGGCTGCTCAAAGAAGGAGGCCGTGCCTTCCGCCGATCCAGCGGCGGCAGGAACCACGGTCACTGACGCAGGGAGACGCGCTCGCAGCTGCCCGAGCGCTTCGATACCGGGTTCGACTGCAATGCCTTGAGCAGTAGGGTTTCGAACCAGCAGTGCCGTCGTCCAGTCGCCGACGTTGGCGCCAAGATCCACGAAGCGGTTGACTTCGGGCCCTACCGCATCCAGTAACCATGTTTCGCCGTTCACGTCAGCATGACTGCTTGACGCGAGGTGGTATCCGATGATGAGCTCGCACTGGTTGCGGATATGGGCCGCCGTCCGAGCTGCTCGGAGGGATGGCGCCACGCGACGCGCGAGCCGATTGATGCATGAGCCGATGACAGGTCTTGTAGCCATTCGCGCCTAACTTGCCACGGAAGAATTCCGGACAAAGCACACATCTTCGTAGACTTCATTGAGCTTGCCGAGCGGCGTGAGCGACCCTTCCGGACCGATGTTGAACGGTTCGTAGCCGTGGTACCGGAGCAGGCCAATGGTGGTCGCAGGGTCCTCGCGCTCTGGTGATAGCTCGACGAGCAAGTGCTGGGGAATCCGCTGCTCCAGCAGGTAACCGCAGCCACGAAGCACTTCGAGCTCGAATCCTTCAGCGTCGATCTTGACGAGATCAGGACGGATTCCATGCGCGCCGCAGAAGTCATCAAGACGCAGCACGAGCACTTGGACCCCGCGGGTGTCGTGAAGGTCGCTGCGGAGCGTTGCGAGCCCGCTGTGGCGATCGTCTGGGCTGAGATGCAGGGTGGCCAGTCCCGGCGTGCTGCCGCAGGCCGCGATCTGGACCAGGATGTCGGCTTGCGGATTGACGCTGGCTGTGCGCTCGAGCATTGCGTTGAGGCGGGGCTCGGGTTCGAACGCAACGACGTGGCTGCCCGGACCGCCTAGGTCCGCGCAGAGCACTGAGAAGTATCCGACGTTGGCTCCGACATCGACAACGGTCCATCCGGGCCTGGCGACGGTCTGCAGGAACTTTGTGACGGCCGGCTCGTACTCGCCCCGGAAGAACATGCTGCGGTGCAGGTGGTCGCCGGCGTCCGTTGCGACTCGTCCCCCGGTGCGAAGTCGCGCGATCCGTGTCTTGCGGCTTGCGCGTTGGCCGATATGCCACGCGAGCGGTGTGCCCAAGCGTGCTGGGAGCGCCCGAGTCACGCGAGCTGCGATGTCGACGAGATCAGGCATCGGCAGCAGCCTATCCGCCGGCCACAACGGCCAGATAGCGGCGCCAAGAACCGCGGTGCGGAGGGTCGCGCCGCTGGAGATCGCGCCAATCGCGACGGTGTTGTCGGCGACTGCGGGTGCCATTGGTGGCGGGCCGGGGCATGTTGCCGCGCGCCGCCTCGTCGGGCTGCGTGCTTGGTGCAGAGCCCTCGGGGTCCCGGCGGGAGCGCGAGCGTAGGCCCGTCTCGAGCTTCACCTCGCCCACGGGCCTGGGGCCGTGGGGGACAAGGCAGCGCCGAGGGCAGCTGTCGGCGGTGGACGGCGGCGCAGGCCCAGCCTGGCAGTTGCTTCCACTGCGCAGACGGTGGGCCGTGGTGAGCCGGAGGCTCGGCGTGGCATCATGCGCCACCGCATGGCAGCGGTGCAACAGCTCTCCCACGCCTACCCGATGGGCTCCCGGCTGGACGAGCGCGGGCGGCTGCAGATCGGGGGCTGCGACGCGCTCGAGCTGGCCCGCGAGTTCGGCACGCCCGCCTTCATCGTCGCCGAGGACGACCTCCGGGCCCGGGCGAGGGCCTTCGTGCAGGCCTTCGCAGCCCACACCGACGACTTCGACGTGCTCTTCGCGTCCAAGGCCTTCCCGTGCACCGCGGTCTACCGCGTGTTGGCCGAGGAGGGGATCGGCTGCGACGTGGCCAGCGGCGGCGAGCTGGCCACCGCGCTGCGCGGCGGGTTCGCCCCCGGGCGCATCCTGCTGCACGGCAACGCCAAGACCGAGGCCGAGCTGACCTACGCCCTCGACGCCGGGATCGGGCTCGTCGTCGTCGACGGCCTCGACGAGGTCGGCAAGCTCCAGCGCATCCTGGCGCCCGGCCGCCGCCAGCCGGTGCTCATCCGCGTGGCCCCCGGCGTCTCGCCCGCCACGCATCCCGCCATCTCCACCGGCGGCCCCAACACGAAGTTCGGGCTCAACCTGGACGACGCCCGCGTGGCGATCGACCGCCTGCGGGCCGACGACCGCTTCGACCTGCAGGGCATCCAGTTCCACATCGGCTCCCAGATCCTCGAGCTCGACCCGTTCCGCGCCGCCCTGGAGGCGGTCGCGGGCCTCGGCGACTTCCGGACCTACGACCTCGGCGGCGGGCTCGGCGTCGCCTACACCGGCGCGGACCACCCGCCCTCGATCGAGGCCTACGCGGCGGCGAAGGTGCGCATGGTCGAGGAGGTGTGCGGCCCGGGCCGGCGCGTCCTGGACGAGCCGGGCCGCGCCCTGGTCGCGAACTCGACGGTCACGCTCTACACCGTCGAGTCGGTCAAGCGCAACGTGGACACGTGGGTCGCCGTGGACGGCGGCATGTCGGACAACCTGCGGCCGATGCTCTACGGGGCGCGCTACGAGGTCGACGTCGCCGACCGCTTCGGGGGCGGCACCCGCTGCAACGTCACGGGCAAGCACTGCGAGTCCGGCGACGTGCTGGTCCGCGACGCCGATCTCGCCGACCCGCGCGTCGGCGACGTCCTGGTCACCCCCGCCACGGGCGCCTACGGCTACGCGATGGCCAACCAGTACAACGGCGCCCTGCGCCCGCCCGTCGTCTTCGCCAAGGACGGGGACGCGCGCGTCGTCGTGCGGCGGGACACGGTCGAGGACCTCTTCGCCCGCGATGCCTGAGCGCTTCCGGATCGGGCTGCTCGGCCACGGGACGGTCGGGGCCGCCTTCGACCGTCTGCTCGCCGACCGCGCGGACCAGGTCGCGGCCATCACGGGCATGCGCCCCGAGGTCAGCGGGGTCCTGACGCGCTCCCGCGGCGACTTCGAGGAGATCCTCGCCGGGAGCGACCTGATCGTCGAGGTCATGGGCGGCATCGAGCCCGCGCGCGACCACGTCCTGCGGGCGATGGCGGCCGGGCGCCACGTCGTCACCGCCAACAAGCAGCTGCTCAGCCGCCACGGGGAGGAGCTGTGGGCGGCCGCGCGCGAGCACGGCGTCCAGCTGCGCTTCGAGGCCGCCGTCGCGGGCGTCGTGCCCGTGATCCGCGTCCTGCAGGAGTCCCTGGCGGCCGCGCGCGTCGACCGCGTCCACGGGATCGTCAACGGGACGACGAACTACATCCTCAGCCAGATGGCCGAGACGGGCGCGTCCTACGCCGACGCCCTCGCGGAGGCCCAGCGCCTCGGCTACGCCGAGGCCGATCCGACCGACGACGTCAACGGGGCGGACGCCGCCGCGAAGATGGCGATCCTCGCGCGGCTGGCCTTCGACACGCCCGTCCACCTCGACCAGGTCTCCTACGAGGGCATCGAGCACATCACGGGCGACGACATGGAGTACGCGCGGGAGCTCGGGCTGGGCCTGAAGCTCATCGGGACCGCCGAGCGCGTCGACGGCGGGCTCAGCGTGCGCGTGCACCCGGCCTTCCTCTACGCGGGCCACCCGCTGGCGAGCGTCAACGGGCCGTTCAACGCGGTGACCGTCGAGTCCGACGCGATCACCGAGATCACCATGTCCGGCCCCGGAGCGGGCGGCCCGCAGACCGCCAGCGCGGTGCTCGGCGACGTGATCAGCGCGATGATCCCGCCGGCCTCGACGCCCGAGACCACCGATCGCCTCGAGCTGGTGCAGGACGTCGCCTCGGCGTTCTACGTCTACCTCGAGGTCGCCGACCGCCCGGGCGTGCTCGCCCAGGTCGCGCAGATCCTCGGCCTGCAGGGCGCGTCGGTGAAGTCCGTGGTGCAGAAGGGCCTCGGGGACAACGCGCGCCTGGTCATGGTCGTCCACCCGATCCTCGAGTCCCGGCTGCGCGCGGCCGTGGAGCTCATCGCCGGGCTGGACTTCGTCCGGGCGCGGCCGCGCGTGATCCGGGTGATCGAGGAGGAGTTCGGGTGAGCGACCGCCCCGGGCTCATCCACCGCTACCTCGACCGCCTGCCCTTCGAGGCCTCCGACCCGATCGTGACCCTCAAGGAGGGCTCCACGCCGCTGGTGCACGCCCCGTGGCTCTCCGAGCGGGTGGGGGCCGAGGTGCACCTGAAGATCGAGGGCGCCAACCCGACGGGCTCGTTCAAGGACCGCGGGATGTGCTGCGCCGTCACCGCCGCGGTCAAGGAGGGCGCCGAGACGGTGATCTGCGCCTCCACGGGCAACACGGCCGCGAGCGCTGCGGCCTACGCCGCCCGCGCCGGGCTGGGCTGCGCGGTCATGGTGCCCGAGGGCAAGATCGCCACCGGCAAGCTGGCCCAGGCGCTGATGCACGGCGCGCAGGTGATCGCGCTGCGCGGCAACTTCGACCAGGCCCTCGCGCTCGTGCGCGAGCTCGTCACGCGGCACCCGATCGCCCTGGTCAACTCCGTCAACCGCTTCCGCCTGGAGGGCCAGAAGACGGCGGCCTTCGAGCTCGTGGAGGAGCTCGACGGCCTGGACGCGCTCTGCATCCCCGTGGGCAACGCGGGCAACATCACCGCCTACTGGAAGGGCTTCCAGGAGGCCGGCCGCTCCCCGCGGATGCTCGGCTTCCAGGCGGAGGGCGCCGCGCCGCTGGTCATCGGGCAGCGCGTCGAGCAGCCGGAGACGGTCGCCAGCGCGATCCGCATCGGCAACCCCGCGCGCTGGGAGGAGGCGATGGCCGCGATGACGGCCTCCTCGGGCCGGATCGAGGCCGTCTCGGACCCGGAGATCCTCGACGCCTACCGGCTGCTGGCCGCCCGCGAGGGCGTCTTCTGCGAGCCGGCGAGCGCGGCGTCGGTCGCGGGGCTGCTCAAGTACGGCGCGGGCGACGCCCGGCGCGTGGCCTGCGTGCTGACGGGCCACGGGCTCAAGGATCCCCAGACCGCCCTGGAGCAGGCGGGCTCGGTCGTGCCCTGCGAGCCCGAGCTCGGCGCCGTCGAGCGCGTCGTGCTCGGCTAGGGTCGCCGCGATGCAGCGCCGCCGCGTCGTCCGGGTCCCCGCGTCCTCCGCGAACCTCGGCCCCGGCTTCGACGTGTTCGCCGCGGCGCTCGGGCTGCACCTGCAGCTCGAGGTGCTCGAGACCGGGCGCTTCGGGGTCCAGACGGAGCTGCCGATCGCGCGCGACCGCCGCAACCTCGTCGTCCGCGGCTTCGAGCGGCTGCATCCCGCCGACGGCTTCGCGTTCCGCATCACCTCGGAGATCCCGCTCGCCGGCGGCCTCGGCGC
>JAXDGY010000400.1:0-11543 GCA_034664785.1 Solirubrobacteraceae bacterium
TGGTCCAGCTGGCCCGTGGGCTCGTCGGCCAGGATCAGGGCGGGGCGCCCGGCCAGCGCGCGCGCGACGCCGGCCCGCTGGGCCTGGCCGCCGGAGATCTCCTCGGGCAGGCGGTCGCGCTCCGCGGTGAGCCCGACGAGCTCGAGGGCGCCGGCTGCGCCGCGCTGGGCGTCGGCGTGGGTCGAGCCGGCGAGCACGAGGGGGAGGGCGACGTTCTCCTGCACCGTGAGCGGCGGGAGCAGGCTCGGGCCCTGGAAGACGACGGCGACCGGCCCGGGGCGCAGCACCTCCGGCGGCCCGATGGCGGGCCAGTCGACGGTCCCGACCGTGGGCCGGTCGAGCCCGGCGAGGAGGTGCAGCAGGGTGGACTTGCCCGAGCCCGAGGGCCCGACGATCGCCACCCGGGCGCCCGGGGCGACCTCGCAGTCGGTGGGCTGCAGCGCCACGGCGACGGTGGCTCCCGAGCCGTACGTGCGCCCGGCGCGGCGGCAGCGGGCGAGGAGGATGCGCTCGGTCATGCGAGCGCTCCGTCGCGCAGGCGGATCTCCCGGTCGGCCGCGGCGGCGACCTCGGGGCTGTGGGTCACGACGAGGATCGCGGCGCCGCCGTCGGCCCGCTCGCGCAGCAGGCCGAGGACGCGCTCGCCGGTGGCGGTGTCGAGCTCGCCCGTGGGCTCGTCGGCCAGGACCACCGCTGGGTCGTTGGCCAGCGCGACGGCGAGGCCGGCGCGGGCCAGCTCGCCGCCCGACAGCTGTGAGGGGCGGCCGCCGGCGCGCGCCGTGATCCCGCAGCGCTCCAGGACGGCGTCGCGCCGGGTGGCGTCGGGCTTGCCGGCCAGGCGCTGGGCGAGGGTGACGTTGGCGGCCACGGACAGGTGGCCGACGAGGTTGGCCTGCTGGAAGAGCATCCCGATGCGCCGGGCGCGCAGCGCGGCGCGCTCGGCCTCAGGGCGGCGCGAGAGGCGCTCGCCCGCCACGCGCACCACGCCGCCGTCGGGCTCGTCGAGCCCGGCCAGGCAGTGCAGCAACGTCGACTTCCCGGATCCCGAGGGACCCGTCACCGCGACGATCTCGCCGGGCTCGAGCTCGAGCGACACGCCCTGCAGGGCGAGCGCCTCGTCGTCGCCGGCGTGGAAGAAGCGGAACAGGCGATGGGCGCTGAGGGCGGGGGTCATGGCGTCCACCGCACCGAGCTCGTGACGATCTTCCACGGGTCGACGTTGTCGGCGCCCTTGGCGCCGGTGAGCGTGAGGACGAGCTGCTTGCCCGTGTGGGTGAACGTGTAGCGCTCGACCGCCACGGCGCGCCGCTTGCCGGTCACCGGGTCCGGCTTGCCGGCCGTGACGTAGGTCACCCGGACCGCCTTGCCCGCGGGGCGGGTCACCGTGGAGACCGACGCGCCCGCGGGCGGCGCCGCGGCGCCGCCCGAGCCGGACCGCTCCTGCGCCCGGATGGAGTTGAGCTTGTCGGTGAACGTGACGCCGCCGCCGGCCGTGGTCCGCGCCCAGCCCTCCGGCACCTTCACCGAGTAGCCGGGGCCGGCGTAGGCGACGTAGGCCTGGTTGTCCGGGATGTCGCCCGCCGGGCTCACCTCCGGACCGTTCGGATCGACCGTCTTGGTGGCGCCGCCGGACGTCGCGCTGCCGGATGACCCGGACGAGGACGAGCCGCAGCCGGCGATCGTCAGCGCGAGCACGGCCGCGCAGGCGGCGAGCCGGGCGAGGGGGGAGAGGGGCATGGCCGCGAAGCTAGGCGCGGCCGGCCAGCCCCCGGCGAGCACGAGGTCAACGCCGGGTCAATCCTCGGGTGTCGAGGCCGGCAGGCCGTTAGCGTCAGGAGGGTGGACGTCCCCCAGATCCTGCTCGTGGAGGACGACGACGCCATCGCGTCCGGGCTCGCCCGCGTCCTGGACAGCCAGGGGTACGACGTCCGGCGGCTGTCCCGCGGCGGCCCCGCGCTCGCCGCGGCCACCGAGGAGGTCGGGCTGGTCGTCCTCGACCTCGGGCTGCCCGACGTGGACGGGATCGACGTCTGCCGCAAGCTGCGCGCGGCGCGCCCCGACCTCGGGATCCTCATCCTGACCGCGCGCGACCAGGAGCTCGACGTCGTCGCCGGCCTGGACGCCGGGGCCGACGACTACCTCGTCAAGCCGTTCCGCCTGTCCGAGCTGCTGGCCCGCATCCGGGCCCACGTGCGCCGGAGCTCGGCGGCCGCGCCGGACGCCTCGCCCGAGCCGCTGCGCGCCGCCGGCGTCGTCGTCGACCGTGCCGCGCGCCGCGCGTGGCGCGGCGAGGCGGAGCTCGAGCTGCGCCCGAAGGAGTTCGATCTCCTCGCCCTGCTGGTCGGCGAGGCGGGGCGCGCCGTCACGCGCGAGCGGATCATGCGTGAGGTGTGGGACACCGACTGGACCGGCTCGACCAAGACGCTCGACACGCACGTGCTGACCCTGCGCGGCAAGCTCGGCCCTGAGGCGATCACGACGCTGCGCGGCATCGGCTACCGCTTCGAGGGACCGTGAGGCGGCGGCTGGTCCTGGCGATCGCCGGCGTCGCGGCCGTCGCGGTGACGCTCTTCGCCGTCCCGCTCGGCGTCGTGCTCGCCGGGTCCTACCACGACAAGGAGCTCCTGCGCCTGCAGCGCGACACAGTGGCCGCGACGCGCCAGATCGACCTCGGGCGGCCGGCCGGCGACCCCGTCGAGCTCCCGCGGTCCCGGGACGTGCTCGGCGTGTACGACCGGGGCGGCCGGCTGACGGCGGGGCGCGGCCCCGCGCGGGCGGACGGCGTGGTCCGGGCCGCGCTGGCCGGCGGCCGCGCCGCCGACCGCAGCGGCGACGGGAAGCTGCTGGCCGCCGTCCCGCTCGTGGTCGCCGAGCGCGTGACCGGCGCCGTCCGCGCGGCGCGCAGCGACGCCGGGGTGGCCGAGAGCGCCCGCGCGGCGTGGCTGGCGCTCGCCGCCCTCGCGCTCGGCCTCGTCGTCGCGGCCGCGCTGGCCGCCGTGTTCCTCGGCGGGCGCCTCGCGCGGCCGCTCGAGCAGCTGGCCGGCGCGGCGCGCCGGCTGGGCGACGGCGACTTCAGCGTGCGGCCGGAGCGCGCGACGATCCCCGAGGTCGACGCGGTCTCCGCCGCGCTGGCCTCGACCGCCCGGCGGCTCGACGACCTCGTCAGCCGCGAGCGGGCCTTCTCCGCCGACGCCTCCCACCAGCTGCGCACCCCGCTGACCGCCCTGCGCATGGAGCTCGAGGCGCTCGAGCTGCGCGGGGGCTCCGACGCCCCGGAGCTCGCCGCCGCGCTGCGCGAGGTGGACCGCCTGGGCACGACGATCGACACGCTGCTCGCGGTCGCCCGCGACGCCCCGCGCGGCGACGCCCTCGCCGACGTGGCCGGCGTCCTCGACGGGCTCGAGCCGCGGTGGCGGGCCGCGCTGGCGCAGGACGCCCGCCCGCTGCGCGTCGCCGTGCGCGCCCGCTCGACGACGGTGCGCGCGGCGCCGACGGTGGTGCGCGAGGTCCTGGACGTGCTGCTGGCCAACGCCGCCCAGCACGGGGCGGGAGCGGTGGACGTCGTCGTCCGCGACGGGTCGGGCTTCCTCGCGGTCGACGTCCGCGACGAGGGCCCGGGCGTCCCGGACCGCGCGGGCGACGTCTTCGCGCGGCGCGCGGGCTCCGGGCACGGGATCGGCCTGGCGCTCGCGCGATCGCTGGCCGTGGCGGAGGGCGGCGGCCTCGAGCTCACGTCCGACGCGGCCGGGACCGCCTTCACGCTGCGGCTGGCGCTCGGGGCGGCGGACGACGGTCCGGCCGGGCCCGCAGGACGTGCAGCGCCACGCCGTCCACGCGCGTCGTCCGGACGGTGAGCGTCGTCCGGGCGACGGCGGCCAAGCCGCGGGCGCCCGTCCGCTCCGGATCGGCCAGGCGCACCTCGCCGCCCGGGGCCAGCAGGCGCGGCAGCAGCTCCGCCGCCTGCTCCGCGTTGGCCCGCGTGTAGAGGACGTCCGCGGCCAGGACGACGTCCCACGGCCCCCGGGCGACCAGGGCGTCGCCGTGCGCCGCCCAGCTCGCGTGGGCGACGTCGGCCTCGACCTCGTTGAGCGCGAGGACGTGCGCGGCGAAGGCGACCGCGTCCGGGGCCCCGTCGGTGGCGAGGACGCGCGCGCCCGCCCGGGCCGCCGCGAGGCTCGGCAGCGCCAGGCCGCAGCCCAGCTCCAGCACGCGCGACCCGGCCGGCGGCGGGTCGCCGGCGACGGCGCGTGCGAGCGCGCGGCCGCTCGGCCACAGCCGCGCCCAGTACGGGACGGGCCGTCCGGCGCCGCCCTCCTCGTGGCGCAGCTGCTCCCAGCGGCGCGGCTGCACGACGTAGGCGTCGCCGCCCGGCAGTTCGTGGCGCTGGACGGTGATGTCGAGCAGCGCGGGCGGCAGCTCCGCGACCGGCACGCCGCGCAGGGCGGCGAGCTGATCGGCCAGCGAGGCGCGCAGGGCGCTCAGCGCGTCGGTCACCCAGCCATGGTCGCGCCTGGCGGTGCGAGCAGGCCCATCCGCCCGTTAGCGTGGGGCCCGATGCCCGGCCGCCCTGCCGCCGACCCCGCATGACCGCGACGGTCCCCGAGCACGCCGGGGCGCCCGGCTCCGCGGACGCGGCGGACGGGTCCGCGCGGGCCTGGCCGGCGTGGGCGACGCCGCTGGTGATCGCGTGCTGCGCCGGCCTCGCCCTCGCGTCGCTGGCCGGTCCCAGCGTGCCGACCTACGACCCGACGGCGTGGATGATCTGGGGACGGGAGATCGCCCACGGCACGCTCGAGACCTCGGTCGGGCCGTCGTGGAAGCCGCTCCCGGTGATGGTCACGGCGCCGCTCTCGCTGATCGGGGACACCGCGACGGCCGACGGGTGGCTCGTCATCGCGCGGGCCGGGATGCTGCTGGCGCTCGTCGCCGCCGCCCGTGTGGCCTGGCGCCTGGGCGGCGTGGTGGCCGCCGTCGTGGCCGTCATCGCTCTCGCGCTCGTGAACTCGCTGCCCTACCACGCCTTCCGCGGGGAGTCCGAGGGGCTCCTCGTCGCGCTGGCGCTGTGGGCGGTCGACGCCACCCAGACCGGACACCACCGCCGGGCGTTCGCCCTCGCCGTCCTGGCGGGGCTGCTGCGGCCCGAGGTCTGGCCGTTCGTCGTGCTGTCGGGGCTCTGGCTCGTCCTGCGCGCCCGCCGGGTGGCCGGCACGCGGGCGGCTGCGGCCACGGCGGCCGCGGTGGCGACGATCGGCCTCGGGCTCGCCGCGCTGTGGTTCGTTCCCGAGAAGATCGGCTCGGGGCGGTTCCTGCGCGGGGCCCAGCGGGCGCGGGAGGCCGTGGCGGGCTCACCGGGCCAGACCGACCACCCGTTCCTGTCGGTGTTCACCAACTCCACCGGCGCGCTCTCGTGGCCGGTCTACGCCGGCGCCGTGGTCGCGGTCGCGCTCGCCGGCGTGGCCCTGCGGCGCCGGCGCGGCGGCCGCCAGGTGGCCGCGCTCGCGGCGGCGGCGAGCCTGCTCATGGTCATGGTGGCCGTCCTGGCGCAGGGCGGCTTCACCGGCAACCTGCGCTACGTCATGCTGCCGGCGTCGCTGCTGGCCGTCCTGGCCGGCGTCGGCTGGAGCGGCGTCCTGGCCTGGACGCGGGGGCGCGCGGGGCTCGCCGCGGCCATCGCGCTCGCCGTCGTGCTGGCCGCCGGCGCCGCGCCGTTCGTCGCCGCGGACGTGTCCCGGGTGCATCGCCAGTACGGCAAGGCGGTCAAGGAGGCGCAGGTCTACGGCGACCTGCCCGCCGCGATCGCCGCCGCCGGGGGTCGCGACGCGATCCTGCGCTGCGGCCCTGTCTGGACGAGCCCCACGGCCACGCAGGCCGCGGCGTGGCTGCTGCACGTGCCGGAGAAGGCGGTGGGCATCCACCCCACGCCCCCGGGGACGCTGTTCGCCCCGTGGTACTCGCCGCGCGTCGGCGACGATCGCTTCGCCCTCGTCGCGAAGACCGGCCGGTGGGTCGTGCGGGCGGCCTGCGTGCGCTGAGGGCGGCCGAGGCCCGGATCAGTCGGCCGCGATGGGGCGCGATGGGGCCCCTCCGGCCGCGGCGGTCCGTCCGTTGCGCACCCACCACGAGCGGCAGGGGATGCGGCTGCGGTCGCAGCGGTCCATGTACCGCTCGGCCACCTCGGTGACCTCCTGCAGCAGCTCGTCGGCCAGCGTGGTCGGCTCCAGGCCGAGCTGGACCAGGTGGTCGTTGGCGACCAGGAGATCGTTGCTGGCCGCCTCGTTGCGCGGGTTCTCGAGCAGGTCGATCTCGGCGCCCGTCAGCCGGGAGACGAGCTCGGCGAGCTCGATGACGCGGTGCGTCTCGGTCATCTGGTTGAAGATCCGCACACGGTCCCCGCGGTCGGGCGGGTTCGCCGCCGCGAGCTCGACGCAGCGGACGGTGTCGGTGATGTGGATGAACGCACGCGTCTGGCCGCCGGTGCCGTGCACCGTCAGCGGGTAGCCGATGGCCGCCTGCATCAGGAAGCGGTTCAGGACGGTCCCGTAGTCGCCGTCGTAGTCGAAGCGGTTGACGAGCCGCTCGTCGAGCCGGGTCTCCGGGGTCTGGGTGCCCCACACGATCCCCTGATGGAGGTCGGTGATCCGCACGCCGTCGTTGCGGCTGTAGAACGCGAACATCAGCTGGTCCAGCGTCTTGGTCATGTGGTAGACGCTGCCCGCGCTGGCGGGGTAGAGGATCTCGGACTCCACGTCCTCGCCGTCCTCGCCCTCGACCGTGACGCGCAGATATCCCTCCGGGATGCGAGCGCCCGTCGTCCCGTAGCCGTAGACGCCCATCGTGCCCAGGTGGACGAGGTGGGTGTCCAGCTCGGCCTCCAGGATCGCGGCGAGGACGTTGTGGGTGCCGTTGACGTTGTTGTCGACGGTATAGCGCTTGGTGGCCGCGGACTTCATCGAGTAGGGCGCGGCGCGCTGCTCGGCGAAGTGGACGATCACGTCGGGGCGCTCGGTGGCCAGGAGGTCGCGGAGCTCCTCGAAGTCGCGGGCGACGTCGAGGTCGTAGGCGGCGATGTGGCGGCCGGTCAGCTCCTCCCAGGCCGCGAGGCGCACGGGCAGCGGGCTGATCGGCGTCAGCGACTCGACGCCGAGCTCGGCGTCCGTGCGGCGACGCACGAGGTTGTCGACGATCGCGACGTCGTGGCCCATGGCCGACATGCGGAGGACCGTCGGCCATCCACAGAAACCATCACCACCGAGGATCAGCAGGCGCAGGATGTTCCTCCGGGGTCAGCGGCGACGCTCGGCGCCAGCTCGTCCTAGACAGTGTGCCCGCCGCGGCGGACCGCCAATCGGACAATGGAGGCTCCGGTTAAACGTCAGCGAAGAGGGCCGGCGGAGCGACGCTCCCGCGACCACGTGGTCAGGATCACCCGAGCGTAGCGGAGCCCGTACAGCAGGTCATGGCCCTTCTTGCTCTCACCCGCCGTCCGGGCGCGCATGACGATCGGCCGCTCCGTGACCCGGAAGCCGTGCGCGATGGCCCCGATGAGCAGCTCGGACGTCTGGTACTGCACCTGCCGCTGCGGCACCGCGGCGGTGACCTCCACCCGCATCGCCCGGAAGCCGCTCGACGTGTCGGTCAGCCGCGTGCGGGTCAGGTGGCCGACGAGGAAGGCGAACACGCGGACCCCGGTCTGCCGCAGCGGGATGTCGCTCTCCGTGCGGCCCAGCACGCGGGAGCCGATGCACAGGTCCGCCTCGCCCCGCGCCACGGGCTCCAGCACGCCGGGGAGCTGGTCGGGGTCCCACTGACCGTCCCCGTCGAGCGTCACGATGAACGCCGCCCCGCCCGTCCGCGCGAGCTCGTACCCGAGGCGCAGCGCGACGCCGTGGCCGCAGTTGCGCGCGAGCCGCACGACCCGAGCGCCGGCGTCCCGCGCGATGGCGCCCGTCGCGTCGGTGCTGCCGTCGTCGACGACGAGGGTGGCGACGCCGAGGCCGCAGGCCTCGGCGGGCACCCGGCGGACCACGTCGGCGATCGATCCCTCCTCGTCGAGCGCCGCGATGACGGCCACCACGGGCGGCCAGCGCAGGCCGGGGTGCTCCGCGGCGAACGACCGGACGGCCGCGGCGCGCACCTCCGCCGTCCAGGGCGCGACGGACTTGGCGCTGGTCGCGGTCACGCGGGCCGAGTCTAGGCGGGGCGGGGGCCTGGCGCGCGGCGACGCGGGCTGATAGGACACCGCGGGTGTCGTCCCGCCGGTCCAGCCCGCGGCCCGCGCCCGACGTCGCCGAGCATCCGGTCCTCGACGTCCTGCGCGAGCGGCACCGGGCCGGCAGCCGGCCCGGCGCCCGCGAGGACCCGCACCGCGTCGCGCTGGTGCTCGAGGGCGGCGGCATGCGCGGCGTCGTGTCGAGCGCGATGACGGTGGCGCTCGAGGAGGCCGGCCTGACCGACGCCCTGGACCTGGTCGTGGGCACGTCCGCCGGAGCCCTCAACGGCGCCGCGCTCGTGTCGGGGGTGGCGGCGGGGTGCTGCGCGGAGTACACGGGGGCCTTCGTCGGCCGCGACTTCATCAACCCCGCGCGGCTGCTGCTCGGCCGGCCCGTGTTCGACGTGGGCCGGACGCTCGACTTCTCCTCCGGACATCTCGACGCCGAGCGCCACCGCCGGACGGTGGACAGCCCGATCGCGCTGCACTGTGTCGCGACCGACGTCGACGCCGCGCGGTCGGAGGACCTCACCGGCCTGCACACGCTCGCGGACCTGCGCGCTGGGCTGCTGGCCACCAGTCGCCTCCCGCTGATCGGCGGGGCGCCCGTGCCGTTCCGCGGCCGGCGCTGGATCGACGGCGGCCTGCTCGACCCGGTGCCGCTCGGCGCCGCGCTGGCGGCCGGCGCCACGCACGTGCTCGCGCTGCTGACCCGGCCCGAGTCCGCCGCGCCGCCGCCCACCGGCGGCGGCCTGACCGACCGGCTCGTCGAGCGGCACCTCCGGCGCCTCAACCCGCGGTTGGTCGGGGCCTACCGCGCCCGCCCAGCCACGTACGCGCGGGTGACCGAGCAGATCATCGCCGCCAGCCGCGACCCGGCGGCAGGGGGCCCGGCCGTCCTCGGGATCTGGCTGGCCGCCGGCACCCCGGTGCCCTCGCGCCTGGAGCGCGACCCCGCCGTCCTCGGCGTCGCGGCGGCCGTGGCCCGGGAGCGCGCGGCCGGCGTGCTGGCCTCCGCCGTGGCCTGACCGCACCGATCGTCGGCGTTCGGACAACCGCGCCGGGGCGCTTCCGCGGGCGCGTTCCGAGCCCGCGCCCATGGCGCCGCAACGCTCCTGGATCTGGCGCATGGCCGCTCACGATGACCGTCCGAAGATGGGGCGATCGCCCCATGACATCCCGCCGGGCGGCGGTGACCATCGTGCCGACGGCCCGGGTCCTGACGACCCCGGGTGAGCAACGGGCCGCGCCGGGCGGCCACGACCAGAGGAGCGACGACATGGCGATGGTCACCGTGGGCCTGTGGGTACGGCTGGAGGCGAAGCCGGGCAAGGAGGGCGAGGTCTTCGAGTTGCTGCGCGAGGCACGCGCGATGGTCGAGGACGAACCCGGGACCCTGGTCTGGTTCGCCGTCCGCTTCAGCGAGTCCGAGTTCGCGATCTTCGACGCGTTCCCCGACGACGACCTCCGCCAGGACCACCTCGGCGGCAAGGTCGCGGCGGCCCTCGTGCGGAGCGCGCCGGACCTCTTCGCCCGCGAGCCCGTGATCGAGCACCTCGACGTCCTGGCCGAGAAGATCCCCGGCGAGACCCTGGCCGAGGCGCGCGCTGCGGCCGGGGCCTGACGGCATGCCCCACCTGCGATGCCCGCGCTGCTCGACCGTCACGCACGTGCCCGTCTGGCACGTCGGCTCCGACACGTGCGTGACCTGCCACGAGGCGCTCGTCCGGGCGCCCCGTCCGTCCGATCGGCCGCACCGCCCGATCTCGATCCCGCTGCCCGTCGCCACGTGGGCGATCAGCAGGCCGGCGGGCCGGCGGCCGGAGGCCTGTGGTGGTGAGGGCATTGGCGCCTGACACCGCGACCCGGCTCGAGCACGGCGAGGTCTGTGCGGCCATCTCGCGCGCGGTCGTGCGGCTGCACGCCCTGGCCTACGGCAAGGGGCCGGCGAAGGCCAGCACCCACGTCCGCGACAAGCAGTTCGTCCTCTGCCTGCTGCGGGACCCGTTCACGCGCTCGGAGCGCACCTTCATCGCGGCCGGCCGCACCGACGTCGTGTGCGAGAACCGGCGGGTCTTCCACGAGATGCTCGAGCGCCAGCTGCGCGCCACGGTGGAGGACCTCACCGGCCACCGCGTGACCGCGTTCGTGCCCGGCGTCTCGATCGAGGCCGACCTCGTCAGCCAGCTGTTCATCCTGGACCCCATGGCGTAGGCGTGCCGGAGGCCGCGTGCCGCATCAGTCGATCAACGTGCTCGACGGGAGCACCTTCGTCGTCTCCGACCGCCATGGCGACATCCGCCCTGGCTGCCGCCTGCCGCCGCACGGGTTCTTCTCCGAGGACACCCGCTTCGTCTCGCACTGGGCGCTCAAGGTCCAGGGCCGCCCGACGGACATCCTCTCCAGCGCCCACGTCGACTACTTCGTCGCGCAGTTCTTCCTGGTCTCCCCGGCGGAGGCGTTCCACAGCGCACCGGAGCTGTCGATCGTGCGCCAGCGGCTGCTGGGGGACGATTGGCGGGAGGAGCTGCTCGTGGTCAACCACCTCGACGAGACCGTCGCGGTCCTGCTCGAGCTCGACGTGGAGACGGACTTCGCGGACCTGTTCGAGGTCAAGGACGACCTGATCCGCGAGCGGGCGATCTCCGCGACCCCCGGCGACCGCGAGCTCGTGCTCTCCTACCGCAACGGCTCGGTCCTGCGCGAGACCCGCATCGAGGTCAGCGAGGACGCCGTCATCGGGCCCGGCTCGTTCCGCCTGCGCCTGCGCCTGTCGCCGCGGGAGGAGCGGGCGGTCTCGTTCGTGGTGACCCCGCGCTCCGAGCATCCGGGGCACGCCTCGGTGGTCCGGCGCCAGAACGGCGGCTTCGACGAGGCGCGCCGGACCCGCGAGGAGGAGCTGGCCGCCTGGCTGGCCGGATCGCCGGTCCTGCAGACCGACAGCGACGAGCTGCGCCACGTCTACCGGCGCAGCCTCACCGACCTCGCGGCGCTGCGCTTCTACCCGCACCTCGCCGCGCAGGACCAGGCGCTGCCCGCGGCCGGGCTTCCGTGGTTCATGACGCTCTTCGGCCGCGACAGCCTGATCACGAGCTTCCAGGCGCTTCCGTATCTGCCGGCGCTGGCGGCCACCACGCTGCGGGTGCTCGCCGCGCGCCAGGCCACGGAGCGAGACGACTTCCAGGAACAGGAGCCCGGCAAGATCCTCCACGAGCTCCGCCTGGGCGAGCTCACCGCGCGGGGGGAGCGGCCGCATGCCCCCTATTTCGGCACTGCCGACGCCACGCCCCTGTTCCTGATCCTGCTCGACGAGTACCACCGGTGGTCCGGTGAC
>JAXDGY010000401.1:0-5956 GCA_034664785.1 Solirubrobacteraceae bacterium
CGGGGCACCGAGCAGCACGGCCTGGTCGCCGGCGGCCTGCGCGAACGCGCTCGACGCGACGAGCACCGCCGGCCGGCCCTGCCCCTCGAAGCCGATGACGTCGTGCAGACCGCACGACACGCAGGAGCCTCAATCGGCCAGCGCCTCGATCACCGCGTCGCAACGCTCGGCGATGTCGCGGCGCAGGTCTGCCGGCGCGGGCTTGGTGAACGTCGGCTTGGCCGTCCGCTCGACGGCGTGGCCGCGGGCGACGAGCTGCTCCTCGAGGAAGTCGAGGAAGACGTCACCGCGCGGCTTGTGGATGTCGAGCAGCGCGATGCGCGCCGGCCTGCCGGCGGGCAGTCGCGCCGCGAGCGGCCGCTCGACGCCCTCGCGCTCGCCGGTGGGGTCGAGGACCTCTAGCGCCACGGCTCCACGCTCCTGGTCACCGGCGCGGAGCCGATCTCGCCGCTGGCCCAGCCGCCGAACACCATCGAGAACAGGCCGGCGTCGCCGCCGGCGTAGGCGATCAGGATGCGCTCGGGCGCCGCGAACTTCTGCACGGGTGCGTCCGGGTCGGTGACCCAGCGGGCCTCGATGCCCTCCGCCGAGCCGCCGGCTCCGCGCACCAGGTCGCCCGCCCGCGTCGTGGTCAGCTCGAACAGCCGCGCGCGCAGGCGCTCGCGGCCCCAACCGGCCTCCGCGAAGACCCGGCCGTGCTCGGGGCCGACGAGGAGCAGCGCGTCCCAGGCGAGGCGCTGCTTGGGGTGCGCGACCGACTCGAGCGCCGCGGCGAGCGAGTGCGCCAGCTCGTCGGGGTCGCGGGCGAGCTGGTCGACGATGATGCGCGGCGCCTCGGCCGCCATCAGCGTCACGCCCGTCTGCCCCGCGGGCACGCCGCGGTCCTGCGCCAGCGGCGCCCACGGCATGCCGTCCAGCCGCTCGGCGAAGCAGGCGCCCACCTTGCCGGCCTGGCCGTGGGCGGCGCGGTCCTCCACGCCGGGGCGCCCGCCGCCGACGTTGCGCACCGTGAGCTGGAGCGCACGCCCGATCGTCGCGTTCGCCCGGTTGCCCTGGCCCAGGCAGTTGCCCTCGGCGTTCATGCCGGCCTCGGCGGCCAGCGGTCCGGAGACGACGACCAGCGGGCCCGCGGGGTGCGTCGTCGCCACCAGCCCGTGCAGCGCGAACTCCGGGACGCAGGCGGCCTCGACCGCCGCGAGGACGATCGGGAGCACGTCGGGCGGGCACCCCGCCATGACCGCGTTGATCGCGACCTTCTCGACGGTCGCGCGCCCGCCGTAGGGCGGCACGACGCCGACGAGGTCCTGCGGGTGGCGCGAGGTGCCCCCGAGCATGGCCACCACGCGCTCCGGTGTCGGGGGCACGACGGGCAGGCCGTCGGTCAGCCCTCGCTCGTGCAGCGCCTCGATCGGGTCCTCGAGCGCACCGAGCTCGAGCGTCCGCGCCCGCAGGCGGCCGTCGGCTCGTGCTGCCCGCGCGGCGAGGCGCCCGGCGACCGCCGGGTCGCGCGTCAGCGATGCGCACCCTGGCCGCATCGCGGGCAGACCGTCGAGGACGACAGGGCTTCCGAGCCGGGCGAGCAGGGCCTGGAGCCGGTCGCGCTGCAGGCCCTCGACGCGGTCGCGCTCCTCGCCGCCGTCGAGCAGCAGGACGGTGGGCACGGCGTCCGGGTCGAAGCGGGCCGAGGCGGCCAGGTCCTCGTCCAGCGCGGGCACGCCCGCGAGCCCGAGGCGCCGCGCCTGCTCGGCGGTCTCGCCGGCCGTCGACTGCGACAGGATCCGCACCGGCGCCCCGCCCGCGCGGGCAGCGTCGAGCGCCGGCAGGACCTGGTCGCAGACCGGGCAGTCGTGCTTGACGAGCGCGAGGAGCTCGAGGGCCACGGCCCGACCTTACGCCCTGCTAGTCGGCGGGTCGGCGGATCGCGCTGTTCGCCGCCCGGACGAGCGTCGTGCGTGGGCTGCTCGGGACCTTCGCCGCGATGGCGTAGAGGACGCCGCCCTGGACCCAGCGGATGGCCGGCGGCGAGCACGAGGCCCCGCAGCGCGACGGCGTGTAGGCGCCGGTGATCCCCCGGGCGAGCGCGACGCGGCCGGCCTTGGGCAGATGCCCGCCGCGCCGCCCGCTGAAGCTCGCGAGGCTGCACGCGCTCGAGGTCCTGCAGCCCGCCGTCGCCCCCAGTGCCAGCGCGTAGCTCTCGCGTGCGCCGAAGCCGTCCGCGCTGGTGCCGCGGTCGTAGTCGAGTGCCAGGCGCGCGGGCAGGCGGATCGGGACGTCCGTCCCCGCCGCCACGCGGCCCAGCACCAAGGAGAGCGCTTGCGGGATGTCGTAGCTGCGCGCGGAGGCCGGCGGGGCCGCGCAGAGGACGGCCGCGAGCGCGGCGGGCAGCGCGAGCGCCGGCCGGGTCGCGCGCACCTAGGCCCCCGGCGCGGCGACGGCCCGCTCGACGGCCTCCAGCCCGGCCTGCAACCCGGCGGCGATCTGCTCGAGGTGCTCGTCCTCGACGATCAGCGGCGGCCCGACGGCGACGCCGGTCGCCTGCGCGCGCACCAGCACGCCCGCGTCGCGGGCGCCGCGGTAGAGCCGGCCGACGGCACCCGGGTCACGAGCCAGCGCCTCCGCGGTGAGGTCGACGGCGGCCGCGAGGCCGAGGCCGCCGCGCACCTCGCCGACGAGCCCGTGGTCGGACAGCGGGGCCAGCGCGTCCATCAGCGGGCCCTCCAGCTCCCGGCCGCGCGGGATGAGCTGCTCACGCTCGAGGATGTCGAGGTTGGCCAGCGCCGCGGCGCAGCAGGTCGGGTGGCCCGAGTACGTCGCGCCGTGGCGGAACATCGGGCCGCCCGGGGCGTCCCAGAACGGGTCGGCCACCCGGCCGCTGACCAGCACGGCGCCGAGCGGCAGGTACCCGCTGGTCAGGCCCTTGGCCAGGACCACCATGTCGGGCTGGATGTCCCAGCGCTCGAAGCCGAGCCACGTCCCCAGGCGCCCGAACGCGCCGATCACGCTGTCGATGACGAGCAGGACGTCGTGGCGCTCGCAGATCGCGGCGACCGCCTCCAGGTAGCCGTCGGGCGCCGGGCGCACGCCCCCGGCGCCGATGAGCGGCTCGCAGAAGAACGCCGCGACGCGGTCCGCGCCGACGCGCTCGATCTCGTCCTCGAGCGCCTCGGGCGAGGCGTGGTCGACGTGGGACACCGAGCCGACGAGCGGCCCGTTGCCGTCGCGGATCGGCGCCGACCCGGCCAGGCTCGTGCCGAACCCATGGGTGCCGTGGTAGCCGTAGGACCGGCCGATCAGGTGCGTGCGCTCCGGGCTGCCGACCGCCGCCCAGTGCTGGCGGGCGAGCTTGGCCGCCGCGTCGATGCCGTCGCCGCCGCCGAGCCCGAGCAGCACCTTGGCGCCGGGCATCGGCGCGAGGTCGACGAGGCGGTCGCACAGCTCCAGCGCGCGCGGGTTGGCCTGGTCGCCGAAGGAGGCAAAGGACTCGAGCTCGCCCATCTGCGCCGTGACGGCATCGATGATCTCGCGCCGCCCGTGGCCGACGTGCGAGTACCAGAGGCTCGCCGCCGCGTCGAGGTAGCGGTTGCCGTCGCGGTCCCAGACGTGGACCCCCTCCCCGCGGGCGATCACCAGCTCCTGCCCCGCGACGGCCGCCATGTCGGCGAACGGATGCCAGAACGAGCTGGTCGTCGTCATGGGCCGACACTACCCCGAGCCGGGCGCCGTGGGCCACACCCGATCGCGCGTCAGCGCACCGCGGCCCAGACCTCGCGTCGGGGGTCCGCGGCGCAGAGCACGGTCCCGTCCGCGGAGCTGACCCCGGAGACGGCGGCGGCGCCCAGGAGCATGTCGCCGTCCGCCGTGGTGACGATGTCGTGGCCCAGCGCCGCGAGGCCGGCGAGGACGTCGGGGTCGAACGACCGCTCCGCGTACAGGCGGCCCTGCGCCGAGCGCCAGCGCGGCGCGTGCAGCGCCTGCGGCAGATCGAGGCCCGCGTCGACGAGCGCGCGCGTGAGCTGCACGAGGATCTGCACCTGCCCGTCGGCCCCGGGCGTCGAGACCGCCATCCGGCGGCCGTCGAGCTCGAGGAGCATCGGGGAGAGCGTGTGGCCGGGCCGCCACGGAGCCGGCGGGGCGGTCGCGGGGCTGCGCCCGTCCACGAGCAGGCCACTCAGGCGGTTGTTGAGCAGGAAGCCGCCGTCGCGCACCAGCACGCGCGAGCCGAACTCGTGGAAGACGCTGACCAGCATCGAGACCACCAGGCCGTCCGCGTCCGCGGCGGTCACCGCCGCGGTGTGGTCGGCGCCGGTCGGGCCGCGCAGCGCGCTCGCGCGCGGGCCGGCCGGTGGCAGGGCGACGCCCAGCAGCGCGTCCACGTCCCCGGACGCCGCGAGCGCCGGGCGATGCTCGAAGGCCTCCTTGAGCGCCTCGATCGCGGCGTGCTCGCCGGCGACCGTGCCTGGCGGCGGGGCGCCCTCGAGGGCGCCGAGCGCGAGGACGGCGAGCGCGGCCTGCGACGGTGGCCCGGTGACCGCAAGGCGGGCGCGGCCGTACGTCCCGGCCACGGGCTCGGTCGCGACGACGGCGTAGGCGGCCAGGTCCTCGACGCTGATGCCCTCCCCGCTGGGGGCCCGCACGGCGTCGGCGATCGCCGTGGCCACGGGGCCGGCGTAGAAGCCGGCGGGGCCGGCCTCGCGGATCGCCTCCAGCGTCCCCGCCAGCTCGGGCTGGCGCAGCATGGACCCCGCCGTCGCCTCGAGCGCCGGCCACTCCGGGCACGCGGCGCGCAGCTGCTCGCCGCGCCGCCGCAGCGCGGCCACCAGGCCGCCGGACACCGGGAACCCTCCGGCGGCCAGCTCCGCGGCGGGCGCGAGGACGTCGGCGAGCGGGAGCCGTCCGTGGTCTGCGTGGACGGCGCACCAGGCCGCCACTGCGCCGGGCACGCCCGCGCTCGCCGGCCCGTAGGTCGTGAACGGCACGATGGGATCGGCCGGCAGCGCAGCCCCGCCGACATAGGCGACCGGCGGTGCGCCGGGCCGATCCACGAGCAGCAGCGCGTCGCCGCCCAGGCCGCAGGCGTCCGGCACCACGACGGCAAGCGCCACCGCGGCCGCCACGGAGGCGTCCACGGCGTTGCCGCCGGCGCCCAGGACCTCGAGCCCCGCAGTCACCGCGAGGGGATGCGCGGCGACCACCCCCGAACGGGGTCCCCACAGCAACGGGCCGGGCAGGCGGACGGTCATGGGCGGCCCGCGGTCGACCACGTTGATCCGGCGGGGGTGAAGGGGATAGGGTCGACCGGTGCCATTATCGATAGAGCGTCCTTCCAAGATTGTATGCGTCGGCCTGAACTACCGCGACCATGCCGAGGAGCAGGGGACGCCCATCCCGAAGGCCCCGCTGCTCTTCGCCAAGTGGCCGAACACGCTCATCGGCCCAGGCGAGCCGATCGTCATCCCGCAGGAGGTCAACGAGGTCGACTACGAGGCCGAGCTCGGTGTCGTCATCGGCCGCCGGACGCGCCGCGTCAGCGAGCGCGAGGCCCTCGACGCCGTGCGGGGCTACCTCTGCGTCAACGACGTCAGCGCGCGCGACCTGCAGTTCGCGGACGGCCAGTGGACCCGCGGCAAGTCGCCCGACAGCTTCTGCCCGGTCGGGCCGCGCCTGGTCCCGCGCGAGGAGATCGACGACCCGCAGTCGCTGGCCATCCGCTGCACGGTCAACGGGCAGGTGCTCCAGGACTCGAGCACCGCCCGGATGATCTTCTCCGTGGCCGAGATCATCGCCTACGTGAGCCGCGTGATCACCCTCGAGCCGGGGGACCTCATCGCGACCGGCACGCCCGCCGGCGTCGGCGTCTTCCGGGACCCCAAGGTCCTGCTGAAGGACGGTGACGAGGTCACGGTCGAGGTCGAGGGCCTCGGCACCCTGACCAACCCCGTCCAAGAGGAGAGCTGAG
>JAXDGY010000402.1:0-4228 GCA_034664785.1 Solirubrobacteraceae bacterium
CCGGACTTGCCGATCACGATGCCCGGGCGGGCGGTGTAGATGTCGATCGTGATCTTCTGCGAGTCCTTGCGGATGTGGATGTCCGACAGGCCGGCATGCGAGAGCTTGCCGTAGATGTGGTTCCGGATCGCGAGGTCCTCGTGGAGGTACTTCGCGAACTCCTTCTCCGTGTACCAGTTCGACTTCCAGTCATGGATGATCCCGACACGGAGACCACCGGGGTGGACCTTCTGCCCCATCAGGCCTCCTCACCTTCGGGATGATCTTCTGCAACGGCCTCGTCGGCGGGAGCCTCGGCTGCCGCGTCGGCCTTGGGCTTCGCGGCCTTCGGCTTCGCGGCCCGCGGCTTCGCAGCCTTGGGCTTCGCAGCCTTGGGCTTGTCCGCTGCCTCGGACTCCGCAACATCGGGCGCTTCGAGCACGGCCAGCTCGGCCTCCGGCGTGGTCACGACGGGCGCCTCGGCCTCGACCACGGCCGCCTCGGCTGGTGCGGCGGACGCCGCGGCCTTCTTGCCACGCGTGCGCTTCGTCTTGGAGGCCGGCTCGGCGGCAGCGGCCGCCTTGGACGCGGTCGGCGCCTCGGCGGCGCGCAGCAGGATCGTGATGTGCGCCGTGCGCTTGCGGATGCGCATCGCGCGGCCACGGGCCCGCGGCTGCCAGCGCTTCATCGTCACGCCCTCGTCGGCGAACGCCTCGGCAACCACCAGGGACTCCTCTTCGAGGCCATGGTTGTTGACGGCGTTGGCGATCGCCGACTCGAGCACGCGCAGGATGTCGTCGGCCGCGTGCCGCGTCGCGAAGCGCAGCTGAACGCGCGCGTCGGCGACCGGCAGGCCCCGGACGTGCTCCAGCACGACGCGGGCCTTGCGGGCGGACGTGCGCACCCACTTGGCGTGGGCGCGGACGAGTCCGGTCTCTTCGTAGGTTCGCCCCATGCCTAACGCCGCTTCGACTGCTTGTCGGAGGCGTGGCCGCGGTACGTGCGCGTGGGCGCGAACTCGCCCAGCTTGTGCCCGACCATCGACTCGGAGATGAAGACTGGCACGTGCTTGCGCCCGTCGTGGACCGCGATCGTGTGCCCGACCATGTCGGGGAAGACCGTCGAGGCCCGCGACCACGTCCTGAGCATCCGCTTCTCCCGCGTGGCGTTCAACGCCTCGATGCGGGAGAGCAGGCGCGCGTCGACGAACGGGCCCTTCTTGGAGGATCTACTCATCGTCTACTTCCTGCCCTTGCCACGCTTGCGTCCGCGGACGATCTCCGCGGTGGAGGCCTTCTTGGGATTCCGGGTACGGCGGCCGAGCGTCGGCTTGCCCCACGGGGTGACGGGGTGCGAGCCCTTGGTCTTGCCCTCGCCGCCGCCGTGCGGGTGGTCGACCGGGTTCATGGCGGTGCCACGGACACCCGGGCGCTGGCCGAGCCAGCGGGCCCGGCCGGCCTTGCCGCCCGACTCGTTCTGGTGCGTCTGGTTGCCGACCGCGCCGATGGTGGCGCGGCACGACTCCGGCACGCGCCGGAGCTCGCCGGAGGGAAGGCGCAGCAGCGCCTTGCCGGCCTCCTTGGCGACCAGCTGCGCGGACGTGCCGGCGGAGCGGCACATGCGCGCACCCTGGCCGGGGCGCAGCTCGACGGCGTGCACGGTCGTACCGACCGGCACCGCCGACAGGGGCAGCGCGTTGCCGGGCCGGATGTCGGCGTCGGCGCCCGACTGGACGGTCGCGCCGACGGTCAGCCGCTGCGGCGCGATGATGTACGCCTTCGCGCCATCGGCGTAGTGCAGCAGCGCGATCCGCGCGGTCCGGTTCGGGTCGTACTCGATCGACGCCACCGTGGCCGGAACCCCGTCCTTGGTGCGCTTGAAGTCGATGATCCGGTACCGGCGCTTGTGACCGCCGCCCTGGTGGCGCGTCGTGATGCGCCCGTTGTTGTTCCGGCCGCCCGTGCGGTGCACCGGGCCCAGCAGGCTCTTCTCGGGCTTGCTGCGCGTGACCTCCTCGAAGTCGGAGATCGTCATGAAGCGCCGGCCGGGAGAGGTCGGCTTGAAGGAGCGGGTGCCCATCAGCTCATCCCCTCGAACAGCGTGATCTTGTCACCCGGCGCGAGGCTCACGATCGCCTTCTTGAAGCCCGGCCGGTAGCCCTGGACGCGGGCGCGGCGGGCGCGCTTCGGCCGGGCGTTGATGATCCGGACGGCCGTCACGCGGACGCCCCAGATCTCCTCGACCGCCTGCTTGACCTGCGTCTTGTGAGCGGCCGAGGCGACGCGGAACGTGTAGTGGTTCTCCTCCATCTGGGCGGCCGACTTCTCCGTCCAGACGGGCGCCAGGATGACCGCGCGGGCGCTCTTCGTCGTCGAGCTCATGACGCATCCTCCTCGGCCCCGGCGGGCTCCTCGGCTACCGGCTCCTCGGCTCCGACGGCCACGGCCGTCCGGTCGCCGAGCACCCAGTGGAGTCGTTCGAGCGCCGCCGACGATACCAGCAGCGAGCGGGCCCAGAGCAGGGCCTCGACGCCCATCTCGTCGACCGTCAGGACGACGGTCTTCGGCAGGTTGCGGAACGAGAAGGCGGCCGCGTCCTCGGTCTCGTCGATGACGACAACGAGCGGACGGTCCTCGCGCCACTTCGCCATCAGCGTGATGGCGTCCTTGGTGCGCGGCGCGTCGAACACGCCGTCGAACACGCCGATCGAGCCGGACGACGCGTGCAGCGACAGTGCCATCTTGCGCGCCTTCACGTACGCCTTGCGGTTCACCTTGACGGCGTACGAGCGCGGCTGGGGTCCGAACACGACGCCGCCGCCCGCGAAGTGCGCGGCGCGCGTGGTGCCCTGGCGGGCGCGGCCGGTGCCCTTCTGGCGGAACGGCTTGGCGCGACCGCCGGCCACCTGGCCGCGGGTCTTCGTGGCGTGCGTGCCCTGCCGGCGGGAGGCCTGCTCGGCCCGCACCATCTCGTGCAGCAGCGACTCCTTCGGCTCGAGGCCGAAGACGGCGTCCTGCAGCTCCGTCTTGCCCTTGCCGCCGACGTTCGGTGCCTGGAGCGCCATCAGAAGTCCTCCCGCACGTAGAGCAGCGAGCCGGGCGCGCCCGGCACGGAGCCGGACACCAGCAGCAGGTTGCGGGCCGGATCGCAGTCGACGACCACGAGGCCGCGCTGGGTGACGGTCTCGGCGCCCATGTGGCCGGACATGCGGATGCCCTTCCAGACGCGCGCCGGCCAGGCGGACTGGCCGATCGAGCCGGGCTTGCGGACGTTGTGGGAGCCGTGGGTGACCGGGCCGCGGCCGAAGTTGTGGCGCTTCACGGTGCCCGCGAAACCCTTGCCCTTCGACGTGCCGGTGACCTTGATGTGATCGCCCGGGCCGAACGCCTCCACGGTGACGGTGTCGCCGACCGCGAGGTCTGTCTGGCCCCGGAACTCTTTGAGGTGACGGTGGAGACCGACGCCCGCCTTCGCGAGATGTCCGGCCTCCGGCTTGTTCAGGTGCTTCTGCTTGGCCTCGCCGAACGCGAGCTGGACCGCGTCGTAACCGTCGGAGCCATCGCTCTTCACCTGGACCACCGGGCACGGACCTGCCTCGATCACCGTGACGGCCAGCACTGCGCCGTCTTCGGTGAACAGCTGGGTCATCCCCACCTTCTTGCCGATGATTGCCTTCACTGGGAGCTCTAGAGCTTGATCTCGAGGTCGACCCCGGCCGGGAGGTCGAGGCGCATCAGCGCGTCGACCGTCTTCGGCGTCGGGGAGTGGATGTCGATGAGCCGCTTGTGCGTGCGGATCTCGAAGTGCTCGCGCGAGTCCTTGTCCTGGAACGGCGAGCGGATGACGCAGTACACGTTCTTCTCGGTGGGCAGGGGCACAGGGCCGGCCACCGTCGCGCCGGTACGCGTCGCCGTGTCCACGATCTCCTTCGCCGCCGTTTCAATGGCGGTGTGGTCGTAGGACTTGAGGCGGATCCGGATCTTGTTTTGGGTTGCGGCTGCCACTTTGATCTCGAGCGTGACGAAGGCGAGTCCCCTGAAACTGCGGGGACCCGCCCCGTGGTCGTATCCAATCGTTGTCGTGAATCGAGGGGCCCGGATGGGCCCCCCGACGTCCTGCTTGCTACTTGATGACCTCGGTCACGACGCCTGAGCCGACCGTGCGGCCACCCTCGCGGATTGCGAAGCGGAGACCCTCGTCCATGGCGATCGGCTGGATCAGCGTGATCGTCATCTCGGCGTTGTCGCCG
>JAXDGY010000403.1:0-3241 GCA_034664785.1 Solirubrobacteraceae bacterium
CGTGGCTCGTACTCGATCTCTCCGCGTCGATGGCCTTCGGCACCGCCGACCGCCTGAAGTCCGACGTCGCCGAAGGCGTCGCCCAGGTCGTCGGCCGCGCCGCGACGCGCCACGGCGGCCGGCTCGCGGTGCTGACGGCCGGCGGCCCGGAGAAGGTGCTGCCGCCGCGCGGCGGGCCGCACGCGAAGCTCGGCCTCAAGCGCCTGCTCGAGGAGGGCGTCGCGGTCGACGGCGCCGCCGACCGCGGCCTCGCGCCCGTGCTGCACAAGACGGGGCGACTGGCGCGCCAGCCCGGTCTCGTCGTCGTCATCTCGGACTTCCGCGGCGCGGCCGACTGGCGCCGGCCGCTGCGCTCGCTCGGCGCCCGTCACCGGCTGCTCGCGGTCGAGATCCGCGATCCGCGCGAGGAGCGCCTCGAGCCCGCCGGCCGTCTGGCGCTCGTCGATCCCGAGACCGGGCGGCTGATCGAGGTCGACACGTCGCGGCCCGGCCTGCGCGAGCGCTTCGCGGCCGCCGCTGCGCAGGAGCGCGCCGGCGTCGCCGCCGAGCTGCGGTCGGCCGGCGCGCACCATGCCGTGCTGTCGACGAGCGGCGACTGGCTGAAGGCCCTCGGACGGGCGCTGCGATAGCGAGGACGCGCGATGACCTCCGCCACTGACACCCCGGCGAGCAACGGCGCGCAGTCGTGAGCTTCGCCTCGCCGCTCGCCCTGCTGTGCCTGCTGGCAGTGCCGCTCGCGGTCCTGCTGCACGTCGCCACCGGCCGGCGCCGCCGGCGCTACCCGGTGCGGTTCACCGCGCTGGCGACGCTGGCGGCGGCGGTCGCGCCGGAGCCGCGCTGGCGCCGCCACCTGCCGTTCGCGCTGCTCGCGCTCGCGCTCGCCGCGCTTGCCGTCGCGCTCGCGCGGCCGGAGAAGACCGTCCAGGTCGCGGTCGAGCGCGCATCGGTCGTGCTCGTGACCGATATCTCGCGGTCGATGTCGGCGACGGACGTGAGCCCGACCCGGCTGGAGGCCGCGCGCCGCGCCGCCCTGAGCTTCCTCGACAAGGTGCCCGAGCAGTTGCGCGTCGGGCTCGTGACGTTCTCCGACGCCGCGCAGACGCTGCAGACGCCGACGACCGACCATGCCGCCGTCTCGCACGCGCTCGATTCGCTGCAGCCGATCGCCGGCACGTCGACGGGCGCCGGGCTCGGGACCGCGCTCGACGACCTGAAGGTCCGCGGCGGCGACACGTCGGCGCGGCGGCCACCCGCGGCGCTCGTGCTGCTCTCCGACGGATCGGCGACCGACGGCGCGGCCGCGTATCAGGTCGCCGCCGAGGCCAGGCGCCTGCGCGTTCCGATCTACACCGTCGCGCTCGGCACGCCGGACGGAACGATCACCGTGCAGGGGCGGACGCTCTACGTGCCGCCCGACACCGAGGCGCTGCAGCGGATCGCATCGACCTCGGGCGGCCAGGCGTTCCGCGCGGAGGACTCAGACCAGCTCGACGCCGTCTACGACCGGCTCGGCTCGCAGATCGGCACGAAGCCCGAAAAGCGTGAGATCACCACGCTGTTCGCGGGTGCGGCGTTGCTGCTGCTCGCCGGTGCGATGGCCAGCTCGCTGCGGCTCGGCGGGCGGCTGCCGTAGGGTGACGAAACTCACACAAAGTTGACATAGAAAACCCCGCCGCGATTCGGCGGTGCCTTACGATCGCTCTTACCTAACGGAGATAGGAGCAACGATGGCGAACGGAAGTCCCTGGTCCAACCTCTCGGTGGTGTCCAATGCCCCGAGCGCGGTGCGTACTTCGATCGTGAAGGCGCTGGTCAGAGTCCGCCGCAATGTCGAGCAGGCGAACATCCCCGCCCTGACCGATGCCTACCAGAAGATGCAGGCGCGCTCCGAACCCGACAACCGCAGCTGGATGTACTGGTCGGAGTATCACGGCTTCAACCGCAACGACTGCTGGCATCACAACGGCGTCGGCGGCCAGCAGTTCAACTACGACCTCTTCCTGCCGTGGCACCGCGCCTACCTGCTGTACTTCGAGCGCGTGGCGGCGGCCGAGAACAAGGACGCGATCCTGCCGTGGTGGGACTGGACATCGCCGCTGTCGCATCAGGTCGGCCTCCCGCCGGCGTTCACGGCGGGCCCGGCGAACGGTCCGCTGAGAAGCGGGCCGGTGCCGCCCGCGCTGCGCGCGAACCCGCCGCGGACGACCCGCAACCAGCTCCGGCCGTCGGCGTTGCCGGGCAAGGCTGCGGTCGACAACATCGTCAACAACCTCACCACCTTCGAGGACTTCTCAAACCAGTTGCAGAACGTGCACGACCAGGTCCACGGCTGGGTGAGAGGCGACATGGGACAGATCGCATCCTCGGCGTTTGACCCGATCTTCTGGTCTCACCATTGCATGATCGACCGGCTGTGGTACCTCTGGCAGGTGAAGCACGGTGTTGACAACATCCCTCCCAGCTACCTGAATCGCACTCTGGCGCCGTGGGCTTTGACGGTGAAAGACGTGCTCGATATTCGCCGGCTGGGATACTCGTACGGAGCGTCGCGGGTCCGCGTCCCCGCCGACCAGTTCTCCGCCGTCGCGCTGGCCGGCGCACAGCCGAGCTGAGAAGGAGATCGTCATGGCAATTCCAATCAAGGCCATCTCGTCGGAGATCGCCCTCGCGGAGCTCGGCGGCGACTTCTCGCGTGCCGACATCGAGTTCGAGGGGCTCGATCACTCGGGTTCGACCTACGAGGGCCGGATCTTCGTCAACAACCCCGACGCCGACGAGGACACGGATACGACGCTCGACAACGGCTACGCGGGCTCCTACATCATCTTCGGACACGGGGGCTGCTTCGGTGACGAGGGCCATTGCGACGTCGCCCCGCGGTCGACGTATGACCCCAGGCCGCCGCACGCGCTGTGGCCGACGCGCAAGGTCGTGATCGCCACCGACGCGATCCGCAAGGCGGTGGATGACGGGCCGACGATGACCATCACCGTGGTACCCGTGGTCCTGAGCACGACAGACATGGTTCCGGAGGACGAGGAACTGCCCAAGTTCGAGCTGATGTCCGTGATCACCTATCAGTGAGCGCGGGCCACGTGTGATCCCCTCCGTGCCGATTCCGACCGGCACGGAGGGCGCAGAGGGTGTGCAGCGGGGGGACATCGAGGTCTCCGGGCTGGACCATGGGGGCCCGTCCTACGAGGTGCGCATCTTCCTCGACAACCCGCACGCCGATGCCGAG
>JAXDGY010000404.1:0-5440 GCA_034664785.1 Solirubrobacteraceae bacterium
TGGACCGGCGTGCTCTGGACGATCGGCGCGCCGAAGACCTCGAACAGCGAGCCGACGACGGCGCCCGAGCGCTCCCCGACACCACCGACGATGCACGGCAGCGAGACGATCTCCTCGAAGAAGCGCCCCGCGGCGATCCGCTCCGGGCAATGGGCGACGAAGAGCTCGGTGCCGATGTCGAACCCGCGGTGCTTGGCCACGTAGCCGGCGACGAACTCGGTCGTGCGCGGCGCGATCGTCGAGCGCAGCGTGAGCGACTGGCCCGCGCGCAGGTGCGGCAGCAGGTCGTCGAGGACCGTGCGGATGTCGCTCAGATCGATCTCGATGTGGCTGAAGGTCGGCGTCCCCAGCGTGATGACGATGTGGTCGGCCTTGGCGGCGTCGGCCACGCAGTCGGTCCAGTCGACCTGCGTGCGGGAGAGCACCTCCTGCGCGCCGGACTCCTCGAACGGCATGCGGCCCGCCCGCACGTTGTCGAGGATCTGCGGCGACTTGTCCACGCCGAGGACGCGCAGGCCCCGATCCGCGAAGGACAGCGCCAAGGGCAGCCCTACCCGGCCGCACCCGATGACGGAGACGTCGTAGGCCACGGGCCCAGGCTATCGACGAACGGTGCTGGGCCGGCGCCCGCGCATGAGGCCCCGCAGCCACTGCAGGCCGAAGCCCGTCACGAAGCGCGGGTTGTAGCGCAGGTAGCGCCGCCACAGACGACGCGGCTCGCGCGAGAGCCGGTAGGCCCACTCCATGCCCAGCGCCTGGATCCACGGGGGCGCCTGGGCGACGAGGCCGGCGTGGAAGTCGAACGCAGCCCCGACGCCGACGAGGACGGGCGCGTCGAGGCGCTCGCGCATCGCGGCCATCCACTTCTCCTGCTTGGGCACGCCGATGCCGACCCACACGACGTCCGCGCCCGAGCGGTTGATCTCGTCGACCACCGCGTCCTCCTCGTGGGAGGTCAGCGCGCGGAAGGGCGGGGCGTAGCCGCCGACGATCTGCAGGCCCGGGTGCTCCTGGCGCAGGTTGAGCGCCAGCTGGACCAGGGCGCCCTGGTTGCGGCCGCCGTAGAGGAACATCCGCGTGCCGGTCCGGGTGGCTCGCTCGCAGTAGCGGGCCATGAGGTCCGGGCCGTAGACGCGGGAGCTCACGGCGTGCCCGAGGGCGTTCATGGCCCAGACGAGCGGCTGGCCGTCCGGGACGGTGAGGTCGGAGGCCATGACGGCCGCCCGCAGCTCGGGGTCCTCGCGGCAGGCCATGACCGTGTGCACGGCGGCGACGCAGACGTAGCCCTTGCCGCCGGCGTCGATGGTCGCGTCCATCCAGTCCATCGTGCGCTCGTAGTCCGTCAGCGCGAGCGGCACGCCGAGGACGTCGACGCCCGGCGGCGGGACCGCGTTGGCCGGATCGACGTCGATCCTGGGCGTGCGCGGGCTGAGCGGTATGGGGTGGCTGGACATCAGGGTGGGGTTCCGATTCGGTCGAGGAGCCTAGGGGTGGAACGCGACCGAGCCCGCAAAGTCGCGTGCTTCCTCGGCCGATACGCTCCCGCCCGTGACGACGCGACGCGCGCTCATCACCGGCATCAACGGACAGGACGGCTCCTTCCTGGCCGAATTACTACTTCGTGAAGGGTATGAGGTTGCAGGTCTGGTTCGCCCTCCGACCGCCCGGGACCTGCCGAATCTGCGGACGATCCGCGACGACGTGCAGCTCTTGGCGGGCGACCTGCTGGACCCCGAGAGCCTGCGCTCGGCCCTGTCGACGGCTCGCCCGGACGAGATCTACCACCTCGCCGCGCCCACGTTCGTCCCCGATTCCTGGCGGGACCCCACGCGCACGGTGGAGGCCATCGTCGGGGGCACGGCGGCCCTGCTGGCGGGCGTCCTGGCGCTCGGCACGGGCCCCCGCACGGTGGTGATGACCTCCAGCGAGGTGTTCGGGGACGCGCGCGAGTCGCCCCAGCACGAGGACACGCCGATGCGCCCCGCCTCGCCCTACGGCGTGGCCAAGCTGGCCGCCCACGGCCTGGTGGGCACCATGCGCGCCCACCACGGGCTGCACCTCTCCAGCGCCATCACCTACAACCACGAGTCCGTGCGGCGCCCCGAGCGGTTCCTGCCGCGCAAGGTCACGCGCGGCGCGGCGGCGATCGCGCTCGGCCGCCAGGACGAGCTCGTGCTCGGCGACCTGCGCGCGGTGCGCGACTGGAGCGACGCGCGGGACGTCGTGCGCGGCGTGCACCTGATGGCGCGCGCGGACGAGCCCGGCGACTACGTGCTCGCGTCGGGGCAGCCGCGCATGGTCGGCGAGCTCGTCGACGCGGCGTTCGCGCGCGCCGGGGTGCCGACCGAGGGCCGCATCCGCGTCGACCCCGCCTTCGTGCGCCCGCCCGAGTCCACGCCGCCGGTGGGCGACCCCAGCCGGGCGCACGAGCACCTGGGCTGGCGGGCCGAGATCCCGTTCGAGCAGACCATCGGCGAGATGGTGGACGCGGATCTCGCGGCGCTGGGGCGCGCCGCCGCCTGAGAACCGGTTTCGGAAAGGCGCGAGCGTGAGGCGGCCGTCTCGCGGCGACGGATCGGTCGGCGCCCGTCATCCACGAATCCGGCCCCCTCACACTGGCGCCTCATTCCGAAACCGGTCCTAGGGCTTGAGCAGCTCCAGGTCGGCGCGCGTCATCAGCCGGATGAGCTCCTCGAAGGTCGTCTCGGGCTTCCAGCCCAGGTCGCGCTCGGCCTTGGCGTAGGAGCCGATGAGCTGGTCGACCTCGGCGGGGCGCACGAAGGCCTGGTCGATCTCGACGTGCCGCTCCCAGTCGGGCAGCCCGGCCTCGTCGAAGGCGATCTCGATGCAGTCGCGCACCGAGTTCGTCCGGTTCGTGGCGATGACGTAGTCGTCCGCGCGGTCCTGCTGCAGCATCAGCCACATCGCGATGACGTAGTCCTTGGCGTAGCCCCAGTCGCGCTCGGCGTCCAGGTTGCCGAGGCGGATCTTGTCGATCCTCCCGTGGCGGATCGCCGCGGCGTGCCAGGTGATCTTGCGGGTGACGAACTCGAGCCCGCGGCGTGGTGACTCGTGATTGAAGAGGATCCCGCTCGTCGCGTGCAGGTCGTAGGACTCGCGGTAGTTGACCGTGATGAAGTGCCCGTAGGCCTTGGCCACGCCGTAGGGCGAGCGCGGGTAGAACGGCGTCGCCTCGGTCTGCGGGATCTCGAGGACCTTGCCGAACATCTCGCTCGAGCTGGCCTGGTAGAAGCGCGCCTCGGGGCAGGTCTCGCGCATCGCCTCGAGGATGCGGGTGACCCCGACGCCGGTGAACTCGGCGGTCAGCGTCGGCTGGATCCAGGAGACGGCGACGTAGCTCATCGCCGCGAGGTTGTAGATCTCGTCCGGCTTGCTCGCCCGTAGGGCGTCGACGAGCGAGCGCTGGTCCAGCAGGTCGCCCTGGTGCAGCGTGATGCGCTCGCGGATGTGCTCGATGCGGTCGAACTTCTCCGTGCTCGCCCGGCGCACCATGCCGTGGACGTCGTAGCCCTTCTCGAGCAGCAGCTCGGCGAGATAGGACCCGTCCTGGCCGGTGATCCCCGTGATCAGTGCGGACTTGGTGGTGGCTGCCATGAAGGCCCGTGAGCTTAGATGTACGCGTGTCCGCCGTGCGTCCCGATGCCGAGGCCGATGACGTCCTCGCGGGCACGGACGTCGGCGGCCGCGTGGTGCGCGGGGGCGCGGTGCGCGGCCTGGGCTACGTGGCGGGCAACGTCTTCTCGGCGGCGGCGTCCGTGTTGCTGCTGCGCTACCTCGGCCCGGGCGAGTTCGGCCGCTACGTGACGGTCACCGCGGTCGTCGCGATCGTCGGCGGCATCACCGACGCGGGGCTGACCGCCACGGGCGCGCGCGAGCTGTCCGTGCTGCCGAAGGGCCCGGCGCGGCGGCGGCTGACCGCCGACGTCGCGGGCATCCGCATCGTCCTGACGGCGATCGGCGTGGCGGTGGGGACCGCGTTCTCGCTCGTGGCCGGCTACGGCAGCGCCCTTGTCGTGGGCACGGTGCTCATGGGGGCCGGCCTCCTGCTCACCAACGCGCAGTCGGCGATGCTGCTGCCGCTGAGCGTCGAGCTGCGCAACGAGCGCGTCACGGCCAACGAGGTCGCGCGGCAGGTCCTCACCGTCGCCGGGATCGCCGTGCTCGTCGTGGCCGGGACAGGGCTCGTGCCGTTCTTCGCCGTCCAGATCGCGGTGGGCGCGGTCGTCCTGCTCGCCAGCCCGCTGCTGCTCGGGCGGGGCGGCTTCATCGTGCCGCAGTTCCACTGGGCGCGCTGGAAGCCCGTCATCCGCGAGACGCTGCCGCTGGCCGTCGCGGTCGTGCTGAGCGTCCTCTACTTCCGCGTGCTGGTCGTGATGATGTCGCTGCTGACCGACGACGTGCAGACCGGCATCTTCGGGACGGCCTACCGGATCTTCGAGATCCTCGTGGGGCTGCCGATCCTGCTGAACACCGTCGTGCTGCCGGTGGTCTCCGCCGCGCCGGCGGCCGACCGCGCCCGCTACGTCCTGCAGCGGATGGTCGAGGTCGGGGCGACGATCGGCGCGGGCATCGCCGTGGTGGTCGCGGTCGCCGCCGTGCCGATCGTCCTGGCGCTCGGCGGCCCGGAGTACCGGGAGGCGGCGCGCCCGCTCGCGATCCTCTCCTTCGCGCTGGTCTTCGTCTTCCTCAACCAGGCCTTCAACGTCTCGCTCATCGCCCGCCGCCGCCAGCGCCGCATCGCCGTCGCCGGGGTGATCGGCCTGGCGGTCGTCGTGGTCGGCGGCCTGGTGCTCATCCCGCCGCTGGACGCCGAGGGCGCCGCGATCGCCGCGCTGCTCGGCGAGATCGCGCTCTGCGTGGCGACCTACACGGGCCTGCGGGGGACGCTCGAAGGCGACCTCGACGCGCGGTTCGCCCTCCGGCTGCTCGCGGCGCTCGTCCCGGCCGCCGCCTGCCTGGCGCCCGTGGGGCCGGCGCTCGTGCGCGCGCCGCTCGCCGCGCTGCTGTTCGCCGTCGCGGTCTGGCGGCTGGGGCTGATCCCGGGCGAGGTCAGCGACCAGGTCGCCGCGCTCGTACGGCGACGGCGCGGGGGCGACGCGTAGGGTCCTGCGCCATGGTCGAGCCGATCACCGCCGCCGGCTACTACGCCAACGAGCGCGCCGACATCATCGACGGCCTGCCGCGCCCGCTGGGCCGCGTCCTCGACGTGGGCTGCGGGGCGGGCAACGTCGGCGTGACGGCGCGCCGGGCGGGCGCCGGCCGGGTGGTCGGCGTGGAGGTCTTCCCCGAGGCCGCGGCCCGCGCCGAGGAGGTCCTCGACCGGGTGGTCACGGCGCCCATCGAGGAGGCGCTCGACGAGCTCACCGGCGAGCGCTTCGACACGGTCCTGTGCCTCGACGTCCTCGAGCACCTCGCCGAC
>JAXDGY010000405.1:0-4644 GCA_034664785.1 Solirubrobacteraceae bacterium
CCAAGGTCGCCGATCCGCTGGCGCCCGTGACGTTCGTGCACAAGATCAAGGTCCCGACCTACCTGGCGTGCCAGTGGACCGACGAGCAGACCGGCGGGCACTGCGCGACGCTGGCGTCGCGCTTCACCGGGACGACGCGCAAGTGGTTCACCTTCACCAACGGCACGCACATCGACTCTCTGGACCCGGCGACCTTCACGCGCTGGTACGACTTCCTCGAGCTGTACGTGGCGCGCCGCGCGCCAAGGCTGTCGTCCGACCTCAAGGCGCTCGCGCCGGCGGTCTACAGCACCGCCATGGGCGTCCCCGGAGTGACGCTGCCCGACGACCCGATCCAGGCCCAGCCGACCTATGAGGCCGCCCTGGCCGCCTTCGAGGCGCTGCCGTCGGTCCGCGTCCTGTTCGACAACGGCGCGGGGAGCGCCACGGCGGGGGCGCCCGTTCCGGGCTTCGAGCAGTCCTTCTCGAAGTTCCCGCTCCCGGGCACGAAGGCACGCTCCTGGTACCTCGGCGCAGGGGGCACGCTCGGCACCTCGAAGCCCAAGAAGCAGGGCGCCGACGCGTTCACCGCCGACCCGGCCGCGCGGCCCGCGACGAGCTTCACCGGCAACACGGCCTCGGGCGCCGGCGGGTTGTGGACGGCCACACCGCAGTACCAGTGGGCGCAGAGCCCGGCGGGCAAGGCGCTGTCGTACCTGACCGATCCGCTGGCGACCCCGACGACGATCGTCGGGCCCGGGGCGCTGCAGGCGTGGATCAAGTCCTCCAAGCCGAGCGTCGACCTGCAGGTCACGGTCTCCGAGGTGCGCCCCGACGGCAAGGAGACGTTCGTGCAGAACGGCTGGCTGCGCGGCACCGCCCGCAAGCTCGACAAGGCCAAGAGCACGCTGCTGGAGCCCGTTCCGACCCTGACCCAGGCCGACGACCGGCCGCTGCCGGCCGACAAGTGGGCCGAGATCCAGGTGCCGCTCTACTACCAGGGTCACGCCTACCGGGCCGGGTCGCGCATCCGGATCACGATCCAGGCTCCGGGCGGCGACCAGCCCGTGTGGGCGCTGGGCAAGGCGGAGCCGCAGGGCTCCACCGCCGCGGTGACGCTCGCCTACGGGCGCGACCGGCCCTCGCGGGTGGTCCTGCCGGTGATATCCGGCGTCAGCGTGCCGACGCCGCTGCCGCCGTGCCCGGGTCTGCGTGGCGAGGCCTGCCGGGACTACCAGCCGTTGGTCAACCAGACGGCCGCGGCCAAGGGCCACTGACGGCCGGCCCGACGGACGGCCGTCAGGCCGCGGGGCAGCAGCGCCCCGTCCGCGTGCGGCCTGGCGGCCGGCGTCAGCGCTTGGGCGCGCTGACCCGGGTGCGGGTCGGGCAGGCGAGGAGGCTCGCGCGAACGAGCTCGCGCTGGCGGCGGTGGGGATCGCGCTCATCCGCCAGCAGCACGCGGAGATCGTTGGTCGACACCGCGGAGAGGGGGGGAGTGGCGGGACGGGGCATGCACGCAGCTTGCTCCTCCCGGCGGACGCGGTGAAGCGGGCCACCCACCCAGCACCGGTGCGGCTTGCCCCCGATCCGGGGTAAGGCTGACCCCCCCGCCGGGTGGTGCTACCGGGACGGGGTCGCGCCGGGCTCCTGCACGATGCCGAGCTGCAGCATCGTGGTGAGGTCGTCGCGGACGGCCCAGTGCTCGACCAGGCGGCCGTCGCGCACGCGGAACCAGTGGCTCTGGCGGGCCGAGAACCGGCGGCCGGACGGCGGCGGGCTGCCGTCGACGACGCCCGTGTGCGTCCCCTCGGCGACCACCCGTGCGGCGACGGTGTCGTCCTCGGCGACGATCGCCTCCACCGTCATGTGCAGGTCGGGGAACATCCCGAGCAGCCAGGCCAGCGTCCCGCGCATCGCGGTCGGCCCGTGGACCGGCCCCGGCTCCGTCGTCCCGAACGGCGCGACGGCATGCTCGACGTAGTCGTCCGCGACGAGCTCGTCGCAGCCGTCGAGCCGACGGTGGTTGAAGACCTCCTCGAAGTGCCGCCGGACCAGGTCCTTCGGGGACTCGGGCATTCGCGCTCCCTTCGTGATCGCTGCGCCGACGCTAGCCGACGGCCACGGTCAGCGGAAGAGGTCCTCGTCCCGGCTGCGCAGCAACTCGCGGGCCCCCGGCCCGTCGTCGGGTGTCACGTGCCGCTCGAGGCCGCGCAGGATCACCGCGGGCAGGCCGCCGTCCTTCGTCCGCACCAGGTCGGCGGCGGCCGCCGCCTCGTCGGCGACCGCGATCCACGTGGCGCTCAGCTCGCGACCGCGGGCGTCGTCGCGCCCCCGCCAGTCCTCGAGCGGCGCGAGCCCGGCGATGCCGATCGCGACGTCGACCTGGCCGTGGCGCCACGCGCGCCCGAAGGAGTCGGTGATCACCACGGCCGGCCGCCCGGGCAGGGCGGCGCGCAGCGCCCGCGCCGACGCGTCGGGGTCCGCCGGCAGCAGGACGAGCTCCCCGTCCGCCGCCGCGTTGGACGCGTCGACCCCCGCGTTCGCGCAGACGAAGCCGTGGTGGGTGCGGGAGACGATGACGCCGCGCTCCGCGCGGACGATCTCGGCGGTCTCGCGCAGCACCACCTCCATCTGCGCGGGGTCCTTGCCGAGCTGCGCGGCCAGCGCGACGGCCTGCGCGCCGGGCGTGACGTCGGCCAGGCGGACGACGCGGCCTTCGGCCTTCGAGACGACCTTGTGCGCGAGGACCAGCACATCGCCGGAGCGCAGCTCGGCGCGGGCGGCGATGAGCGCGGCGAGGTCGTCGCCCTCCCGCACCTCCGGGAGCCCCGGCACCGCGACGGCCGTCAGGCTCATCGCCGCGCGAGGCGGCTCAGCATCCCGCGGGTGTGGGCCGCGTTGCCGACGCCTTCGCCGAGCGCCTCGCGGACCACGTCGAGGTCCTCCGCGGTGTCGACGTCGAGCATGAGCGAGCGGACCTCCTGCACCGAGCACGGCACGCCGGCGGCGGCCGCCAGGCGCTCGTGGCGCTCGCGGCTGCCGGGCCCGAACGCCGGCTCGATGACCTGCGGCGGGGTGAGCAGCAGCCCGTTGGTCCCCGTCCCGTGGCGGTCGGAGATGATCACGACCTCGCCCGCCTCGGCGACCGGCCGCGCGAGCAGCGCGTCGATCTCCTTGGGGTCCATGGCCGGGCAGTCGCCGGGGATCAGCAGCACGCGCCGGGCGCCGCGCTCGACCGCGCGCTGCACGCCCAGCGCGGCCGCGGCGCTGTGCGTGTCCTCGGCGGTGTCGTGCACGGCGTCCGCGTCGTAGCCGTGGGCCAGCGCCTCGACGCCCGGCTCCTTGGTGATCACGAGCGTGAGGTCCACGCGCTTGGAGCGCCGCAGGGCGATCAGCACGTCGGTGACCATCGCCTCGACGAGCGCCCGCCGCGTCCCCTTGCCGAAGTCCTCGGCGAGCCGCTGCTTGGCGGCGTCCCAGCGCTTGACGGGCAGGACGGCGACCGTCTCGGGGCGGCCGGTGCTCATGCGGCCAGGCCCTCGGCGAACCCGAGCACGTCGCGCGCGACGCGCTCGCGCGCAGCCGCGTCGGACATCAGCGTCGAGGTCTGGAGGGCCGGCACGGGGAGCCCGACCGGCTCCTCGTCGCAGACCAAGCCGTCGAGCAGGCCGCCGTAGAGCGCCGCGATGCCGGACGCGGACAGCGGCTCGCCGGCCCACTGCATGAACGCCGCCGTCGGGCCCTTGAGCACGGCGCCGTCGACGATCGGCGAGACCGCGACGACGGGCGCGCGGGCGGCACGCAACGCGTCGGTGATGCCGGGGACGGCGAGGATCGGGCGGATGGAGATCACGGGGTTCGAGGGGCCGATCACGATGGCACGCGCGGCGGCGATGGCGTCGAGCGCCTCCGGCGGCGGTGTCGCGGCGTCGGCGCCGGTGAAGTGCAGGCCCTCGATCGGGCCCGCGCCGCCGTGGCGGATCATGAACTCCTGGAAGTCCCACCAGCGGCCGGCGGCGCGCACGGAGGTGCGCACCGCGTCATCGCTCATCGGCAGGACGCGCGCGCGCACGCCCAGGCGATCGGCGAGATGGGCGAGGGCGTGGGTCAGGCGCTCCCCGCCCTCGAGGCGCGCGCGGCGGTCGAGGCAGATCGCGAGGTCCTGGTCACCGAGGTTGAACCACACCTCGCGGCCCAGGCCGCGCAGCGCGTCCATGACGTGGAACGTGTCGCCGTCCAGTCCCCAGCCGCGCGCGTCGATGCGGTCGGCCAACCAGAACAGGCACAGGTCGGGGTCGGGGGAGACGTGGCCCCCGTGGATCTCCACGTCGTCGCCCGTGTTGGCCAGGACCACGAGGACCTCGCCGGCGACGTCGAGCAGCCCGCGGGCCAGCTTCGCCCCGCCGGTACCGCCGGAGAGGACGACGACCGGCGCGCCCATCAGTCCAGGCCGGTGATCCTGATCCCGGCGTGCGTCTTGTAGCGGATGTTGATGCCGATCAGCAGGGCCGTGAGGGACTCGGTGATGCGCGCCGTCTCCAGCCGCCCGCAGTCCACGCAGCGCAGGCCGTCGATGCGCTCGATGAGCTCCATGACCAGCTGCTTGTCCGCCTTGGCATCGCCGCAGACCAGGATGTCCTCGGCGAGCTGGACGTCGAGCTGCCC
>JAXDGY010000406.1:0-10477 GCA_034664785.1 Solirubrobacteraceae bacterium
ACCGCCGCGGCGCGCTGGACTTCGAGATCGACGGCGTGGTGGTCAAGGTCGACCAGATCGAGCTGCAGCGGCGCCTGGGCGTCGTCGGGCGCGACCCGCGCTGGGCGATCGCGTGGAAGTTCCCGCCGACCACGAAGGTGACCCTGCTCAAGGACGTGCAGTGGAACGTCGGCAAGTTCGGCGACCTGCACCCGTTCGCCGAGCTGGAGCCGGTGCACGTCGGCGGCGTGACGGTGAAGCTCGCGACGCTGCACAACGAGGAGGACATCGTCCGCAAGGACATCCGCGCGGGGGAGGAGGTCATCGTCCTGCGCGCGGGCGACGTCATCCCGCAGGTGCTCTCGCCGGCGCCGCACGTCGTGGAGGCCACCGACCGGCCGCCCGTCCCCCGGCCGCCGGAGCGCTGCCCGTTCTGCGACACGCCGACGGTCAAGCCGGAGGACTCGGTCTTCACGAAGTGCCCGAACCGCCACTGCCCCGAGCGGCAGTGGCAGCTGCTCAAGCACTTCGTCTCGCGCGGGGCGATGGACGTCGACGGGCTGGGGGAGAAGCAGGTCGCCGCGCTGCAGGGGCGCGGGCTCGTGCGGACGGCCGGGGACTTCTACCGGCTGACCAAGGAGCAGCTCATGGAGCTCGAGGGCTACGGCGAGGTCTCCGCGACCCGCCTGCTGGCCGCGATCGAGGAGTCCAAGAACCGGCCGTTCGGCCGCCTGCTGTTCGGCATCGGCCTAGAGGAGGTCGGTTTCGTCACGGGGCGCAACCTGGCCCAGCAGTTCCGGTCGATCGACGCCCTGCTCGCGGCGACGCCGGAACAGGTCGAGGCCACGCCGGGGGTCGGGCCCAAGATGGCCGAGAAGATCGTGGCCCAGCTGCAGGATCCGCAGATGCGCGAGCTGATCGAGGACCTGCGCGGCATCGGCCTGCGCCTCGAGGAGGAGGGACCGCCCCCGGGCGAGGGCATCCTGGACGGCAGGACCGTGGTCCTCACCGGGTCGCTGCCGGAGCTCACGCGCGAGGAGGCGACGCAGCGGATCACGGGCGCGGGGGGGCGCGTGACCTCGTCGGTATCGAAGAAGACCGACTACGTGGTGGCCGGTGACTCGCCGGGCTCGAAGCTGGCCAAGGCTGAGCGCCTCGGCGTGCCCGTGCTCGACGAGGCGGGGCTGCTCGCCCTGCTGGCGGGGGAGGCGCCGCCGCGCGCGGCCGAGGCGGACGGCCCAGCGGGGCAGGACGGCGCGGAGGAGGGCTAGGCCCTCACTGGTTCCACTTGTCGGCCGTCACCTGCCCGTGTCTGCGGCTCTTCACGCGGGGGTCGGGGTCGTCGGGCTGCCGCTCGCGCGCGATGTCGTCGAGCGCCCCGTCGGGGTCGCCCATCACCCTCGGCGCCTTGCTGGCCGGCCCAGGGCGCGGCGTCCGGGCACGCGCCTTCTCGGCGGCCATCCGCGCCTTGCGCTGGACGGCGGCCCGGAAGCGCTGGAGTTGGTCTCGGTCCATGCGTCGCGGCTACCCGATCCCACCCGGCCGAACCCGTCAGGGCGCCGCGTCAGGGCGCCGCATCAGGACGCCGCGTAGCGAGCGATCGCCGCAACGGCCATCCGAGCCCAGCAGGCTCGAACCGGTCAGGGCGCCGCGTAGCGAGCGATCGCCGCAACCATCCGGTCCTCGATCGGCTTGGCCCCCGCGGCGTACACCTGGTTCTCGATCAGGGAGAAGGCGATCAGGTCGCCGGCCGCGGTGCGGCAGTAGCCCGACAGCGCGCTCACGCCCCGCAGCGTCCCGGTCTTCGCCGGGCAGCGGCCGGCCGCGGCCGTCCCGCGCATGCGCTTGCGCAGGGTCCCGACCTTGCCCGGGACCGACAGCGACGCCTCGAAGGCCTTGGCGATCGTGCTGTCCTGCACCTGCCGCAGGAGCGTCACGACCTGGCGCGGGGTCGTGCGGTCCGTGCGCGAGAGCCCCGACCCGTCGGCCATCTGCGGCGACACGCCGAGCTCGGTGAGCGCCGCCTTGGCCACCGTGAGCCCGGCGATCGTGCTCCCCGACGCGCCGAAGCGGGCGCCGAGGGCCTTCAGCAGCATCTCGGCGTAGAAGTTGTCCGAGGCCTGGTTCGTGGTCGCGGCCAGACGCGCGAAGGTGGGCGATCGCACGCTCGCCAGGAGGGTGCCGTCCGTGGCCGGCACCTGCGCGAGGCGGCCCGCGGCCGCGCGCCGTCCCGCCCGGATGCCCCGGGCCTTGAGCAGCTTCTGCAGGCGGGCGGCCGCAACGGTTGCCGGGCCGCCGGGCGTCGCATGCCCGTGCGCCCACGTCAGCCCGCCGAGCCAGCCGCCGAGATCGGAGTCGGGCCCGTACTTCGAGTCGGCGCTGCCGCGCAGGGCGTCGAAGATCGACTCGTCGCCCAGGACGGTGCCCGTGATCTTGGTGATGCCGGCCGTGTCGAGCCCGGAGGCCAGGGCGGACAGGCCGCTGTCCCCGAGGCTCGGGTCGCCGGCCCCGACGAGGTACACGTCGCCGTGCACGACGCCGTCGGCGTCGACCTCGGTCGATGCCCGGGTCTGGACGGTGGTGGTCACCGTCGTCGCGGGGCCGAACCGCAAAAGCGCCGCCGCGGTGGTGTACAGCTTCTCGTTGGACGCCGGCACGAGCGAGCGGTCGGGCTCGTCGGCCCACAGCTCGCGGTCGCTCGTGAGGTCGACGACGTACCCCGCGGCGGCGGGGCCCAGCTTGGCGGACTCGCGCTGCAGCACGCGCTGCAGCGTCGGGAGGTCCAGCGCCGACGCGGAGGCCGCCGGGACGAACCACAGGCACAGCACCGCGACGATGCCGGCCAGGCGGCGGACAACGGGCATCGGCGGGCAGCCTAGCGAGAGCCCCGAACGGTCGTGCCGGTCCCTGCAACGCTCTACCCTGGCCCGCATGGGGAAGGTGGTGAAGCTGGCGGACGCGGAGGAGCGGGTGCGTGGGGCGGGCGGGCGATCGCGCGGGCGCCGTCCCCGGCCGTCGCGGACGGCGCTGGTCCTCGGCGGCGGCGGGTTCACCGGGGGCGTCTACGAGATCGGCGCCCTGCGGGCCCTCGACCTGCTCTCGACGAACAAGACGGTCAACGAGTTCGACGTCTACGTCGGGACCTCGGCGGGCTCCTTCGTCGCGGCGCTCGTCGCGAACGGGATCACGCCCGAGGAGATGATGCGGGTCGTCAACCAGCAGGTCCCGACGCCGTTCCACGACATCGACCTCGGGCAGCTGCTGCGCCCCAACATCGCCGAGTTCGCGCGCAAGGGCGCGATGCTGCCCTTCCGCCTGGTCAAGGTGCTGCGCGACCTCGCGCCCCAGCTCGGGCAGGTCAGCATGATGGACCTGGCCCTCGGCCTGGCCGAGGGGCTGCCGAGCGGCCTGTACTCGGGGTCGGGGGTCGAGCAGTACGTGCGCAGGGTCCTCAGCGACCCCGACCGCACCGACGACTTCCGCGAGCTGGCCTCCGAGCTCTACCTGACGGCGACCGACCTGGACACGTGCGAGCGGATCGTCTTCGGCTCGGAGGCGTGGGACGACGTGCCGATCTCCACGGCGGTGCGCGCCTCCACCGCGCTGCCGATGGTCTACAAGCCGGTCACGGTCCACGAGCGCGAGCTCATCGACGGCGGGATCGTGTCGACGACGAACCTCGACATCGCCGTCGAGGCGGGCGCCAGGCTCGTCGTGGTCATCAACCCGCTCGTCCCGTACGTCAACGACTTCGCCTTCGCCCGCAAGCACGTCAGCGCGATGGGCGCGCCGCAGATCGGCTACCAGGCGTTCAAGCTGCTGGCCTACCAGCGCCTGCACGAGATGGCCAAGCAGTGGGAGGACCGCTACCCGGGCGTGGACATCGTCCTGATCGAGCCCGAGCCGGACGACGAGCTCATGTTCCACACGTCGATCATGAACTTCACGAGCCGCGTCGAGATCGCCCGCCACGGCTTCCAGTCCGTGACGCTGAAGCTCGCCGCCGACTACCCCCGCCTGCGCGACGTGGCCGCGCGCCACGGGATCGAGATCTCCGCGGCGCGGGTCCGCAAGGTGGTCAAGCACTTCGGGGCCGAACGGGAGCCCACGCGCGCCTGGCGCAAGATCCTCGAGCAGACGACCGGCACGCTGCTGCGCCAGTCCGGCGAGGGCTAGGCCGGGGTCAGCGCTCGACGGTGCCGAGCGCGCCGTCGAGGGCGCGCAGCAGGCGCTCGCGCAGCTCGGGCCGGTGCGGGATCGCGATCCGCACGCGGTCGGGGTCGCCGAGGCGCCCGCCGCCGGCCACGTCGACGCCGGCACGCGACAGGCGGGCGGCGAGCTCGGCGCCGGGCAGCTCGGGGGCCCGCAGCCACAGGATGTTGGCCTGCGACGGCGCGACGGCCACGGGCCGCTGGGCCAGCGCGCCGGTGAGCTCGCGGCGCCCCTCGACGATGATCGCCCCGCGGCGCGCCGCGAGGTCCGCGGCCGTGCGCAACGCCTCCAGCGCGCCGGCCTGCGCGAGCTCGTTGAGCCCCAGCTCGGGCTCGAGGCGCTCGAGCAGCGGCTCGGCCCCGGGGCCGCCCACGGCGTAGCCCACCCGCAGCCCGGCCAGGCCCCAGGCCTTGGAGAACGTGCGGAAGACGAGCAGGCGCGGATGCTGCTCGCCGAGGTCCAGGGCGGCGTCGCGGGCCTCGATGGCCGGGTCGACGTAGTCGCGCAGGGCTTCGTCGAGCAGGACGATGACGCGCTCGGGAAGCGCGTCGAGCAGCCGGGCCACCTCGTCGCGCGACATCAGCTCGCCGGTCGGGTCGTTCGGGTTGCACAGCGCGACGATGCGGGTGCGCGGGTTGACGGCGCTGAGGATCGCGTCCACGCCGAACCCCGGCACCGGGACGGCGTGGCCGCGGGCCCGGCGCGCCATGACGGGGTAGAGCGCGTAGGACGGCCACGGCGTGATGAGCTCGTCCCCCGGCTCGAGCAGCGCCTGCGCGGCGGAGCTCATCAGCTGCGCTGCGCCGTCGCCGACGACGACGCGCTCGGTGGGCACCCCGTGCAGATGCGCGAGCTCGCCCCGGAGCTGCGTCGCGTGCCGGTCGAGGTAGCGGTGCAGCCCCCGCCGGGCCGCGAAGGTGATGGCGTTGACGATCGAGGGCGGCGGATACTCCGGCCAGGTCGTGCGCGTGAGGTCCAGCGGGTCGACGCGTGCGAGCTCGCGCTGCCGCCGCGCGGCGGCGTCGGCGCGCTTGCCGGCGTTGACCTCCTCCTCCGAGAGCGCCTCGAACTGCTTGTAGTAGCCCCGGATCCCCACTAGGAACCGGGCGCGAGCGAGGCGCCGGGCCCCGCGATGATGATCAGCCAGAACGAGAAGGCGGCGACGCCGATTGCGGCGGTCACGGGGAAGACGAACCGCAGGACGCCCTGGCGCTGGTCGAAGCCGGCCGCGCGCCGCACGAGGATCCACGCCTGGTCCAGGCGCTTGAGGACCGCCAGGCCGCCGAACAGCGCGACCATGAGCGAGACGAAGCCGGCCAGCAGGGCCAGCCCGAGGTTGTCGGTCACGTACTGCACGCGCCCGGCGATCCACAGCCCTCCCGCGGGGATGGGCCCCCAGAACGCGAGGCAGATGAGGATCATCGCCGCGAGGATCGCCCCGGACAGCAGCCGGTCGACGGCCCGGCGCTTCGCGCTGCCGCGCTCGGGCACGCCGCGGTAGCGCACGGGGGCCGTGCCCGGACGGCGCCCGACGAAGAGGCCGCCGTTGTCGGTGGGGTCGGTCCGCACGCCTACAGCCTAGAGGCGCGCGCCGGCCGGCCCCACCGATGGTCAGGTTGCGTAGAGCGCCTCGAAGCGGTCGGCGAAGCGCTCGTTGACGACGTTGCGCTTGACCTTGAGGGTCGGCGTGAGCTCGCCCGTCTCCTGGGAGAGGTCGTGGTCGAGGATGAAGAACTTCTTGATCTGCTCGACCGGCGCGTATCGCGCGTTGGCGTCGTCGAGGAGGCCCTGGATCAGCTCCTGCACCGCGGGGTGCTGGGCCAGTGCCGGGATCGACGTGTCCTCGATGCCCTGCTGCTGGGCCCAGGGAACGATCTCCTCCTCGTCCAGCGTGATGAGCATCACCGGGTAGGGCCGGCGATCGCCGTGCATCACGGCCTGGGAGACCCACCGCGTCTGCTTGAGGTCGTTCTCGAGGTTGGCGGGCGTGAGGTTCTTGCCGCCCGCGGTGATGATGATGTCCTTCTTGCGGCCGGTGATGTAGACGAAGCCGTCGTCGTCGATCGACCCGAGATCGCCTGTGTGCAGCCAGCCGCCCTCGACCGCGCCGAAGGAGGCGTCGTCGTTCTTGTAGTAGCCCTGGAAGATGTTCGCCCCCTTGACCAGGAGCTCGCCGTCCTCCGCGATCCGGATCTCGACCCCCGGCAAGGGCTTGCCGATCGAGCCGAAGCGGTGCTGCTCCGGCGTGGAGTTCGTGGCCACGGTGGCCGTCTCGGTCATCCCGTAGCCCTCCATGACCGGGACGCCGCAGGCGTAGAAGAACTCGAGGATCTCCTTCGAGATCGGCGCCGCGCCGGTGACCGCCTCGCGCAGCCGGCCGCCGAAGGCGGCGCGGACGTTCTTGAACAGGGACTCCTCGGCGCCGTCGTACTGCTCCTGGAGCTTGGCCGGGACGGGCTCGCCGGCGGCCTGCAGGCGCCGGACCTCGAGGCCCACCTTCGTGGCGCCGGCGATGACCTCCGGGTCGCCGTGGGCGGTGACGAGCGAGTAGAGCTTCTCGAAGATCCGCGGGACCGACGGCAGGTAGGTCGGCTGGACCTCGGAGAGCTCGCCGATGATCTGCTTGGTGTCCCCGCCCCAGTAGGCGATCGTGGCGCCGGCGTCGAAGGCGCCGAGCTGCACGAGCAGCGCGAAGGCGTGGGCGAGCGGGAGGAAGAGGTAGACGACGTCGTCGTCGCTGCCGCCGATCCCGCCGCGCCGCTGGACCATGTCGAGCACCGAGCGGTAGTTGCCGTGCGTCAGGACGCAGCCCTTGGGCGGGCCGGTGGTGCCCGACGTGTACATGAAGGTGTAGGCATCGCTGCCCTGCACGGCTGCTGCGCGGGCCTCCAGCTCGGCCGCGTCGCGGGTCCGCCCGCGCTCGCGCAGGGCGTCGAGCGGGATCGCGCCGGCGGCCTCGGTCTCAGGCGACGGGTCGATGACGACGAGGTGCTCGAGCGCGGGGAGCCGCTCGCGCACCTCGACGATCTTGGCGGCCTGCTCGGCGTTCTCGCAGATGACGGCGCGGGACTCCGAGTTCCCGACGACCCACTCGCACTCCCCTGGGGAGTTCGTGGGGTAGACCGGCACGACGGTCAGGCCGGCCGCGGACACGGCGAAGTCGGCGTAGGTCCACTCGGGCCGCGTCGAGCAGAGGATGGAGACGCGGTCGCCCGGCTCCAGGCCGAGGTCGATGAGCCCCCGGCCGATCTCCGACACCACCTCGCCCACCTCGGCGTAGGTCACGTCGACCCAGGACCCATCGACCTTGCGCCGCAGCGCGACGGCGTCGCCGTACTTCTCCGCCGCGCGACCCATCAGGTCCGCGATCGTCTTCGAACCCGTGCTGCTGGCAGCGGTGCCTGCCTCCATCGATGCTCCTCCTCGGTGTGACGCTGGGTCAGAACCCTGAGGAGCCCATCCTATGTCGCGAAGATCAAGCGCGTGCGGGCTGCTGCGCCTGGCTGGTTGCCGGACTGCCAAGGTTGGCCATGAACAGCGACTTGTCGATCCGACCTTGGAAGATCGGTACGCCGAACTCCATGCACTTGGTGATCACCTCCCGTCGCTCGAGGCCGGACTCGCGCGCGAGCTCGGTGGGCGTCAGGTGATTGGCCATACGGCGAGATCCTCCTGTGCTGGTTGCAACGTTGGCTTATCATGCACCGCCGCCCGGACGGCGGCAACCTCAGGCGTGCAATCGCACGCTCCGACCGCTCAAAGCCGTGCGCGGCGGCACTCCTTGCCGGAGAGGGCGGAAGGCCTCGAGCGCCGTCCGGCGGGGGCGTCAGATGGGGTTCGGCACGTCGACGAAGACGTGCCGCACGCCGAAGCGCTGCTCGAGCTCCTCGCCCAGCCGCTGGACGCCCGAGGTCTCCGTGGCGTGGTGCCCGGCCGCGAGCACGTGGATGGCGTTCTCGCGAGCGACGGCCATGATGCGCTCGGCGGGCTCGCCGGTCAGGAACGCGTCGAGGCCCAGGGCGATGGCGTCATGCACGTGGTCGGCCGCGGCGCCCGACACGAGCCCGATGCTGCGCACCCGGTCGGGGCCCTCCAGGAAGGCCAGCGGCTCGCGGCCGCCGACCGCCGCGCGGACGCGGGCGACGAGCTCGGTGGGGGCGAGGCCGTCGCCAGGCAGCTTCGCGGCGACGCCGATGGGCTGGCCGCGATGGCGCGCGAACGGCTCCCAGGTGGCTGCCCCGAGCGCGCGGGCCAGGTTCGCGTTGTTGCCGAGCACCGGGTGCGCGTCGAGCGGGAGGTGGTAGGCCGCCAGCGCCATGTCGTGGTCGAACAGCAGCTTCAGCTTGCGGGCCATCGGGACGTCCAGCGCCCGCGGGGCGCCGTCCCAGAACAGCCCGTGGTGGACCAGGACGAGGTCCGCGCCCTCGGCCGCCGCGCGCTCGAAGAGCTCGAGGTGGGCCGAGACGCCGGTGACCACCGTCCGGACCTCCGCGGGGCCCGGCACCTGCAGGCCGTTGGGCGCATAGTCCTCGAACATCTGCGGATGCAGCAGATCATCGAGGTGAGCGCAGAGCGCAGATGGGGAAGACATGGGGTTTGACGTGCGCGGCGGCGGCGGATGCGTCGTGCACGGAACCTACCGAGAGCCCCCCGGCATGGACCACCCCGCCACGACGCCGCCCCCCTCGCTCGCGCACGCGCGTGTGCGCGACGGCGACGACGCTGCCCTCGTGGCGGCCGTGCGGGCGGGCGACGGCCGCGCGTTCGAACGCCTCTACGCACGCCATCAGCCGCAGGTCGCGGCGCAGGTCAGGGCGATGCTCCACGACCCTGTGCGCGCCGAGGACGTCACCCAGGAGGTGTTCCTCTCCGCCCTGCGGCGCATGCGCGAGACCGACGCCCCGATCGCCTTCGGCGCCTGGCTGCGCGAGATCGCGCGCAACGCGTGCATCGACCACTTCCGCCGGGCACGGCGGCGACCGGAGCTGTCCTACGACGACGAGGGCGGGCTCGGAGCCGCCGATCGTGGGCGGTTGGTCGACGCGGGTGCGGCGCCCGACGCCGCGGTGGTCCAGAAGGAGGCGCTGGGGGACCTGCGAGGTGCCTTCGACGAGCTGAGCGACACCCACCACCAGATCCTCGTGCTGCGCGAGCTCGAGGGCCTGAGCTACCGGGAGATCGGCGAGCGCCTCGGGCTCGGCCGCTCGCAGGTCGAGTCCACGCTGTTCCGGGCGCGGCGGCGGCTGGCCGAGGAGTACGAGGAGCTGACCACGGGCGCGCGCTGCCTGCGTGTGCGGGGGATCATCGCCACGGCGGCGCAGGGCCCGGTCGGGGTGCGGGACGAACGGCGACTGGCCCGCCACGTCGCGCGCTGCGCGGGCTGCCGCCGGGAGGCGTGGGCGGCCGGCGTCGCGACGCCGCCGCGGCCCGCCCGCCGCCGGATCGGCGCGCTGCTGCCGCTGCCCGCGTTCCTGCGGCGGCTCGTCGGATGGCGGCCGTCCCACGGCGGCGGGGCGGTGGCCGCGAGCCAGCTCGGCGCGCGGCTGGATCCCGAGGTGGCGACCTGGGCCAAGGCGGCCGCGGCCGCGGCCGCGATGGCGTTGACCGGCGTCGGCGCGGGGGAGGTGCTCCGGCAGGGCCCCGGGCCCCAGCCCGCGGTGGCGGCCGGGGGGCCGCACGGCGGCGGCGGCGGTCGGGCCGGGACCGCCGGGGGTGTCGGCGGAAGCGGGGGCGGCGTGCCCGGAGCGGCGCGGGCGGCGGCGCCGTCGCGCGCCACCGCCACAGCGCCGCGTGCGGGGGGCGGTCGCGTCGTGACCGGCCACGGAGGTGGCCGGGCGGTCTCGATCACCGGGGGAACGGCGTCGCCGGTGACCGCGCCGCCGGCGGGCGGCGCGCCGGTCGCGGGCGGCGGTGCGCCGGCGCCGGCGAGCGCCCCGGCCGCGACGCCCTTGCCCGTCCTGTCGACTCCGGCCCCGGCGTCCGCCACACTGCCGTCCGTGTCCGCCCCGGTCCACCCCCCGGCCCCGTCCGTCCCGTCCGCGGTGGCGCCCGCGAGCGGCGCGACCCAGCCCGCGGTCGGCGCCACGACCAAGCCGGTCGGGCCGGTGGCGCAGCCCGTGACGAAGCCGGTCGCGCCGGCGGTCGAGGCAGCGACGAAGCCGGTCGCACCGGTCGTCCAGGCCGCGACGAATCCGGTCGCACCGGTCGTCCAGGCCGCAACGAAGCCGGTCGCACCGGTCGTCCAGGCCGCAACGAAGCCGGTCGCACCGGTCGTCCAGGCCGCAAC
>JAXDGY010000407.1:0-6019 GCA_034664785.1 Solirubrobacteraceae bacterium
CCCCACGCCGACGGCCGCCAGGCCGGCCTCAGCTACCCCGACGCGGCAGGCGTCCGCCACCCGACCCACGCGCTCGCCCCCGACTTCCAGGGCTGCGGGCACGCCGACCCCGACCACTCCTACACCGGAGGCCGCGTCGAGTTCAACGGCGGCGCGTGCGACGGCTGGCTGCGCGCCGGGAGCAACGACGACTTCGCCATCGGCTACTACCGCAAGGCGGACCTCGCCTTCATGGGGCGCGCCGTGCCGCAATGGACGACGTTCTCGCGGTACTTCTCGGCGATCATGGCCGAGACCTACCCCAACCGGATCTACCAGCACGCCGGCCAGACCGACCGCATCACGAACACCCCCGTGGTCTCCACGCTCCCGACGATCTGGGACCTCCTGGCCGCCGCCGGCCTCAGCGGCCGCTACTACTACTCCGACCTCCCGTTCCTGGCGATCTGGGGCGGCAAGTACACCGGGATCAGCCACCCGGTCGCCGACTTCTACGCCGACTGCGCCGCCGGGACCCTGCCGAACGTGTCGTTCGTCGACCCGCGGTTCATCGGCGAGGGCGCGGGCACGTCGAACGACGACCACCCGCGGGCCGACATCCGCAACGGGCAGGCGTTCATGGGCGGCATCTACAAGGCGGTGACGACCAGCCCGAACTGGGCGCGGACCGTCCTCCTGTTCAACTACGACGAGTGGGGCGGCTTCTACGACCACGTGCCGCCGGCCACCACGCCGATCCCGGCGTCGGACGCCGCGGCGGGCAACGCCGACGGCCGGCGCGGCTTCCGCGTCCCCTGCCTGCTCGTCTCACCGCTCGCCAAGCGCGGCCACGTGAGCAACCGCGTCTACGACCACACCTCGATCCTGCGGATGATCGAGCAGCGCTGGGGGCTGCCCTCGCTCAGCGTCCGGGACGCCGCGGCGAACGACCTCGGCCGGGAGCTGTTCCCCCACCGCCACTCCAAGGCCGTGGCGATCGACGTGCCGCAGGGCCCGTTCGGCGGCGCGTGCCCGGCGCCGGCGGCCGGCGCCGCGCGGTCCGCCGGCGAGGGCGCATCGGAGTGGGAGCCGCTGCTGTATCTCGCCCGCAGGACCGGCTGGCCGGTCTAGCGGCACCCTCGGCGACAGGGAGCGTGGGGCAGGGCGCGGGCGAAGACGGGCGCGGCGAGCGACGCGCCCAAGGCCAGGCCGACCTCGGACGGCGTGAGGCCGCCGAGTCCGAGGAAGGCGCGCGTCGCGGGCACGGCGGCGCCGGCGGCGAGCGCGGCGACGGACCCGCCCACCGCGGCGGCGATCGCGGGGTCCGGGCGACCGTCGCTCCACCCCATGGCGAGCGTCTGCGCGAGCTGGGTCCCCATCACGCTGAGGAACGCGACGGGGCCGACCGCCTGCGCGCCGCTCGTCCCCGCGGCGACCAGGCACGCCGCGAGGCTCGGCACGGCGGTGCCGGCCGCGCGACGGAGGATCTCGTTGCGCAGCGGCGCGTCGAGCGCGGCGCTGCCCTCGCGCGAGAGCGCCGTGAGGTCCCGGTGCTGCGGGGCCTTCATCGCGACGGTCATGGCGGGCAGCACGTCGCTGACGAGGTTCACGGTCAGCACCTGCCGCGTGCTCAACCCGCCGAGTCCCGTGGCGCCCGTCATCGCCATCGTGACGACCTCGCCCGCGTTGCCGCCGAGCAGCAGGCCGAGGGCGCGGCGCATGTTGCCCCAGAAGCTGCGGCCCTCCACGAGCGCCTCCGCCAGCGTGGCGAAGTCGTCGTCGGTCAGGACGAGGTCGGCGGCGTGGCGCGCGACCTCGGTGCCGTGGCGCCCCATGGCGACACCGACGTCGGCGAGCCGCAGCGCCGGTGCGTCGTTCACGCCGTCGCCGGTCATCGCCACGACGTGACCGCGGAGGCGCAGCGCCTCGACGATGCGCAGCTTGTCCAGCGGCGTGCTCCGGGCGATCACCGTCGCGTGCTCCAGCCGGCGCGGCAGCTCCTCGTCGTCGAGGGCGGCGAGCTCGGCGCCGGTGAGCAGGTGCGCGTCGTCGCAGGGCAGGCCGACCTGCCGGGCGACGGCGCAGGCGGTCGCCGGGTGGTCTCCGGTGATCATGAGCACCCGCACGCCGGCCTCGCGACAGCGCGCCACCGCGTCGCGCGAGGTGCGGCGCACCGGATCGCCGATGCCGACGAAGCCGATGACGACCAGCCCCTTCGGGTCGTCGATCGGGGTCCGCGCATCGCCCTCGGCGACGAGCAGGACGCGCAGGCCGTCGGCGGCGAGCGATGCCACGTGCTCGAGCACCTCGTCGCGCCCGTCCGCGTCGAGCGCGCGATCGCCGTCCCGCGTGCGCACGTGCGAGCAGCGCGGCGCCAGCACCTCGGCGGCGCCCTTGAGGCGCAGCCGCCCGTCGGCGACGGTCGCGTGAAACGCGCGCGCCGCGTCGAAGGGCGTCTCGGCCTCGCGCCGGGCGCCGCCGTCGGCGACGCCCGCGGCGCGCGCGCCGTCGAGGACGGCGACGTCGGTCGGGTGCGCCGCCGCGGCGGCGTCGCCCGGCGCCGGGCTCGCCAGCGCCGCCGTGCGCAGCACCTCGCGCAGGTGCGGCGGCAGCGCGTCGGGCGCCGCCGGGCGACCCGCGGCATCGGCGACGCAGCGCAGCGCCAGCCGCCCGGTCGTCAGCGTGCCGGTCTTGTCCACGCACGCGACGTCGACGCGGCCGAGCGCCTCGACGGCCGACAGGCGCGTCACGAGCGCATGGCGCTGCGCCAGCCGCCGGGCGACGCCCGCCTCCGCGACGCCGGCGAGCAGCGGGAGGCCTTCGGGCACCGCGGCGATCGCGATGCTGGCCCCGAGCGCGAGCTGTTGGACGGCGGGGCGGCCGAGCGCGATCCCCGGCCCGGTCACGAGCGCGCCGCCGAGCACGATGAACGGCAGCGCGCGCCACATGATCCGACCGAGGCGCTCGTCGAGCGGGCTGGGACCGGAGCCGTCCTCCTCGAGCGCGGCGGCGATCGCGCCCATGCGGGTGCCGGCTCCGACGGCGACCACCACCGCACGGCCGCTGCCGGCCGTCACGTCGGTGCCCTCCAGGACGACCCGCGAGGCGTCGGTGCCGTTGTCGGCGGACTTCGCGACCGGGATCGACTCGCCGGTCAGCGCCGCTTCGTCGATGTCGAGGGCGACCGCCTCCAGCAGGCGGGCGTCGGCGGGGATGCGGTCCCCCGAGACCAGGACGAGCACGTCCCCCGGGACGAGCTCCCTGGCGGGGATCTCCTCCTCACGGCCGTCGCGCAGGACGCGCCCGACCGGCGGGCCGGTCCGCAGCAGGGTTCGCGTGGCATCCCCGGCCCGGCGCTCCTGCCAGGCGCCCACGGCCGCGTTGGCCAGGACCACGGCGCCGATCATCGCCGCGTCGCCGACCGCACCGGTGCTCAGCGAGAGCGCGGCCCCGCCCGCGAGGAACGCGACCAGCGGCGAGGCGAGCTGCCGACCGACGCCGTCGACGAGCACGCGCCGGTCGCCCGCCTGCACGGGCGGCGCCCAGCGGAGGCGCGCCTCCGTCCAGGACAACCCCTCGCGTCTGCTCGCCAGCCGCTGCAGCACCGCGTCCGGGTGCTGGCGGCCCCAGCGCTCGGGCAGCGGGTCGGCGAGGCGCTCGATCACCGTGCGCTCGCGGCGGCCGCCGCCGAGCCGCAGCGCGGCGTCGAGCATCGCCGCCAGCCCGCCGAGCATCACCGGCCGCCCGCCGAGGCGGAACGGGGGCGCCGCGCGGACCCCCCACGCCGCTCCGAGGACGTTGGCGGCGAGCGACAGCGCGGTGGCGTCGCGCACGGCCAGGTCCCGTCGCGCGCCCGCCTCGACGATTGCGGCCACCGCCTCCAGACGCGGCGCCAGGAGGTCGGCCCGGGCAGTGAACTGCCCGCTGAGGCCCGAGCTCAGGCCGACCGCGAGGTCCACGGCATCGAAGGCGGCGGCGGAGGCGGCGCTGTCGCCCACGACCGCGACGACGAGGCCCTCGGCGCGCATCGCCGACACCCGCTCGCGGACCGCGCCCACCACGAGCGGCGCGCCGGCACGCGCCGCGATCCCGCGCACCGCGCCGGTGCCGGCGGCGCCGACGACCTCCAGCCGCACGCCGAGGGCGCGACAGGCCTCCACCAGCACGGCCGTGCCGCCGGCAAGGCGCGGCCGGAGCGCGAGCATGCCCGCGACGTGGCCGTCGCGCTCGCGACGCACCCCGAGCAGGTGGTCGCCCGGCTCGGCCGGCAGCGCCTGGTCGCCGCGTGGCTCACCGATGGGCCCGACCGTCCAGCGCTCGCCGTCGATGGTCGCGCTCGCCGCCTGCCCGTCGAAGGCGCCGTCGCTGGGGATCATGCGCGCGTCGCCCGGCAGCGCGGTGCCCCACGGCGACCCCGCCGAGGCCGCGACCGCGCCCGCCAGCGCCAGCGCGCCCGCCCGGTCGAGATCCTCGCCGGTCGCGACGGCGTCGCGCAGCTCCCACCCGTCGCACAGGGTGCCGGCGCCGTCCAGCACGACCACGTCGGGACGGCGGACCGGGCGCTCGGGTCGTGAGCCGGCGATGGTGACCCCCGCGCGCAGCACCCGCGCCGCGGCGGCGCGGTCCGCGTGCTCGGTCCCGGCGAGCGCCGGGCGCGGGTTGACGACGAGCAGCGCCGTGAGCGCCCGGGCGAGCGAGCCGGTCGCGCCCCCGGTGGCCAGCGCCGCGGCGACGGCCGCGACGGGCACGGCGTCGAGGTAGCGCTCGTGCAGGGACCCAGTCCTTGCCGGGGCGGGCCCATCGGCCTGCGGGACGTATCCGTCGCCGGCCAGCTCGATGGTCACCGGCCCTGCGTGGATGCGCACGCCGGGCTCGACCAGGACGCCCGGGACGAGGGCCTGCGGTGTCCCGTCGCGGCCCTGGCCGATGGCGGTGCCGTCCACGACGCGTCCGCGCAGCGGGACGCGTCGTCCCGCGTCGAGCGTGACGATCGCGCCCGGGTACACCGGCGATCCGTCCGCGAGGCGGCGCTCGTACTCACGCCACGCCGTGCGGCGAGCGATCGCCTCGGTCAGCACGCGGAGCCCGGCGGCGCCGGCGAACAGGAGGCCGAGCGCGCCGCCCGCGGAGGTCATCGACACGATCCCCACGCCCGCGAACAGGAGCTCCTTGCGCTCGTGGCCGAGCAGGTCCTCGAGGCGATGCGCGATCTGCGGCACGCCCTCGAGCAGGACCACCGCGCCGGCGATCTCCCCCGGCCTCGGCCCCGTCAGCGGCGCAGCCCTCGTGCCGGCGGCACGCCGGCCGAGCAGGAGCGCGAGCCCGAGCGCCGCGCCGGCGACGCGCGCGGCGCCCTCGATGATCGGCGCCGGGTCCAGCGGGTGAGCGGGGATCTCCCCGCCGTCGTCGGCCGCCGGCTCGATCTCGGCGATGTCGTCGAGGATCCCCTGCAGGTGCCGTACGACCTCGTCGAATTCGATGAGGACGCGGCCGGTGAGCGGGCTGGGGATGACGCGCCGGACCCCGGGCCGCCCGCCGATCCGCTCGACGAGCCTGCGGGCGACCTCCGGGTCGCCATCGAGGCCGCGCACCGCGATGCGGGCACGGCGCGCGCCCGCGTGGGTGACGGCCGCCCGGCCCGTCGGTCGGCGGCCGGGCGCCCGGCCGCCGGGCGCTCCCGGCGCGCGCCCCGTTCCCACCCGCGCGTCGCGGACCGCCCGGGCGAGGCGCCGGACGACCGCGGCCTCGTCGAGCCGGTCGTCGTCGTACTCCACCAGGACGTTGCGCGTGCGACTGCTCGCCCGCACCCGCCCGACCCCTCGGCTGCGCGCGAGCTGCGCCTCAAGCGCCGCCGGCGACGCGCCGGACCAACCGGGAACGTGGATGCGCGTCCTGCCAGGCAGGCTGTGGACCACGCGGGGTGGGGCGTTCGCGCCCATCGCCGCGCGAGATCACCAACGGCGCCGCAGGTACTGCGCCTCGGCCCAGACGTCCTCAGCCTCCTCACGCGCGTGCGCCACGGCGACGGCCACCCAGCCGG
>JAXDGY010000408.1:0-10662 GCA_034664785.1 Solirubrobacteraceae bacterium
CACGGGCCCGCAGGGCTCCCACCAGCTCACGTCGATGCTCGGCGCCGACGGCCTGGCCATCGTCCCGGCCGGGAGCGGCGAGCTGCCCGCGGGCTCGGAGGTCGTCGTCGAGCTGCTGTGAGCCGGGCTACGCCGCGGCTTCGAGGTAGGCGACCATCCGGTTGGTCAGCGCGGTGAGGCCCGGCGCGGGCTCCTCCACGGCCAGCGGGCGGTCGCGGAGCAGCAGCTCGAGCTTCGCGCCGTAGGCGGGATCGGCCCGCGCGGCCAGGCGGGCGGCCACCTCGGCGGCGCGGCGGGTCGCGCGCGGGTCCACGGTCCAGATCGCCTCGAAGCGCCGGTCGGCGTCCTGGGCCCCGTCGTGGCCGGAGTCGTCCGAGATCTCCCACCCGAGCAGCGACGCGCAGTAGCCCGGCGCGTCGACGATGACCGCCCACTCGTTGCCGAGCTTGTCCTCCTGGGCGATCGGGATCTCCACCGGCCCGTCGTCGGGGTGGCGCACCTCGGCGAAGTCGGCGAAGACGACCGCGGCGTCCGCGTAGCGCGCCAGGCGCCGGTAGCGCTGCTCGACGTGGCGGTACATCGACTCGAACTGGAACGCCCCGAAGAGCACGGGGGCTGCGGCCCGGGCGAGCGTCTCGTGCTCGATCGCGCGGCTGAGCGCGACCAGCGTGGACTTCTTGAGCGTCTGGGGGCGCGCGCCGTGGTCGGTGGCCGCCACGGCGGCGTAGATCGACGGCTGGTGGCCCGGGCCGCCCGTCTCGGCGGCGCGCTCGATCGCGGCGGGGACCGAGAGCCCGCGATGGCGATAGGCCATGACGCGGCGCAGCGCGGACACGTCCTCCTCGGAGTACACGCGGTAGCCCGAGCCGGTGCGGCCCGGCTCGGGGAAGCCGTAGCGCTGCTCCCACAAGCGGATCGTCCCGGCGGCGATGCCGGTCTGCTCCGCGACGTCCTTGATGCCCAATGTGCTCATCGCTCTCTTCCTCGTGACCGACCCCCCTCCAGGTTCAACACCATGTTGAAGGTTTCCTCGTCCGGTCGTCGGGTTACGGGCCACCGGCGCCCCGGGGTCATCGGCCGCGCCCCGGCCGACGTAGCTGACGCATGGACCTCCACACGCAGCGCCCCCTCCTGCTCACCGGCGCCACGGGGTACGTGGGCGGCGCGCTGCTCGACGAGCTGCTGGCACGGGGCCACCGCGTCCGCTGCCTCGTCCGCCGGCCCGAGACCTCGGACCTCGCCGGGCGGCACCCCGGGATCGAGGTCGCCGGGGGCGACGTCCTGGACGGCCGCGGGCTGCGCGACGCGCTCGCGGGCACCGACGTCGCCTACTACCTCGTGCACTCGATGGGGCGCGGCAGCGGGCCCGACGCCGACTTCGCCGCGCGCGACCGGCGGGGCGCGGCGAACTTCGGGGCGGCCGCGCGCGCGGCCGGCGTGCGCCGCGTGGTCTACCTCGGCGGCCTGGAGTCCGAGGGGGCCGCATCCGAGCACCTGAGCAGCCGCCGCGAGGTCGCGCGGGTGCTCGCGGAGCACGTCGACGAGGTCGTCCACGCCCGCGCCGCGATGATCATCGGCAGCGGCAGCGCGTCGTTCGAGATCCTCTCCCACCTCGTCCGGCGGCTGCCCGCGATGCTCACGCCGCGCTGGGTGGACACGCGCTCGCAGCCCGTCGCCCTGCAGGACGTCGTGACCGCCCTCGCCCGCCTCGCCGAGCAGGACGAGGTCCCGGACGAGGTCCAGCTCGGCGGCGCGGACGTCCTGACCTACCGGGAGATGATGTCCCGCTTCGCCGCGGTCGCCGGGCGGCGCGCGCCGACGATCGTGCGGGTCCCGGTCCTGTCGCCGCGGCTGTCCTCCTACTGGGTGAGCCTCTTCACCCCTGTCGAACGGGGCCTCGTGCGCCCGCTCGTGGACGGCCTGAGCGCCGAGATGGTCGTCCGCAGGCCTCCGCCGCCCGGGATCAACGACCACCCGCTCGGCTTCGATGACGCGGTGCGGGCTGCACTGGACGGCCGTCGCGGGTCATGATGTCGGGGCGCATGCGCCCGCTCGCCGCCCTCGGCGCCCTGCTCGCCGCCGCCCTCGCCGCCTTCGGCGGCATCCGCCACCTGCTCGTCCGGTCGCGGACGATCGGCGGCGCCGTGCTGCACACCCCCACGGACGACACGGCGATCGACCCCGGGACGGGCGCCGTGCGCTCGGTCCAGGGCGCGGACATCATCGTCCCCGAGGACGCGCTCGACGGGCTCTGGACCCCGGAGCACCTCGAGCGCCTCGCCCGGACCTACTGGCGCTCGCTGTCCCGCTTCACCCTCGGGCTGGTCCGGGTCGTCTACACCGAGGGCGAGCGCTACGTCGTCCTGATCCACCCGCGGCTGCGGCTGCTGACCTTCCGGGCGCCGGAGTACGAGATGGACGCCCACGAGGGCATCGTGCGCTGGCGCATCGAGAAGGGCCTGCTCGTCGCACGGGCCGGCCGCGAGGGCGACGGCTACCTCGAGATCGATGTGCGCCGCTACGACTACGACGACTGGAACAAGGCCCGCATCCACGTCGAGGTGGAGGTCGCGAACTTCTACCCCGCGATCGCGTCGGGGATCGGCCGCTGGGTCTACGTCAACACCCAGTCGCGCATCCACGTCGTCGCCTGCAAGTTCTTCCTGCGCTCGCTGGTCCGCCGGGACCTCGACATCTCCCCCATCGGCCGCTTCAGCGGGCCGGACTCGTCGGACGAGGCGCCCGCCCCGGTGCAGGAGCGCGAGAAGCCGGGCGCTCCGGTCAACCAGCGCGGGTAGGCGATCAGCCGAAGCGCTCGCCGGTGTACTCGCGCAGCTTGTGGCGGTTGTGCTGGGCCTGGATGCGCCGCACGGTCCCGGAGCGCGAGCGCATGACCAGCGACTCGGTCGTGGCGGCGCCCGGGCGCAGGCTGGACGGGTAGCGCACCCCCTGCAGGACGTCCCCGTCGGTCACCCCCGTGGCCGAGAAGAAGCAGTCGTCGCCCGTCACCAGGTCGTCCTGGGTGAGCTGGCGCTCGAGATCGTAGCCCGCGTCCAGTGCGGCCCGGCGCTCGTCGTCGTCCCGCGGCCACAGGCGGCCGATCAGCGTCCCGCCGATGCACTTCAGCGCGGCGGCGGAGATGACGCCCTCCGGCGTGCCGCCCACGCCCCACAGCAGGTCCACCGGCGAGCGGTCCGAGACCGCCAGGAGCGCGGCGCTGACGTCGCCGTCCGCGATCAGCCGCACGCGCGCGCCCGCCTCGCGGATCAGCCGGATGCCCTCCTCGTGGCGGGGACGGTCCAGGACGACGACCATGACGTCGCGGATGGCGATCCCGCGGCGCTCGGCGACGAGGCGCAGGGTCTCCCCGATCGGGCGGTCCAGGTCGAGCAGGTCGGCGATGTCCGACGCGCCGGCCATCTTGGCCATGTAGACGCACGGGCCCGGGTCGAACATCGTGCCGCGCGGCGCGAGCGCGATGACGCTCAGCGCGCTCGGCATGCCCTTCGCCGTCAGCGTGGTGCCCTCGAGCGGGTCCACCGCGATGTCGACCTCCGGCTTGGAGCCGTCCCCGATGTGCTCGCCGTTGTAGAGCATGGGCGCCTCGTCCTTCTCGCCCTCGCCGATGACGACCACGCCGTCCATCGGGACCGTGTGGAGCACGATGCGCATCGCGTCCACGGCCGCCTGGTCGGCGGCGATCTTGTCGCCCATGCCCACGAAGCGGGCGGCGGCGAGCGCCGCGGCCTCCGTGGTGCGCACCAGCTCGAGGGCCAGGTTCCGGTCGGGACGGCCCAGGTCATGCGTCTCGGTCAAGGGTCTCCTACGGGTGACGGGATCAGATCTGCCCGGGCGGCTTGCGCGGGCGCTCGCCGCCGCTCGACCGCACGGCGGAGCCGCCGAGCATCAGCAGCGTGGCCACGACGGCGAGGTACCAGCCGAACTCGAGGCCGACGAGCGAGTTGGAGGTCCCGGGGCGCGCCGCCAGGCCGTTGTAGAGGACCAGGCCCAGCGCGGCGATCGCGATGACGGCGGTCAGCTCGCCGCGCGGCCAGGACAGCGCGTGGTCGCGGGCGATGATGTAGGCCAGGACGAGCGGCGCGATGGCGGCCAGCAGCAGCAGGATGCGGGTCACCGACAGCGTGTCCCAGGCCGAGAAGCTGCCCTGCTGCCCGTCGATCTCCCCGTCGCCCTTGGTCGCGAACCAGCTCAGGAAGACGCTGATGGCGAGCAGGACTCCCCCGACGATGGCCACGAGCTCCGCCCGGGTCAACCTCCCCAAGTTCATCCGCACCGACCCTACACGGACACGGCGGCCACGATCGCCAGCACGTCCTCCAGCGCCCAGGGGCCCTGCGCGGTGAGGCGCAGGGACATTCCCCCCGCGTGCCAGTCCACCTCCACGACAGGACGCAGCGAGGGCTGCGCGTCGGCCAGCGGCGCCCGCCGCAGCCGCAGCCCGCGCACGTTGGTCTGCTCGACGGCGCCCGCGGCCTCGGTCAGCTGGTCGGGCGGCGGGACAGGCCCGGCGTAGAGCGCGAGGCGGCCGGGGGCGTCGGCCCGTGAGTCGTCCAGGTTGAACTCCACCTCCGCACCGGGGCCGACCGCGCGCACCTCGACCCATCGGGTGAGCGGCAGGGGCGCAGCCGGCAGCGGGAACGGCCGGCCGAGGTGGGCGTCGGCGGCCGCCAGGCCGTCGAGGGGTTCGGGCATCACGGGAGGCCGGATCCTGCCACGCGGAGCGGCGGTTCCGGGCCGTTGGGGAAGGATTTCCCGCCCCGTCTAGGATCGACCATCAACGGGAACCGGAAGGAGCAGATGACGCAGCGGCTGATCGGAGTGGACGTCGGAGGCACGAAGGTCTCCGTGGCCGTCCTCGACGGGACCGCGCTCTCCGCACCGAAGCTCTCCCCCACCGCCGTCGACTCCACGGAGGCCCTCGTGGAGCAGCTCGCGTCGGCCATCGAGGCCGCCGGGCCGTCCGAGGCGGTGGGCATCGGGGTCCCGTCGGTCATCGACTTCGCCACCGGCACGGCGCGCTTCAGCGTGAACATCCCGCTGGCCGGCGTCCCGCTGCGCCACCTGCTGACCGAGCGCCTGCGGCGGCCCGTGTTCGTGGACAACGACGCGACGGTGGCCGCGCTGGCCGAGGCCTACGACGACGAGCTCAGGCCGATCGCGCAGTCGGTGGTCATGTTCACCGTCGGGACGGGCGTGGGCGGCGGGATCGTCCTGGGCGGCCGCATCTACCGCGGTGCCACGGGCGCGGCGGCCGAGCTCGGGCACACGGTCGTGGCGGCCGACCTCCTCGACGGGGCGCCGCAGCACGCCCTCCGCTATCCCCAGCCGGGGTCCCTGGAGCGCGCCGCCTCGGGCCGGGCCCTGGACGCCCTCGGCCACGCCCGCGGCCTGGCGGACGGGCCCGCGGTGGTGGCCGCCGCGCAGGACGGCGACCCCGAGGCGATCGACGCCCTGCGCATCCTCGGCGAGCGCCTCGGCGTGGGCATCGCCAACGCGATCAACACCTTCGACCCGGAGCTCGTGGTCATCGGCGGGGGCGTCTCCGCCGCCGGGGACCTGCTCCTGGATCCCGCCCGCGAGAGCGCGGCGCGGTTCGTCCTGTCCGGGGTGGGCACCCAGACGCGCATCGAGATCGCCCGCCACGGCCCGCGGGCCGGGGTGCTGGGCGCCGCGCTGCTGGCGGGGCAGGAAGTCGATCGGTGAGATCACGCGCGACACCTCTGCATACGATCGTTCCCGAACGGTCACGATCGGACGCACCCGGAGAGAGGAACTTCACATGAGCCAGACCGTGCACGTCAACGAGCGCCTCGCGGCGCTGGTGGCCGCCGGCACCAGCCCCTGGCTGGACCAGATCCGGCGCAGCCTCACCCGGGGCGGGGAGCTCCGCCGGCTCATCGAGGAGGACTGCCTGCGCGGCGAGACGTCCAACCCCGCGATCTTCGAGAAGGCGATCCTCGGATCGTCGGACTACGACGACCAGATCCAGGAGCTCGCGGAGGCCGGCGGCGACGCCCGCGGCATCTACCGCGGGATCGCGGTCGCGGACGTGCAGGACGCCGCGGACGTGCTGCGGACGGTCTACGACGAGACCGGCGGCGACGACGGCTACGTCTCCCTGGAGGTCGACCCGGACCTCGCCCACGACACCGACCTGACGATCGCGCAGGCCCGCGAGTACTGGGCGGCCGTCGACCGCCCGAACCTGATGATCAAGATCCCGGGCACCGACGCCGGCGTGCCCGCGATCGAGCAGGCCGTCTTCGAGGGCATCAACGTCAACGTGACGCTGCTGTTCGGCGTCGAGGCCTACAGCCAGGTCGCCGAGGCGTTCATCCGCGGGCTCGAGCGCCGCCGCGACGAGGGCAAGTCCGTCGACGTCCACTCCGTGGCCTCGTTCTTCGTGTCCCGCGTGGACACCGAGGTCGACAAGCGCCTCGACGCCCTCGGCGCGCCCGAGGAGCTCCACGGCCGGGCGGGCCTGGCCAACGCCCGCGCCGCCTACCAGCGCTTCAAGCAGATCTTCCGGGGCGAGCGCTTCGCCGCCCTGCGCGAGGCCGGCGCCCCGGTGCAGCGCCCGCTGTGGGCCTCCACCGGCGTGAAGAACCCGAAGTACCCGGCGACGCTGTACGTCGACGGCCTGGTCGCGCCCGACACCGTCAACACGATGCCGATGGACACGCTGCTGGCGGCGGCCAAGGAGGCCCGCATCGAGGGCCCGACCGCCGACCAGGACCCGACGCCGGACCTCCAGGCGCTCGCGGCGGCGGGCATCGACATGGACGACGTGACCGACAAGCTGCTGCGCGACGGCATCACCGCCTTCGTCACGCCGATGGAGAAGCTGCTGGCGGGCATCGAGTCCAAGCGGGAGGCGATCGTCACCCAGCGGCCACCGGCGATCGAGTCGGCGCTACCCGACGAGCTCGAGCAGGGCATCGCGCAGCGGGTCCGCAAGGCCGCCGAGGAGCACGTGGCCCGCCGGATCTGGAGCAAGGACGACACGCTGTGGGGGCCCGCCGGGCAGCCGGAGGTGGCCAACCGCCTCGGGTGGCTGAACGTCACCGAGCAGATGGAGGAGGAGCTCGACGACCTCGAGGCCTTCACGCGCGAGGTCCTCGCCGACGGGCTGACCGACGCCGTCCTGCTCGGGATGGGCGGGTCGTCGCTGGCCCCCGAGGTCATCCGTCGCTCGTTCGGCGAGCGCGAGGGCTTCCTGCGCCTGCACGTCCTGGACTCCACGGACGCCGCGGCGGTCCGGGACGTCGAGGCGAGGATCGACCTCGACAAGACGCTGTTCATCGTCGCCACGAAGTCGGGCGGGACGATCGAGACGCTGAGCGCCTACACCTACTTCCACGCCAAGCAGGGCGACGGCCGCCACTTCGTGGCGATCACCGACCCGGGCTCCTCGCTCGTCGACCTCGCGTCGGAGGCGGGCTTCCGCCGGACCTTCCTCGCCGACCCCGACATCGGCGGCCGCTACAGCGCGCTGAGCCACTTCGGGCTGGTGCCCGCGGCGCTCATCGGCGCCGACGTCCGCGGCCTGCTCGCGTCGGCCGGCGTGGCCCGCGAGGCCTGCGCCCAGCACGACTCCTCGCGGTCGAACTCGGGCCTCTGGCTCGGGGTGACGCTCGGCGAGCTCGCGCTGCGCGGCCGCGACAAGCTGACCTTCGTGATCTCCTCACCGGTGGAGTCCTTCGGGCTGTGGGTCGAGCAGCTCGTCGCCGAGTCGACGGGCAAGGAGGGCAAGGGGATCCTGCCGGTCGCCGGGGAGCCGCTCGGCGCGCCGGACGTCTACGGGGAGGACCGCGTCTTCGTCTACCTGCGCAACGAGGACTCCCCGCTCGAGGAGCTCGAGGAGGCGACCGGGGCACTGGCCAGGGCCGGCCTGCCGGTGATCACGGTGAGCGTCAAGGACGACCCGGCCGACCTCGGGCGGATCTTCTTCTTCTCCGAGTTCGCCACCGCCGTGGCCGGGTGGGTGCTGGGCATCAACCCCTTCGACCAGCCCAACGTGCAGGAGGCCAAGGACAACACCAGGCGCGTGCTGGACGAGCGCACGCCCGAGCAGCCCGACGCCGACGATGACGCGCTGCGCGCCCTCCTGGGCGACGCCGCGCCCCCGGCCTATGTGGCCACCATGGCCTACGTCGCCCCCGGCGACGCGTTCGACGCGGCGATCGCCGAGCTGCGCACGACGATCCGCGACGCCCGCAAGGCCAGCACCACGTTCGGCTACGGGCCGCGCTTCCTGCACTCCACCGGCCAGCTGCACAAGGGCGGTCCCAGGACGGGGCGGTTCCTGCAGCTGGTGCACCACGCCGAGCCGGACGTCGCCATCCCGGGCGCCCCGTACACGTTCGAGGGCCTCAAGCGGGCCCAGGCCACCGGCGACCTGCAGACCCTGCGCGACCACGGGCTGCCCGCGGAGCGCGTCACGCTCACGGGCGACCCGGTGCAGGCCGTGCGCGACCTGACCCAGCGGATCAAGGAGATGCTCTAGTGGCCCAGATCGGGTTCGTCGGCCTCGGCAAGATGGGCGGCAACATGGCCGCGCGCATCAAGCGCGACTCCGACCACGACGTGGTGGCCTTCGATCCGGACGCCGGCGCGCGCGAGCGCGCCGGGGGCATCGGGGCCCGCCCCGCCACCTCGCTCGAGGACCTCGTGGCCAAGCTCGACCCGCCGCGGACGGTCTGGCTCATGGTCCCCGCCGGCAGGATCACCCAGGACGCGGTGGACCAGCTCGCCGGCCTGCTCGAGCCCGGCGACGCGATCGTCGACGGCGGCAACTCGAAGTGGACCGACGACAAGCTGCGCGCCGAGCAGCTCGCGCCCAAGGGCATCGCCTACGTCGACGTCGGCACGTCGGGCGGCGTCTGGGGCCTGGAGGTCGGCTACTGCATGATGGTCGGCGGCCCCGACGAGGCGGTCGCGCGCCTGGCACCGTTCCTCGACGTGCTCGCGCCGCCGCCAACCGAGGAGCACGGGCCGGGCTGGGGCCATTTCGGGCCCACGGGCGCCGGGCACTACGTGAAGATGGTCCACAACGGCGTGGAGTACGGGCTCATGCAGGCCTACGCCGAGGGCTTCGACGTGTTCGACAAGGCCGAGTACGACCTGGACAAGGCGAAGATCGCGCACCTCTGGATGCAGGGCTCGGTCGTCCGCTCGTGGCTGTGCGAGCTCGCCGCCCGCGCCTTCGACATGGAGGGCAACGACCTCAAGGACCTCAGCCCCTACACCGAGGACTCCGGGGAGGGCCGCTGGACGGTCGAGGACGCGATGGCCAAGGACGTGCCGACACCGGTCATCACCGCCTCGCTGTACGCCCGCTTCTACACCCGCGGCAACGGCGACTTCACCGGGCGCGTGCTGTCCGCGCTGCGCCACCAGTTCGGGGGCCACGCCACCCGGAAGCAGGCCGACGGATGACCACCGAGCCCAACCCGCTGGCCGAGGGCCTGGAGCGCCAGCCCGTCCGCCCGACGACGCTCGTCATCTTCGGGGCGACCGGCGATCTCGCCCGCCGCAAGCTGCTGCCGGCGCTCTACAACCTCGCCGCGGACGGCGCGCTGCCCGAGCGCTTCAACCTCATCGGGGTCTCGCGGGCGGACAAGGCGCACGAGGACTTCGCCGCCGAGGCGCGCGAGGCGATCCAGCAGTTCTCGCGGCGCGAGCCCGATCCCGCCGTCCTCGACGCGCTGATCGCCAACGTCAAGTACGTCCCCGGCACGTTCGACGACGAGACGGTCTACGACCGGCTGGCCAAGGAGCTCGAGGCCTTCGACCACGAGGCGGGCGCGCGGCTCAACCGCGCCTTCTACCTCTCCACGGCGCCGGAGTTCTTCCCGGTCATCGTCGAGCAGCTCGGCGCCCACGACCTCGCGCGCGTGGACGGGGCGGAGGTCCGGCTGATCATCGAGAAGCCGTTCGGCACCACCCTGGAGGAGGCGCGCCGCCTCAACCAGGAGGTGCTGCGGGTCTTCGACGAGTCCCAGGTCTTCCGGATCGACCACTACCTCGGCAAGGAGACCGTCCAGAACGTCCTGGCGCTCCGCTTCGCCAACGGCCTGTTCGAGCCGCTGTGGAACCGCAACTACATCCGCAACGTGCAGATCACTGCGGCGGAGGACCTCGGCATCGGCACCCGCGCCGGCTACTACGACCACGCCGGAGCGCTGCGCGACCTCGTCCAGAACCACATGCTCCAGCTCCTGTGCCTCACGGCGATGGAGCCGCCGGTCGACTTCTCCGCCGACGAGGTCCGCAACGAGAAGGTCAAGGTGCTGCACGCGGTCGAGCCGCCCCCGCCCGACCGCACGGTGCGCGCCCAGTACACCCACGGCTACGTCGGCGGCGAGGAGGTCCCGGGCTACCTCGAGGAGGCCGGGGTCCCGCCCGACTCGCGCACGGAGACCTACGCCGCGCTGCGCCTGACCGTGCAGAACTGGCGCTGGGCGGGCGTCCCGTTCTACCTGCGGACGGGCAAGCGCCTGGCGCGCAAGGTCACCGAGATCGCGATCACGCTGCGGCCGGTGCCCCACCTCGCGTTCAAGCAGCAGGGCTCCGTGGGCGTCCTGCCCAACCAGATCATCCTCACCGTGCAGCCCAACGAGGGCGTGACGATCAAGATGG
>JAXDGY010000409.1:0-6481 GCA_034664785.1 Solirubrobacteraceae bacterium
TCGGGTCGGTGGTGAGGTGCGCGAGCAGGAGGCGGGCGGCGCGGCCGCGGTGTGAGATCGCCGCCTTCTCGTCCGGCGTCAGCTCGGCCATCGTGCGCTCCGGCCCGGTGACGTCGTCGGGCACGAAGGCGGGGTCGTAGCCGAACCCACCGGTGCCGCGCGGCGCGTGCGTCAGCCGGCCGGTGCAGCGCGCCTCGAAGACCTCCTCGGTCCCCGCGGCCGGGTCGACGAGGGCGATCGCGCAGACGTATGTCAGGCCGCTGCCGTCCGGCGCCTCGCGCAGGAGCTTGGCGAGGTTCTCCTCGTCCGTGGCGTCCTCCCCGGCGAAGCGCGCGGAGCGCACGCCGGGCGCGCCGCCGAGCGCGTCGGACTCGATGCCCGAGTCATCGCCGATGACCGCGGTGCCGAGCGCCGCCGCGCCGGCGCGCGCCTTCTCCAGCGCGTTGGCCGCGAACGTCGTCCCCGTCTCCGGCGGGAGCACCACCTCGGCCGGCAGCGGCACGACGGCATGCGGCGCCAGCAGCGCGTCGAGCTCCTGCGCCTTGTGGGCGTTGCGCGTGGCCAGGACCAGCCGCACGGCCGTCAGGCCGTCGCCGCGGCCGCCGCCGGGAGCGCGAGCGCGGCCTCCTGGGAGCGGCGCAGCTGCTCGATCCCGCCGGCCGCCAGCGCGAGCAGCTCGTCGAGGTGCGCACGCGAGAGCGGCGTGCGTTCCGCCGTCGCCTGGACCTCGATGAGGCCGCCCTCCCCTGTCATGACGACGTTGGCGTCGACCTCCGCCGAGGAGTCCTCCGGGTAGTCGAGGTCGAGCAGCGGCGTCCCGCCGACGATCCCCGCCGAGACCGCGGCGACGGAGCCCGTGAGCGGGGAGCGGGCGAGCTTTCCGTCGTCGACGAGGCGGCGCGTGGCGAGCGCCAGGGCCACGTAGGCGCCGGTGATGGAGGCGCAACGCGTGCCGCCGTCGGCCTGCAGCACGTCGCAGTCGAGGTAGACCGTCCGCTCGCCGAGGGCGGCGAAGTCGACGATGCCCCGCACCGACCGGCCGATGAGCCGCTGGATCTCCACCGTGCGGCCGTCGGGCCGGCCCTTGGTGACGTCGCGGCGCTTCCGCTCCCCCGTGGAAGCGGGGAGCATGCCGTACTCCGCCGTGACCCAGCCCTCGCCGCGGCCGGCCATCCAGCGCGGCACGCTCTCGTCCACCGACGCGGTGCAGATCACCCGCGTCTCGCCGACGGAGATCAGCGCGCTGCCCGCGGCCGTGCGGACGAAGCCGGGCTCGATGGAGACCGGGCGCAGCCCGTCGGCCGCGCGGCCGTAGGAGCGGGCGGGCGTGGCGGGCAGCTCGGCGGTGCTCATGCGGGTGTCACCTCGGACGGGGTCGGTGCGGGCGCCACGCGGCGGACGTCGCCGAGCGGCATCTGCAGGAAGCGCGTGCCCAGCGCGCGGAAGGCCTGGGGGTCCCCCGTGGTCCGGAAGGAGTACTCGCCCTCGCGCTCGCGGGCCGTGGCCAGGCCGCGGGCGCCCAGGATGTGCCCGACCTGGCGGGCCAGCGGCGCCCCCGACGCGATGATCGCGACGTCGGGGCCGAGCATCCGCTGGAGCATCGGGCGCACGAGCGGGTAGTGGGTGCAGCCCAGCACCACCGCGTCCACGCCCGCCTCGACGAGCGGGCGCGTGTAGCGGCGCACCGTGTCGACGACGACCTGGTCGAACGGGAAGCCGCCCTCGATGATGTCGGCGAGGTCAGGGCAGGCGACCTGGACGACGTCGACGTGGGGGTCGACGGCCGCCATGGCCTCGAGGTAGGCCCCCGACGCCACCGTGGCCTCCGTGCCCAGGATCCCGACGCGGCCGTTGCGGGTGGCGGCGACGGCGTGGACGGCGCCAGGGCGCACCACGCCCACGACGTCGACCCCGAGGGTGGTCTGCATCATCCGCGCCTGCAGGGCGGGGAGTGCTGCGGCCGTGGCCGAGTTGCACGCCACGACGAGCAGCTTGACCCGCTCGCGGAGGAGGAGCTCCGCGACCTCGAGGGCGAAGGTCTCGAGCTCCTCGCGCGGCCGCGGGCCGTAGGGGAACCGCGCGGTGTCCGCGAGGTAGACGAAGTCCTCCCGCGGGAGCTGCACGAGCAGCTCATGCAGCACGGTCAGCCCGCCGACGCCGGAGTCGAAGACCCCGATCGGGCGGTCGTGCGGCGCGGAGGCGGCGGGAGCGGGCACGGCGGGATGGTAGGCGCGACGGCGGCGCATCGGACCGGTCGGCCCCCACGCGCATCGCTCGCTGTGCCGCATCCGTTGGTCGCCCCCGCACAGAGGTTCGAAAGCGACGTGCCGGACGGGAGGACCGTTGCGACCCCCGGCCGGGTGGGACGCTGGAGCAAGCATCGCGGCTGGGCGCAGCCGCGACGGCAAATGGCGCTCGAGGGGTTCCACGTGCTTGGGGGGACGGGCTGCGTGGAGCCCCGGAGCGATGTGACGATGCGGCAGGCACGCCGGGGCGCGGCGACGTCCGCAGCGCGGCGCGGTCGCGGGTCGATCACTTCCCCGAGCCCTTGCCCACCCCTCCGATCACCTCGTTGAGCTTGTTGCCGACGGTCTGCGCGATGTTGAAGTGCTTGCCCGCGCCGGCCGCGACGACGGCGGTCAGGATGCCCGCGACGAGCAGCAGCAGCGCGACGTACTCGACCGTCCCCTGCCCGGAGGCCGGCTCGACCAGGCGGCGGTGGACGTGGTGGAGCTGTGCGTGGGCCCAGCCGCAGGAGCGATGGACGAGGGCGGCGGGCCGCTGCTGCCGGCGCGAGGCGCCCGATGTGGTGGTGATCTGGGTCATGTGGTCATGCTCGTGCGGGGCGCCGTGCCGCCTCCAGACCAGGATGTGGACAATCCGTGCCGGATGCGCGCCCTCGTCGTCACGAACATGTGGCCCTCGCCGGCCGCCCCGGCGCGCGGGTCGTTCGTCCGCGACCAGGTCGACGCGCTGCGGCGCCTGCCCGGCCTGGACGTCGACGTCTTCGTCATCGACCCGAAGGCCTACCTTCGCGCACCGTTCGTCCTCCGGCGACGTCATGGAGACGTGGACTACGACGTCATCCACGCCCACTTCGGGCTCAGCGCCTGGCCGGCGCTCGCCCTGCGGGGCGCGCCGCACGCCGTCACCCTGCACGGCACGGACGTCCGCCACCCGCGCACGGGCCGCCTCACGCGTGCGGTGCTCCCCGCCCTCGACCTGGTGGCCACGGTGTCGGCCGCCCTGGACGCCGAGCTCGGACCGCGCGGCGGACGGCGCCGCGCGGTCCTGCCCTGCGGGGTGGCCACCGACCGCTTCCGGCCCATGCCCCGCGCGGACGCGCGACGCCGCCTCGGACTGGACCCCGCCGAGCCGTGCCTGCTCTTCCCGGCCGACCCGGCCCGCGCGGGCAAGCGCCACGACCGCGCCCTCGAGGTCGCCGGCACCACGACCCTGCACGCCCTCTCCGGCGTCGACCCGGCCGACGTCCCGCTCTGGGTCAACGCCGTCAACGCCGTCGTGCTCCCGACGGAGGCCGAGGGGTTCGGGCTGGCGGTGCTGGAGGCGCTGGCCTGCGACGTGCCGGTGCTGTCGACGCCGGTGGGCGTCCATCCCGTGGCCCTCGACGGGATCGCCGGCACGCTCTGCGCGCCCTACGACGCCGGCACGTGGCGGGCGGCCGTCGCCCCCCATCTCGAGGACCCCGATCCGCGCATCGAGGGACGCGCCCGGGCCGCGCTCTTCGGGGCCGATCGGATGGCCCAGCGCGTCGCCGCGGCATGGGGTGAGCTGACCGGTGCGCCGCTATACTCGCGCCCAGAGGCGCCTCCGGGCGCCGTTGCCACATGAGAGGCCGACTGCCACAGCTCCGAGGTCGGCGTGCCCCCGGTCCCGGCGTCCCGCCGCCCACCGCCCAGCACGTCGCCGGGCCCGTCGCGGAGGGCGCCGAGCCGACGACGGTCCGGCCCCAGGTCCCGGCCCCCGCCCCGCCGGGGCTGCCCGCCGACCTCCCCCACCCCGAGGCCCAGCCCGCCGAGGGCCCGAGCTTCCGCGACCGTGGCCGCTACCGGCGCCGGCTGCGCTACCTGCGCCGCGTCCGCGAGCTCGGCTTCCGCGACCTCGGCGGCCTGATGCACGACCTGCACCGCTTCCGCCGCGACGGCCGTCCGCTGGTGGACGCCAAGCTCGCCGCGCTCGACGCCGTCGACCGGGAGCTGCGCGCGCTGGAGCGCGCGCTGGCCGACGAGCGGCCCTACACGGAGCTGCGCGAGGCCGGCGTCGCCGCGTGCCCGCGGTGCGCCGCCCTCCACGCCACCGACGCTCGCTTCTGCTCGTCGTGCGGTCTCGGCCTCCGCGGCCCGCTCGCCATCGGCGGGGTCGCGGTCGAGCCGACCGCCGCCGTCGCGGCCCCCCCGCCTGGCGGCGCCGCCGCCGCGATGCCGGCGGCTCACGCCACGCCGGCCGCGGCGCCCGCCGACGGCCCGACGCAGACGTGGTTCGGCCCGTCGCCTCCCGCGGCCACCGGCGCGCACAGCGGCCCGCCCGGCGATCCGGCCGAGCCCGGCGACCGCCCGGCCCAGTGAGCACGCCCGCCCAGGCGCCGCAGGCCGCCCAGGTGCCGGCGACCCCCCCGGCGCCGGCGACGCCTGCCGTCCCGCCGATCGCGTGCCCGAGCTGCGGGACGACGGTCCAGCCCGAGCAGGACTGGTGCCTGACCTGCGGCGCGGCGGCCCGCACGCGGCTCGCCCCGACGCCCAACTGGCGCCTGGTCGTCGCCGCGCTGGCCGCCCTCGCCCTCGCGGCCGTCATCGCGCTCGTCCTCGCCTTCGCGTCGCTGACCGCCCAGGACGCGTCGACGAGCCCCACGACGCCGACCGTCCCGAGCGGGACGGCCCCCGTCCAGCCCGCCGGCACCGGCTGAGCGCAGCCTGCGAAGAGCTTCTAGGCGAAGGCCGGCCAGCGCGCCGCCAGGCGCTCGCGGGCGGCCGCGGCCAGCGGGTGCACCTCGCGCGCTCCGAGCGCGACCGGCCCGGGGTCCGACGCCGCCTCGAGCGTGGCCACGAGCCCGCGCTGAAGCGCACCCAGGTCGTAGCCGCCTTCGAGGACGACGCCGAGCGGGGCGCCGGCCGCGTCGGCGGCCACCCGCAGCGCCGTGGCCATCTCGGCGTAGCCCGCGTCCGTGACCGCGCACCGGGCCAGCGGGTCGTCGCGGTGCGCGTCGAAGCCCGCGGAGATGAGGACCAGGCGCGGCTCGTAGGCCGCCGCGAGCGGAACGATCACGTGCTCGACCAGCGAGCAGAAGGTCTCGTCGCCGGATCCCCCAGGGACCGGCAGGTTCACCGTGAAGCCGGTGCCGCGGCCCGAGCCGACGTCCGCCGCCGGGCCTGTCCCGGGGTAGAGCGGCGATTCGTGGATCGAGGCGAACAGGACCTCGTCCGTCGCATGGAAGATGTCGTTCGTGCCGTTGCCGTGGTGGACGTCCCAGTCCACGATCAGCACGCGCTCGACCCCGTGGGCGTCCAGGGCGTGACGCGCGCCGACGGCGACGCTGTCGAACAGGCAGAAGCCCATCGCGCGCGCCGGCTCCGCGTGGTGCCCCGGCGGGCGGTGCAGCGAGGCGCCGACACGGAGCTCGCCCGGCGCCCGGCCGAGCAGGTCGTCGACGAGCGCGACCACCCCGCCCGCGGCGTGCGTGGCCGCCGCGAAGGAGCCCTCGCTGACGACGGTGTCGGCGTCGAGGTGGCCACCGCCCGCCGCGCAGCGCTCGTCGATCCCGCGCACGTAGCCGGGGTCGTGCACCGCGTGCAGCTGCTCGCGCGTGGCGGCGGGAGACTCACGGACGTCGAACCCGAGCCAGTCGCGCGCGGCCAGCGCCGCCTCGACGGCGACGATGCGCTCGACGCGCTCGGGGTGACCCGGTCCCGTGTCGTGCGCGAGCGACGCGGGATGGCGGAACAGGGCGGGCGCGGCCACGGTCGTACGCTACCCCGATCGCCGAGCCCTCCCCCGTCCCCCCGGTGCTACGCGCCGACGTCGCGGTCGTCGGCGCCGGCGGCGCCGGCCTGTACGCCGCCCTCGCCGCTGCGCGCGAGGGTGGCCGCGTGGTGCTGGTCGCGGCCACCCCGCTGGCGCAGACCTCGAGCTACTGGGCGCAGGGCGGGATCGCGGCGGCCCTGGCGGCCGACGACAGCCCGGAGCTGCACCGCGCGGACACCGAGCGCGCGGGGCGCGGACTCGTGCGGCGCAGCGCGGCCGACGTGCTCGTCGACGAGGCGCCGGGCGCCGTGGCCGACCTGATGGCGCTCGGCGTGCGCTTCGACGCGGACCGCACGGGGGCGCTGGCGCTCGGCTTGGAGGGCGGTCACGGCCTGCGCCGCGTCGCGCACGCCGGCGGCAGCGCGACCGGCCGGCGCATCGTGCGCCAGCTGAGCGCCGTGGTGGCCGCCGAGCCGAGGATCACGGTGCTCGAGGGCGCGCG
>JAXDGY010000410.1:0-3681 GCA_034664785.1 Solirubrobacteraceae bacterium
CGGTGATGCCCACCACGCGGCGGTCGCGGCGCACCTCCGCGACGAGCGCGTCGCCGAAGACCTTCGTGTACTGCGGCGGCGCCGGCTTGGCGTCCGAGGGCGTGGGCTTGGCGGGAACCGGCGCACCGTTGGCGATCGACTTCGGCTTGGCGGCATGCCACTTCTCCATGCCCTCCAGGCCGCCGTCCTCGGCCGGGGCGAACCCCTTGCCCTTCACCGTCGCGACGTGGACGACCACGGGCCGCTCGGCGCCGAAGGCCTGGCGCAGCGCGTTGCGCAGCGAGTGGACGTCGTGGCCGTCGACGACGCCCATGTAGGCCCAGTCGAGCTCCTCCCACCACAACCCCGGGGCCCAGAAGGACTTGATGGACTCCTTGAGCTGCGGCCCGAGGCGCTCGAAGGCGGCCCCGAGGCCGCCGGGCAGCTCGGTGAGGCGGTGCTCGACGCCCTCGCGGGCGTGCCACAGGCGCGGGTGCAGCCGGGCGCGCTGGAAGGACCGGTTGAGGGCGCCGACGTTCGGCGCGATCGACATGCCGTTGTCGTTGAGGACGACGACGAGCGGCGTCTGCATGCCGCCGGCCTGGTGGATGGCCTCGTAGGCCACGCCGCCGGTCATCGAGCCGTCGCCGATCACGGCCACGACCTTCCCGGCGTCCTCGACGCCGTTGAGGCGCATGCCCTCCCGCAGGCCCACCCCGTAGCCGATCGACGTCGAGGCGTGGCCCGCGCCCATGATGTCGTGCTCGGACTCCGCGATCGAGCAGAACGGCGCGAGGCCCTCGTACTGCCGGATCGTCGGGAGCTGGTCGCGCCGGCCCGTGAGGACCTTGTGCGGATAGGCCTGGTGGCCGACGTCCCAGAGGATCTTGTCGCGCGGCGAGTCCAGCAGGGAGTGCAGGGCGACGGCGATCTCGCAGGTCCCGAGGTTGGCGCCGAAGTGGCCGCCGATCTCCCCCACCGTGTCGATGATGTGCTCGCGGACCTCCTGCGCCAGGGCCTGCAGCTCCTCGTCCGAGAGGCCGTGCAGGTCCTGCGGGCGGTCGATGCGATGGAGGTGGCGGGTGGTTGGGCTCATGAGGTGCGCGTGTAGATGAAGTCCGTGATCTGCTCGAGCTCGGCGGCCCCGTCCGGTGCTGCGTCCGCCAGTGCCCCGCGCGCCTTGGCGAGGGACTCTGCCGCCAGCTCGCGGGCACCGTCAAGGCCGAACTCGCTGACATACGTGCGCTTTCCGTGGCGCTCGTCACTGCCCTGCGGCTTGCCGAGGTCGTCAGCCGTCCCCGTGACGTCCAGGATGTCGTCGACGATCTGGAAGAGGACCCCGAGCTCGCTCGCGAAGGTGCGGTAGGAGATTGTGGCAGGTGGGGTGATGCCCGCCAGGATCAGTACGCACTCCACCGACGCCCCGATCAACCGGCCGGTCTTCAGCGCGTGCAGCCGGCGCAGCCCCTCGGCGCCGGCGGGCGCGGCGTCGTGGACGTCGAGGTACTGGCCGCCGACCATGCCGTTGACGCCCGTCGCGGCCGCGAGCTCGGAGACCGCCGCGAGGATGCGTTCAGGGTCGCCCGGCTGGTGCTGGAGGACGTGGCGGAAGGCCTCGGCGTAGAGCCCGTCGCCCGCCAGGATCGCGACGTCCTCGCCGAAGGCCACATGGCAGGTGGGCCGCCCGCGGCGCAGGTCGTCATCGTCCATCGCCGGCAGGTCGTCGTGGATGAGCGAGTAGGTGTGGATCAGCTCCAGCGCGGCGGCGAACGGCAGCACCTGCGGGTCCGGCTGCCCGGCGCGCTCGACGGCGCGCGCGGTGGCCAGGGCGAGCACGGGCCGGATGCGCTTCCCACCGGCGAGCAGGCTGTAGCGCATGGCCTCCTCCAGCCCGGCGGTCATCGCGCCGTCGGAGAAGCGCATCCCGGCCAGGTAGGCGTCGACGCGCTCGCGCAGGTCCTCCGGGTAGCTGCTCATCTACGCCGGCCGGTCCCCGGCGGCGGGCCGCTCGGCGCCCGCCTCGCGCGAGCGGCGCTCGAGCTCGGAGGAGGCCTCGGCGGCCAGCGCCGCGCACTGCTCGACCAGGCGGGCGGCCTCGTCGGGCTGCAGGTCGTCCTCGCGCAGCCGCGCGGCGGCCTGCTCCAGGCGGCCGACGAGGGCCGCAAGGGCGTCGGGGGCGGCGCTCACGACGCCGTGCGCTCGCGCAGGGCCGCCGCCAGGATGCCGTTCACGAACCCGGGCGCCTCCGCGCCGCAGAAGGTCTTGGCCGTCTCCACGGCCTCGGAGATCGCGCCCTCGGGCGGGATCGGCGTGTCGGCCGGCGCCGCGTCGGGGTGCAGCATCTCGAGCAGCGCGATGCGCATGATCGCCTTCTCCAGCGGCGAGATGCGATCCACCGACCAGCCCTTGGCGTGGCGCTCGATCAGGCCGTCGAGGTCCTCCTCGTAGTCCTGGGCGGCGTAGGCGAGCGCGCGCGTGAACGTCGAGGCGCCCGGCCGCAGCAGCTGGTCGAGCTCGCGGTGGGTGACGTCCGCCTGGTAGAGGGCGAAGACGGCGTCGCGGCGCTGATCGGTGCGACGGGAGATCGCGGGCCTCCGGCTAGGCGCGCGACATGTAGTCGCCCGACTCGGTCTGGACCTTCACCCGGTCGCCGACGTTCACGAACAGCGGGACCTGGATCGTGGCGCCTGTCTCCAGGGTGGCGGGCTTGTTGCCGCCGCCCGACGCGGTGTCGCCGCGCAGGCCGGGCTCGGTCTCGGTGACCTCGAGCTCGACGGAGGACGGGAGCTGCAGGTCGGAGGGCTCCTCGTCGATGAACAGCAGGTCGACCTCGTCGTTGGGACGCGTCCACTTCAGCGCCTCGGCGACCGTGCCCTGCGGGATCGCGATCTGCTCGTAGGACTGCGCGTCCATGAAGTGGGCGTCGCTGCCGTCGGCGTAGAGGAACTGCATCTTGCGCGCCTCGGTCCGCACGGCGCGGAACTTCTCGCCGGCGCGGAAGGTGCGGTCGATCACGTTGCCGTCGCTGGCCCGGCGCAGCTTCGTGCGGACGAACGCCCCGCCCTTGCCGGGCTTGACGTGCTGGAACTCGAGGACCTTGAAGACGGTCCCGTCCACGTCGATGTGGTTCCCGTTCTTGAGCTGGTTCGTCGAGATCATGCGCGCCGCTGAGGGTACCCAGCCGGGGCGACGGGCACCTTGCGGGGTCGCGTGACGGGCCGGCGCCGTCGTACCCCGCGCGGCGGGTCGTCCGTCATCCTGGCGCCATGCGGATCCGCGACGCCACCCCCGGCGACTGGCCGGCGATCTGGCCGCTGGTGCACACGATCGTGGCCGCCGGGGAGACCTTCTCGTGGCCGCGGGACGTCACGGAGGAGCACGCGCGGTCGATGTGGATGCGGACGCCCCCGGGGCGCACGGTCGTCGCCGTCGACGAGGACGGGACGGTGCTCGGCTCGGCCAACTCCGGCCCCAACCACATGGGCCCGGCCTCCCACGTCGCCGGCGCGAGCTTCATGGTCGATCCCGCCCACGCGGGCCGCGGAGTCGGGCGCGCCCTCGGGCAGCACGTCCTCGAGCAGGCCCGGGCCGACGGGTACCGGGCGATGCAGTTCAACGCCGTGGTCGCGACCAACACCCGCGCCGTGGGCCTGTGGCGGTCGCTCGGCTTCGAGGTGCTCGGCACCCTGCCCGAGGGCTTCA
>JAXDGY010000411.1:0-3135 GCA_034664785.1 Solirubrobacteraceae bacterium
CCGTCGGGCCCGAAGCGGTGGTTCAGCAGCGCCAGGAAGGACTCGCCGTGGGACTGCTCGTGCAGCGGGCGATCGCCATAGGCGTCGGCGATCGGCGGGCCGCCGGCGTAGCCGCCGTCCTCCGGCGGGGCGTCGAGCTGCTCGATCTCCGTCGCCACGTTGAAGAAGCTCTCGGCGCGCAGGAAGAACGAGGTCCGCGGCCGGCGCGCACCGCGCACGGGCCGCAGCGCCCGGTGCAGGGCGGAGTGCGACTCGCGGGTGGCGAACGCGAAGTTCTGCGTCCCGCCCTCGGGGTTGAGGCCGAGCGACGCGGCGATGGCCTCCATCAGCGTCGACTTGCCCGACCCGTTCTCCCCGACCAGCAGCGTGACCGCCGTCGGGAGCTCGAGCCGGTCGAGCGCCCGCACGACCGGCAGGGTGAACGGGTGCGCGCCCGGGTCGTCGATCGCGCCACGATCCAGGACGACCGCGCGCAGGAAGGGCGCCGCGTCGGGCATGGCCTCAGACCCTACGATGCGCGCGATGCTCGCCGCCTACCGCGCCACGGGCGCCGACCCGCTGTTCGGGGACCCGCGCGCCGCGCACGGGACGCCGCTGGAGGGCTACTACTGGCGGTTCACCGACCCGGCGCGGGAGGAGGTCCTGGTCGCGCTGTGCGGCGTCAGCCGGGACCGCGAGGGCCACGGCTGGGGGACGGTGGCGCTCGCCCACCACCCGACCGGCGCCGTGGCCTCGGCCTCGACCCCGGAGGCGAGCGCCGACCCCGGGCGGCTGGGCGCCGTGGCCGGCGACGTCCTGCGCGGCGATGCCCGCCGCCTCCACGTCGACCTCGGCCCGGACGCGGGCCTGGAGGCCGAGCTGCACGACGTCGTGGCGTGGCCGCATCGCGCCTGGGGCGGCGTGGGCCTGGGTCACCTGGTCCCCGGTCTCAGCCAGTACTGGCTGCCGTGGTGCCTGGCCGCGCGCGTCACCGGCAGCGCCCGGATCGGCGGCCGCGCGGTCCCGCTCGACGGCGCCGTGGCGTACGCGGAGAAGAACTGGGGCCACGGGTTCCCGCCGGACTGGTGGTGGGGCCAGGCGCACGGCTTCGGGGACGACCCGGAGGTCTGCGCCGCGTTCGCCGGCGGGGTGCTGCGCGTCGGCCCGGCCCGTCCGCGGGCCACCGCGCTGGTCGTCCGGCTCGGCTCGCGCGTCCTGCGCCGCGGCGAGCCGGTCGTCAACGGCGTCCGGGCCGAGCTCGGCGACGGCTCCTGGCGATTGCGCGGCGGCGGCATCGAGCTCGTGGGCTCCGCCGCGCACGACGAGGGGTGCGTGCTGCCCGTCCCGCTGCCGGCCGAGCGCCGCGAGGTGGCCGGGGCGCGCCAGCACCTCGCCGGGACCATCGAGCTGACGGTCCGCCGTCGCGGGCGGCTGGTCTACCGCGGGACCTCCCGCCTGGCGGGGCTGGAGCGCGGGCGGGGCCTATCCTCGCTGGCTCCATGGCCCTCGCAGACCCCTCCCTCCAGCCCGACGTCGACGCCGTCGTCGCCCGCGCCCTCGCCGAGGACGTCGGCGCCGGCGACCTGACCACGCAGGCCACCGTCTCGCCGGGCGCCCGCGCCCGTGCGCGCATCACGCAGAAGGCCCCCGGGGTCGTGTTCGGCCTCGCCTGCGCCGAGGCCGCGTTCCGGGCGCTGGACCCGGCGGCGTCCTTCGAGCGGCTGGTCGCGGAGGGGACGTGGCGCGACGGCGGAGGCGTGCTCGACGTCCACGGGCGCGCGGCGGCCCTGCTGACGGGCGAGCGCACGGCACTGAACCTCCTGCAGCGCCTCAGCGGGGTGGCGACGCTGACGGCGCGCTACGTCGAGGCCGTCCAGGGCACGGGCGCGACGATCCTCGACACGCGCAAGACGACGCCGGGGCTGCGGCTGCTCGAGAAGGCCGCGGTCGTCGCCGGCGGCGGCGCCAACCACCGCATCGGCCTGTTCGACGCCATCCTCATCAAGGAGAACCACGCCGCGATGGCGGGGGGCGTCGGGGCGGCCGTGCGCGCCGCCAGGGCGGCGGCGCCCGGGGTCCCGCTCGAGGTCGAGTGCCGCGATGAGGCCGAGGTCGACGAGGCGCTCGAGGCCGGGGCGCCGCGGATCCTGCTCGACAACATGGACGCCGCGGCCCTGCGCGCCGCGGTCGAGCGGATCGCGGGCCGCGCGGAGACCGAGGCGAGCGGCGGGATCGACCTGGGCACGGTCCGGGCCGCCGCCGAGGCAGGGGTAGACTTCATCTCGGTCGGTGCGCTGACGCACTCGGCACCGGCGCTGGACCTGTCCCTCCTGCTCGAGGCCACCCCATGAGCCACTTGCTCTCCTTGGAGTCCATCCCCGCGCTGCAGGCCGAGGTGCGCGCGCTCGCTGCCGAGCGCGACGCCGTCATCCTCGCGCACAACTACCAGCTGCCCGAGGTCCAGGACGTCGCCGACTACGTCGGCGACTCCCTCGGCCTCTCGCGCCAGGCCGCCAAGACCGGCGCCTCCGTCGTCGCCTTCTGCGGCGTGCACTTCATGGCCGAGACCGCGTCGGTGCTGTCGCCCGACAAGCAGGTCCTGATCCCGGACCTCGACGCCGGCTGCTCGCTGGCCGACTCGATCAGCCCGGCCCAGCTCGCCGCGTGGCAGGCCGAGCACCCCGCCGCGGTGACCGTCATGTACGTGAACACCACGGCGGAGATCAAGGCGCTGACCGACTATTGCGTGACGTCGTCCAACGCGGTCGCCGTCGTGGAGCACATCCTCCGCGAGCACGGGGCGGACACCGAGATCCTGTTCGGCCCGGACATGTTCCTCGGCTCGTACGTGGCCAAGACGCTCGGCCTGCTCGGGACGGGTCGCTTCCACGTGTGGGACGGCGAGTGCCACGTGCACGCCGGCATCCGCCCGCGCGACATCGCCGAGGTCCGCGACGCGCACCCGGGCGCCGACTTCCTCATCCACCCCGAGTGCGGCTGCTCGACCTCGGTCATGGAGTACGTGGCCTCCGGGGACGTGGAGGCCGAGGGCGTCCACATGCTCTCCACGGGGGGGATGCTCGACTACGCGGAGGCCCACAAGGGCCAGGGCGGCACGGTGATCATGGCGACGGAGACGGGGATGCTGCACCCGCT
>JAXDGY010000412.1:0-14289 GCA_034664785.1 Solirubrobacteraceae bacterium
TCTTGGCGTCACGGTGCCAGCGCTCGACGGGGTACTCCCGCGTGTAGCCGTAGCCGGCCAGGATCTGCATCGCCCGCTCGGTGACCCACACCGCGGTGCGGCCGGCCTTGAGCTTGGACATCGATCCCTCGGCGTTCTCGAACGGCTTGCCCGTCTTGCCCATCCACGACGCCCGCCAGACGAGCAGCCGCGCGGCGTCGATCTCCATCTTCATGTCGGCCAGCGTGAAGGCGATCGCCTGGTTCTCGACGATCGGCTTGCCGAACTGCTCGCGCTCCTTGGCGTAGTCGAGCGCGTACTCGTACGCCGCGCGGGCGATGCCGATCGCCTGGGCGCCGACCGTCGGGCGGCTGGACTCGAAGGTCTGCATCGCGGCCTGCGACTTGCCGCGCTTGCCCTCGCGCACCCGCGCGAGGCGCTCGTCGAGCTTCTCCTTGCCGCCGAGGACGTTCCCGGCGGGGATGCGGCAGTCGTCGAGGTAGACGTCGGCGGTGTGCGAGGCGCGCAGCCCGTGCTTGGAGACCTTGGCGCCCTGCGAGATGCCCTTCGCCTCGCTCATCGGGACGACGAAGGCCGCGTGTCCGCGAGATCCGAGCTCGGGGTCGACGGTGGCGATGACGACGTGGACGTCGGCGATGCCGCCGTTCGTGGCCCAGGCCTTCTGGCCGTTGAGGACCCACTCGTTGGTCGCCTCGTCGAACTTGGCGCCCGTCCTGACGTTGGAGACGTCGGAGCCGGCGTTCGGCTCGCTGGCGCAGAACGCGGCGACCTTGACCTCGCCGGGCGTGCCGAAGCAGCGCGGGATCCACTCCCCGATCTGCTCGCCTGTCCCCTGTCCGAAGATGGCGGCCACGGCCAGCGAGGTGCCCATGATCGCCATGCCGATGCCCGCGTCGCCCCAGAACAGCTCCTCGTTGACGATCGGCAGGAGCAGGCCCGACGGGTCGGCGAAGAACTGGGCGAGGCCCTCGAAGCCGTACAGGCCGATCTTGGCGGCCTCCTCGATGATCGGCCACGGCGTGGCCTCCTTCTCGTCCCACTCGTGCGCGGCGGGACGCACCACGTCCTCGGCGAACCCGTGCACCCAGTCGCGGATGTCCTTCTGGTCCTGGCTGAGCTCGAGCGTGAAGGGCGGCGCGTCGGCGCCGTCGGACGCCTCGCCCGCGGCGGTGACGTCTGCCGTGCTGGCTTCCATGGGAGGGATCCTTTCGGGAAGGGAGGACGTGGAGGGTAGCGTCTAGCGAACGGCGGTGTTCATCAGGCGAGGTGCCAAAGCGCACCGTTCCCGAGACCCTCGCGGACGACACGTCCTTCGCCCGCGGCCTCGATGAGCGCCTCCTCGGCAGCGTCGTCGTCGGCGTCGGTCAGGTGCTGCGCCAGCAGGCCCGAGACCTCGCGCGTGGTCAGCGCGTAGGGGAACGCCTCCAGGGCCTCCACCGGGCCGGCTGCCGGCGCGCGCCGCTCGAGCGTCTGGTCGAGGTTGGCGATGCACACGTCGTAGGCCTCGACGGGCTGGAAGCCCCCGGCCTCGAGCATGCTCCCGCCGGCGTGCGTGAACTGCAGCGACGGCGCGGTGAACCGCACGGCCCCGTCCGAGTCGGCGGCCTTGCCCTGGAACTCCGTCGGCGATCCCGCCGCCGTCCGCGTCTGCGCGCGGTCGGACTGGTAGGCGTCCTCGACCCGCGGGTCCCCGTCGATCGCCGCGAGGACCGCGTCGACGTCCAGGCCCTCGACGCGCGCCAGCGCGCCGCGGAGCCCCTCGTCGGTGTCGAACAGGAGCGTCGAGGCGAACTGCGCGAACTGCAGGGCGCGGAAGGCCTCGTCCTCGCGGGCGGGGTCGAGCAGGCGGACGGCGACGACCGCCCGGCAGGCGCGGCCGGTCGCGGCGACGCGCTCCTTGGGCTGCGTGGCGAACGGCATCCCGAGGCGGCGGAAGCGGCGGTAGCCCTGGCTCATCATCGCGGCGGTGTAGCCCCGGTCGACGTAGCGCTGCGGGTCCTCGGCCAGGCCGATCATCACGTTCCGCCAAGCCAGCTGGTCCCCGTAGCGCCAGCGGAGCACCGCCAGCTGGGGCGAGGCGGAGTAGGCCCAGGGGCAGCCGGGGTCGGAGTAGTGCGTGACGGCGATGGGGGCGGACATCACTCCATGGTTGCAGGCACAACGTCCCGGCCTCCCGCTCAGGCCAGGTTCGACCGCCGCGGGTAGACCACCGTCGGGTCGGTGAGGACGTTGACGAGGGCGGGCCGCCCGCTCTCGAACGCCCGCGCGAGCGCCGGCTTGACGTCCTCGGGGCGCTCGACGAGCTCGCCGTGGCCGCCGAGCGCCTCCACGACCTGGTCATAGCGCGTCCCGGGCCGCAGCTCGGCCGCGACCGAGTACCCGTAGAGGAACTCCATCGGGTGCTTCTCGAGCGCCCAGATGCCGTTGTTGCCCATCACCCCGACGACGTCGACGCCGTGGCGCGCGAGCGTGTCGAACTCCATCCCGCTGAAGCCGAAGGCGCCGTCGCCCAGCAGCAGCACGACCTGGCGGCCGGGGTGGGCGAGCTTGGCGGCCAGCGCGTAGCCGGGCCCGGAGCCCAGGCAGCCGAACGGCCCGGGGTCCAGCCAGCAGCCGGGCTCGTAGGAGTCCACGACCCGCCCGGCGTAGGAGACGAAGTCGCCGCCGTCGCCGATGATGATCGCGTCGCGGTCCAGCATCTCGCCGAGCTCCTTGTAGAGCCGCATCGGGTGCAGCGGGGAGCGTCCGTCCTCCAGCTCGACGCGCTCGGCGGCGCGCTTCTCGTCCTCCCGCGCGCGCAGGTGCGCGACCCACGCGCGCGTGTCCGCGCCTCCGGCCGAGCCGGCGCGCAGGTCGTCGAGGATCGCCGGGATCCCGCCGATGAGCTGGGCCGCGACGGCGCGCGGGTGGTCGCGGATCGGGTCGGCGCGGTCGACGACGACGATGTCGGTCTCGTCGCCGAAGGACGCCCCGAAGCCGAGGCGGAAGTCCATCGGCACGCCGATGACCAGCGCCAGGTCGGCGCCCTTGAGCCCGTCCGAGCGCGCGCGAGAGAAGAACAGCTCGTGGTCGGCGGGCACGCAGCCCCGCGCGAGCCCGTTGAGGAAGACCGGGATCCCCCGCTCCTGGGCGAGCGCGAGCAGCGCGTGCTCGCCGTGACCCCAGTAGAGGTTCGTCCCGGCCATGATCACGGGGCGCTCGGCGTCGCGCAGGAGGGCGATGGCGCGCTCCAGGTCCGCGGACGCGGGTGCCGGCCCGGTCGCGGCGTCGGGCAGCGTCGCGCCGCCGTCCGGCACGGCCGCCTCGGAGAAGACGAGGTCCATCGGGAAGTCGAGGAACGTGGGGCCGGAGTGCGGCGTCATCGCCGCGACGAGCGCCTCGTCGACCAGGCCGGGGATCTCCCCGGTCGTGTCCGGGGTGGCCGCGAGCTTCGTCAGCGGCCGGACGAACGGCACGTGGTCGAGCTCCTGCAGCGAGCCCTGCCCCCAGCGCATCGCGGGCGCGCGGCCCCCGAGGACGAGCATGGGCGAGCCGTTCTGCTGGGCCGAGGCGATCGCGCTCATGCCGTTGGTCACGCCGGGCCCGGCGGTCAGGGCGGCGACGCCCGGCTGACGGGTCACCTTCGCCCAGCCCTCGGCCGCGAAGGCAGCGGCCGACTCGTGGCGGACGTCGACGATGTCGATGCCCTCCTCCCGGCAGCCGTCGAAGATCGAGAAGATGTGGCCGCCGGACAGCGTGAAGAGCTTCGTCACGCCGTGCGCCTTCAGGCGCTGGGCGATGAGGCGGCCGCCGTGCAGCCGGGTCTGGGGCTCGGCGTCGGTGGGGGTGGACATGCCCCGAGCCTATCTGCCGGACGCGCTAGGAACGGCGCACGAGCGGGTCGGCCGGGTCGCGCTCGTCGACCCCGTGCGGCGCGCCGTACTCGGCGAGCAGCGCGAGGAACGGCCCGGCCGGCAGCGCCTCCGGCCCGAGCACGCCGGCTCCCGACCAGACGCCCTCGGCCAGCAGCTCCATCGCCACGACCGGGTTGATCGCCGTCTGCCAGACCACGGCCTGGCAGCCGTCCTCGCGCATGGTGCGCTCGTTGTCCACGACGTGGTGCAGGTACGTCGCGCGGGGGGCGCCGTCCTTGCCCGTCCCGGTCACGAGCGTCCCGGCGCAGGTGCGCCCGCGCATGCGGTCGCCCAGCGTCGCCGGATCGGGCAGCGCGGCCGCGACGACGTCGCGGGGACTGACCCGCACGCCGCGCACGTCGACCGGCTCGGTGGAGTCCAGGCCGGTGAGGTGCAGGGCCTTCAGCACGGCGATGAACTCGTCCCCGAGGCCGTACTTGAACGTCACCCGGCGGCAGTCCACCCAGCGGGGGATGAGGACGACCTCCTCGTGCTCGACGTTGACGCAGTCGACCTTGCCGATCCCGTCCGGGAACTCGAAGACCTCGGGCTCGGAGAACGGCTCCGTGACGTACCAGCCCCGGTCGCGCTCCCAGATCAGCGGCGGGTTCAGGCACTCCTCGATGGTGGTCCAGATCGAGAAGGTCGGCGCGAACGCGTAGCCGTCGACCACGAGGTCCGCGCCGTCGCGCACGCCGATCTCGTCGATCTCCGAGAACAGCTCGTCGGCGGCGTGCCGGGCGAAGACGTCCGACAGCCCGGGCTCCACGCCGATCCCGACGAGCGCCAGGCGGCCGGCCGCCTCCCACTCGTCCGCGACCGCGAACTGCGCGTCGCCGAGCATCACGCCGGTGTCGGTGAAGGGCCGCTCGGGGTGGCGCTCGGAGAGCGTCATCGCCATGTCCAGGTAGGTGGCGCCGGCGGCCGCCGCCGCCGCGAAGATGGGCGGGTTCAGGCGGGGATCGCACGCGTTGAGGATCACGTCGGCGCGCTCGGCGCGGGCCAGGGCGGTGATCGCGCCGGCGTCCGACGCGTCCAGCGAGGGCGCGGCGGTGATGCGCGGGTCCCCGTGGCGGCCGGGGGCCGCGGCCGCGCGGCCGGCGTCCAGATCGGCGAGGACGAGGTGCTCGAAGAAGTCACGCCGGCGGGCGATGGCGGCGGTCGCGGTGCCCACGCCGCCGGCGCCCACGATGAGGATGCGCATCGGCGAGACGCTATCGGCCCTGCCCGGCGCGGAGCCTCCTCACCGCGCCGGCGCGCCGGGGGTCTAGCGTCTGCGTCATGGAGATCGCCATCATCGGGGGGCACGGGCAGGTGGCCCTGCTGCTCGAGCGCAAGCTCGCCGGGGCCGGGCACCGGACCCGCGCCATCATCCGCAACCCGGCCCACTCGGCCGACGTGCAGGCCGCGGGGGCCGAGCCCGTCATCTGCGACCTCGAGGATCCCGACGCGGATCTCGCCGGCGCGGTCGCCGGGGCGGACGCCGTCGTGTTCGCCGCGGGCGCGGGGCCGGGCAGCGGCCCGGAGCGCAAGCGGACCGTCGACCTCGGGGGCGCCCTGTCGCTCGTCGCGGCCGCCGGCGAGGCGGGCGTCACGCGATACGTGATGGTCTCGGCGATCGGCGCCGACGAGCCGGGGCGGGCCACGGGGGCCATGGCGCCCTACATCCAGGCGAAGGCCGAGGCCGATGCCGCCGTGCAGGCCAGCGGGCTGCGGTGGACGATCGTGCGCCCCGGGCACCTGACCGACGATCCCGGGACGGGGCGCGTGGCGATCGCCGAGCGCCTGCCCTACGGCGACATCCCGCGCGAGGACGTCGCCGAGGTGCTCCTGGCCTGCCTGGAGCAGGACGCCACGGTCGGCCGCGCCTTCACCGTCACGGCGGGTGACGTGCCGGTCGCCGAGGCGCTCGCGGCCTACGCCGCGCCGTAGGGCGGGACGTCGCGCGGGAGGCCGTGCCGCGGGTCCGGTGGGAGCTCAGGCCACGGCCACGCGCCGAAGCCGGCGAGCGGCCCGGCCGGCGTCCCCAGCCCCGGCGCCCGGACGTGGACCACGCGCCAGCCGCGCGCGCCGAGATCCTGCGCGATCCAGCGTCCCGCAGCGCGGTCGGCGCTGCCCCGGTTGAGCTCGGCGCACCGCCTCCGTGCCTCGTCGCGGGTCATGGTCGGAGGTGTGCCCCCGGGCCCGTCGCTCCAATCGCCGGTGCGCCACGGCCCGTACCGTGAGGGGGACCGTGCGGACGCTCGTGATCTCCGACCTGCATCTCGGCTCGCGCCTGGATCGCGACGTCCTGCGCCGCCCGGCCGCGCTCGCGGCGCTGCTCGGCGCGCTGGACGGGATCGACCGGCTGGTGCTCCTCGGCGACGTCGTCGAGATGCTCGAGGGTCGCCCGCGGGTCGCGATGGAGCTGGCCGAGCCGGTCCTGCAGGAGCTGGGCGCAGCCATGGGGCCCGGGCGGGAGATCGTCGTGGTGGCCGGCAACCACGACCACGCCCTCGTGCGCCCGTGGCTGCGCTCGCGCATCGCCGCCGGGCGGCCGATCGGGCTGGCCGCGCGCGTGCCCGTCGCCAGCGGCGCCGCACTGGCCCGGCTGACGGGCTTCCTCAAGCCCGCGCGGGTCCGCGTCCAGTACCCGGGGACGTGGGTCGGCCCGGGCGTGTGGGCCACCCACGGGCACTACCTCGACCGCCATCTCGTGCCCGAGGACCGGCGGGGCGCGTCGCTGCTGGGCGTCGTCCCCGCCGACCACGCGACCGCCGAGGACTACGAGGCCGCCTCCGGCCCGAGCCTGGCCGCGCTGCAGGGGCTGCTGGCCATGACGCTGCCGAGCGTCGTAGGCGAGCCGCTCGACGTGCTGGCGGGCCTCACGCGGCGGGCGGCGTTCGCCGCGCTGCCGATCGCCGCGGCGCTGCCCGGCGGCGCCCGGCTGGCCCCGCTCAGCGCCGGGGTGCTCGGCTTCCAGTTCCGCCGGTCCGGGCTGCCCGCGATGGCCCAGGTCGCGGTCCGCATGGGGCCGCGGGCCCACCACGTCATCTTCGGTCACCTGCACCGCGGTGGCCCTGTGCCCGGCGACGAGCCTGCCGAGTGGCAGCCGCTCGGCCGCCGCCGGCTGCGCAACACGGGCTCGTGGGTCTACGAGCCGCTCCTGCTGGCGGGCGCGGAGCCCGGCCACGTGTACTGGCCCGGTGGCGCGGTGCTCGTGGAGGACGGCGCGGCGCCGCGCTACCTCTCGCTGCTCGACGACGTCGATCCGGCCGAGCTGCGCTAGCGCCCGCCGGCGTGAGCTCAGTTGACCGACGGGTCCTCGGGGATCCGGGCGAGCAGCGCGTAGGGGCCGCCCTTGCGCTCGAGGGCCACGCCCCACAGCTCGTCCGAGGCCTCCGCGAAGACCTCGCCGGCCTGGAGCTCGCCGACGATCCACGAGCCCTCCTCGAGCTCGGCGTCGAGCTGGCCGGGCCCCCAGCCCGAGTGGCCCGCGAACACGCGGGTGCGCAGCACGTGCCCGGCGATGGTGCCGAGGTCGCCGTCGGCCGGCAGGAAGCCGATGTCGTCGAAGACGATGGCGGCGGCCAGCTCGGGCTCGTCGAACTCGGCGAGCACCATGACCGACTCGGCCTGCACCGGCCCGCCGACGAAGACGGGGTCGCCGCTGTCGACGAGGCCCGCGAGCTCGTCGATCGCCTCCGACACCGTGGCGTCGGAGGGCCGGTTGAGCACGAGGCCCATCGCGCCGTCGTCGGAGTGCTCGGCGATGAGCACCACGGTCCGGGCGAAGTTCGGATCCACGAGGGCGGGGGACGCGATGAGGAGCTTGCCGCGCAGTGAGGCCATGCACAGATTGTGCCCAACAGGCGAGTGGTGCCCGCCGGATAGCCTCCCCCCGATGCACCGCGAACGCTTCCCCGGACTGCGCGACGGCTGGTCGCGCCTCGACGGCCCTGCCGGCACCCAGGTGGTCGACAGCGCCGTCCAGGCCATGGCCGACTGGATGACCTCGGGTCACGGGGCGAACAGCCACGGCGCCTTCGCGGCCGCCGAGGCGACGGACGCCCTGGTCGCCGACACGCGCGCCACCGTCGGGCGCCTCCTCGGCGGCGATCCGTCCGGCGTCGTGTTCGGCCCGTCGATGACCACGCTGAACCTCAGCCTGTCCCGGGCGGTCGGGCGGACCCTGCGGCCCGGCGACGAGATCGTGTGCACCCGGCTCGACCACGACGCCAACGTGGCCCCGTGGCTGATCGAGGCCGAGCGGTCCGGGGCGACGGTGCGCTTCGCCGAGCCCGATCCGGACACGCTCGAGCTGCCGGCCGCGAACGTGGCCGCAGTCCTGAGCGAGCGGACGCGCTGGGTGGCGGTGACCGCCGCGAGCAACGCCGTGGGCACCGTGCCCGACCTGCACGGGATCGTCGAGGCGGCGCACGCGGCGGGTGCGCGGATCTCGGTCGACGCCGTCCACCACGCGCCGCACCGCCCGCTCGACGTCGGGGCGCTCGGCTGCGACGCGCTGCTGTGCTCGCCCTACAAGTGGTTCGGGCCGCACGCCGGCCTGCTGTGGGCGCGGCCGGAGCTGCTGGCCGAGCTGCAGCCGGACAAGGTCCGCCCCTCCTCGGACGCCGGGCCCGAGCGATGGGAGACCGGGACGCCGGCGTTCGAGACGCTGGCGGGCGTGCGGGCGGCGGCGCAGTACCTGCTCGACCTCGACTGGGCGGCGGTGCGCGCCCACGAGGACGAGCTGCTGGCCGCGATGCTCGACGGGCTGCGCGCCATCGACGGGGTGACGCTGCACGGCGACGCAGCGGACCGCACGCCGACGGTCCTCTTCTCCGTCGCGGGCCGCACGCCGCTCGAGGTCGCCGAGGCCCTGGCCGAGCGCCGCGTGGCGGTGTGGGACGGCAACAACTACGCGCTGGAGCTGTCGACGCTGCTCGGGCTGGAGCCCGACGGCGCCGTGCGCGCGGGCACGGTCCACTACAACGACGCCGGCGACGTCGACCGGCTGCTGGACGGCGTGCGCGCGATCGCGTAGCCCCGGCCGTCGCCGGGGAGATCAAGGGCGTGAGCCCACCGATCGGCATCGTCCTGGTCACGCGCGACCGCCGCGCCGAGGTGCTGGCGACGCTGCCGCTGCTCGAGGCGCTCCCCGAGCGCCCGCCGGTCGTCGTCGTCGACAACGCGTCCCGCGACGGGACGCCGGCCGCCGTGCGACGGGCGCACCCCGACGTCCGCGTCCTGGCGCTGCCGGTCAACCTCGGCGGGGCGGCGCGGACGCTCGGCGTGCGGGCGCTCGGCGCGCCGCTGGTGGCGTTCGCCGACGACGACTCCGACTGGGCGCCGGGCGCCCTCGCCCGTGCCGTGGACCTGCTGGCCGCCCATCCCCGCGTCGTCCTGCTGGCCGCCCGTGTCCTCGTGGGCGCCGCGCGGCGCCCGGACCCCGTCTGCGCCGCGATGGCCGCGGCCCCGCTCGGCACGCCCCGCGGCCTGCCGGGGCCCGCCATCCTCGGGTTCCTGGCGTGCGGCGCGGTCGTGCGGCGCGACGCGTTCCTCGCCGCCGGGGGCTTCCACCCGCGCTTCGGGATCGGCGGGGAGGAGGAGCTGCTCGCCCTCGACCTCGCCGCCCGCGGTGGTGCCCTGGCCTACGTACCCGAGCTCGTCGCCCACCACCGCCCGGCGGCCGGGGGCGGCCGCTCCGGCCGGAGTGCGCGTCAGGCCCGCAACGCGCTGTGGACGGCGTGGCTGCGCGCGCCCGCGCCACTGGCGGCGCGCCGCACCGCCGCGCTCACCCGCGACGCCCCGCCGACGGCCCTGGCGCGGGCGCTGCGGGGGGCGGGCTGGGTGGCGGCCGAGCGCCGCGCCGTCCCGCCCGCCCTCGCGGCGGACGTCGCGCGGCTGTGGGGTGCCGGCTCGCCGCCGAGGCCGTGGCGCCCCGGCGTGCCCGCTAGCCGATCAGCCCTCCGAGGAGCTTGATCAGCCCGCTCAGGGCGCTCGGATCCACGTGGTGCTCGCGCTCGTAGCGCTTGGCCTCCGAGGGTTGGAGCAGCGCGAGCACGAGCTCCTCCCGCGACGACCCGAACTTGCACGCCGCGCCGTCGACGAACTTCAGCAGCTGGTCCTGCAACACCCCGGTCGCCCCGGTCGCCGGCGGGAGCCGGCGCGGCTTGCACGGGTCGCTGAGCGGCGCCTTGGCGGGCTTGATGGTCTGCCACGCGACCACCTGCGCGGCGAGCGCGACCACCCCGACCAGCAACGCCGCCATCGCCCACGCCGGCATCCGGCGATCGCGGGTCCGCCCCTCCAGCGCCACAGCGAGGCCCGCGAGGACGGCGAACGCCCCGGTGATGAGGAAGGCGGGGAAGAAGGACGCGCCGATGGCGAGGATGACCGTGTCGTCGGCCCGCTTGACGACGCGGTCGTACTCGGGCCGCTGCGCGGGCGGGATCGACGCCCGCTCCTTGGCGGCGGCCGACCGCAGGCCGCCGCGCGGGCTGGCGCTGTCGACGCCGGCGAGCAGCTTCGGCGCGAGGCGCAGCTTGAGCAGCGGGTCGAGCCGCGCGTCGAGGATCAGGCCGACGCCGCGCTGCGTGGCGTCCCGCGTGGCGCTGTCGAGCCGCGCGGCGGTGACCGGCGCGAGGATCGCCAGGGCGATCGCGATCCCGACGTGGCGCACCGTCAGCAGCCGCGCGGCATCGTGGGCGTTGCGCTCGGGCAGCAGCTCGCCGCCGAGCGCGGGGAGCGCCAGGCCCATGCCCAGCCCGGCGAAGGCCTGGGCGGCGAACGTCCAGGCGAGGTGCGGCTCGGGGAGGAACGCGAGCGCCCAGGTCCCGAGTCCGACGAGCAGGCAGCCCACCGCCGCCCGGGCGCGCGCGGGGCCGCCGAGCCGCGAGCCGACCAGCGCCGCCGCGGGGACGATCGTGACGGTCAGCGCGGCGCGCAGCGGCGTGACCGCCCAGCCCGCGACGAGCAGCAGCACGAGCAGGAACAGGACCGCGGTGAGCGCCGCGGAGACGAGCGCCAGGGCGGCGGCGGGCGCGGGGTCGAAGCGCGGCGCATCCTCGAGTGGCTCCTCCTCGGCGGCGGGCGGCTCCCACGCCTCCCGCGCGCAGACCACGGCCGCGATGGCGGCCACGGGCGCCTGGAACAGGAAGATCGCGTGCCACGAGAAGGCCTGCGTCAGCGCGCCGCCGAGGGCGGGGCCGACCGCCGCGCTGAGCACCGCGGCACCCAGCCACAGCCCGCGCGCGGACTTCTGGGCGCCCTCGCGGTGCACCAGGAGCGTGAAGACGGCGACCAGCGCGGCGGCGCCGCCGACGGCCTGGGCGGCACGTGCCAGCAGCAGGACGGCAAGCGTGCCGGCGAGCCCGGCGACGAGGGACGCGAGCCCGAACAGCAGCAGGCCGCCCGCGCCGAGCCGGGCGGGCCCGACGCGGCGCATGAGCCGCTCGGCCGGCAGCAGCGACGCGGCCAGGAAGACGGTGTAGACGCCGATGACCGCGGCGACGCCCTCGACCGTCGTCGAGAGGTCGAACAGCAGCTCCGGCAGCGCGAGGGTGACGATCGAGGCGTCCGCAAGGGCCAGCCCGGCGGCGATGGCGAGCAGGACGTGGCGGGCGCGCACGGCGCACAGACTGACAGGACGGGGGGGTGACACGCCGAGCCGCCCGGGCCCCAGTGCGTACGATCGCTCCCGTGGCCGCCCCCGCCTTCCAGCGCCTTGATGTCGACGAGCGTCGTCGCCGCCTCCTGGTGCTCGGGGCCCGGCTGTTCACGTCGCACACCTACACCGAGCTCTCGATGTCCCGCATCGCGAGCGAGGCGGGGATCTCCAAGGCGCTGCTCTACCACTACTTCCCGTCCAAGCAGGAGTTCTTCCGCGCGACGCTGACGCAGGCCGCCGACGAGCTGCAGAGGCTGATCGAGCCGGATCCGAGCCTGACGCCGCTCGAGCAGCTCACGCAGTCGCTCGACGCCTACCTGCAGTGGATCGACGAGCACCGCGAGGCCTACGTCAAGCTCCTGCACACCGCCCAGACGGTCGACGAGATCGGCGCCCTGGTCGAGGAGCAGCGCGCCCGGACGACCCGCCGCGTGCTCGCCGGCGTCCTCGGGCGCGGCCGCCCCGCGCCGCCCCAGGCGCGGGTCGCCGTGCGCGGGTGGCTGTGGTTCATGGACGGCGCGTGCCTGGACTGGATCGAGCACGGCGACGTCGACCGCGACGCGCTGCGCGACCTCCTGCTCGCGACGCTCGCCGCGGCCCTGGCGACCGGCGACGAGCCGCTGCGCCACGCCGGCTGAGCCGGTCCTCGGGGCGCATGTTCTCCGCAGGACGCCGGCTCGACACCCGGGCGTCCGGGCTCCGAGGCGTCAGGCGCGGACGTCGAGACCCGGCGCGAGCAGGCCACGGCGGCTCTGCAGCCAGCGGCGCAGGAAGATGCGGTCCTGGGGCGCCATGTGCTCCAGGCGCAGGCCCTGGAGGCCGTCGGCGGAGGAGCGCATGACCGCGCCCGTGGCCCGGATGCTCTCCATGGGCAGCAGATCGAGGCGCACCTCCACGAGGCGCCCCGGGCTCAGCAGGGGCGCGCCGGCCAGGCCCGCGCCGGTGGCGCTCAGGTCGCGCGCGGTCGCCGCGACCCAGCGGTCGGCCATCCGCACCGCGGCCGGGCGCTCGGCGCTGACGCGCTCGTACTGGCGCCGGTCGCCCGTGGCGGTGGGTGAGGTGGCCGGGGCCGGCTCCCACGGCGCGACGTGGGCGTAGAGGACGTGGACGGCGTCTTCGCGCACGCCCCCGGAGGCGGTCGGCACGGCCAGCACGGTCCCGACGACGACCGCGGGCGTCGGGGCGAGGCTCTCGACCCGGCCCGCGCGACGGTGCAGGAACCGCGGCGGTGCCGGCGGCGCTTCGGCGAACAGCAGCTCGACGGCGCCCGGGACCGCCCGCGCGACGTGGGCCTCGACCGAGCCGACGCGGGGGACGACGAGCCGCACGCGCTCTGGTGAGGCGTCCATCACCTCCCGGATCATCGGCCGCCCGGACCCGTGACTGAATCACGCTGTGCCGAAGACCGCATCCCCGATTTGGAGGAGGCCGTACGCTTAGCAGGAAACTGGTCGAGTCGATGTCGTCGATGAGCGCTTCCTCCCGCGTCCCTGCCGTGCACGATCTGCGGCTCGACGGTGGCCGCCGCCTCCGGGTGCGCCGCTGGGACGGCGACGGCCGGCCCCTGGTGCTCCTGCACGGCCTGTTCGACGACTCCGAGGGGTGGGTCCAGGTCGCCACCGACACCGATCGCCCGTGCCTGGCCTTCGACCTCCCGGGCTTCGGCGGCTCCCATCTGCCCACGCGCCCGCGCATCAGCGCCTACGCCGAGGCCGTCTGCGCCGGCCTCGAGCAGCTCGCGCTCGACGACTGCGCGCTCGTGGGCCACTCGCTCGGCGGCGCGGTCGCCGTGGCGGTCGCCGAGAAGGCGCCCGCGACGGTCCAGTCGCTCGCGCTCCTGGCGCCGGCCGGCTTCGGTCCGATCGGCATCGCCGACCTCTTCGCCCTGCCCGGCGTGCGCCAGCTCGCCGAGCTCTCGCTGCCGCTGGCGATGGTCAACCCGCTCACGGTCACCGCGGCCTACGCCACCTTCGTGGCCCACCACCGACTGCCCTCGCGCGACCTCATGGACCGCGTCCGGCGCCGCGCCTTCCGGTCAGGCCCCGGTGTGTCCAGCGCGGTGCAGGCGATCGCCGCGGCGGGCCGGTCGCCGCGCGGCTTCCACCGCCGCGGCATCGGCTTCCACGGCCCCGTGGCCGCGCTCTGGGGCGAGCACGACGCGCTCGTGCCGCGCGCCCACGCGGCCGCGCTCGCCCGCGCGCTGCCGCAGGCCCACGTCGAGGTCTGGGCCGGGATGGGTCACCACCCGCAGCGCGAGCGGCCCACCCAGCTCGCCCGCTTCATCGAGGAGCACGCGGTCCAGGGCACCGAGCGCTCCGACGCGGCGGCTCCGGACGCGGGGGCCGGGCAGGGGCGCGCCGAGCCGGGTCATCCGTCGAAGGCCGCGTAGCGGAACACCGACGGGCCCGCGTCCGCGTCGGCGATCGCGCAGACCACGACGGTGAGCTCCTGCTGCGCCGTGGCGCGCGCAGTGACCGTGAGGCCGGGCGGCCAGGTGCCGGGCGGGGTGATGGCGATGACGTCGTCGCGGAGGTCCTGGACGCCGGTGGGTGAGATCTGCGCCGCCGGCTGGGCGGAGGCGATGCACTGGCCCGCCGGCACGAGCGGCGGGTCCCACGAGAACGTCCCGGCGAACGACGCGACGTCGCGCTGCTGCAGGCGGCCGTCCATGATCTGCCCGCCGTCCACCGAGTTGTCCGCGAGCTGGGCGCCGCGCACCGCGCCGGGCGCGAGGTCGGCGGAGGT
>JAXDGY010000413.1:0-33607 GCA_034664785.1 Solirubrobacteraceae bacterium
CTGGTCATGGGCAGCCCGACGCTGCGCGACCGGCTGTTCGTCGGCTGGGAGCGCGAGGCCGCCTTCCTGGTTCCGGTCATCGCGCAGGAGGCCGGCGTGGGGGAGGACGATCTCGTCGCCAAGGTGGCCGCCCGCACACTGGCGTGGACGCACCGGCTCGTCTACCGCGAAGCGTTCACGCGCCTGCTCGCCGGGGACGACCAGCGCCGCGTCGCCGCCGACCTGCGCGAGCAGGCGCAGCGCGCCTACGACCAGCTCGAGACGGGGCTGGCGGGCTACGGGACGGGGTAGCGGCCCGGCCTGGCCGTGGCGGCGGACGAACGCGAGCGCGGTGCCGGCGAGCTGGCGCCGGCCGCTGTCGATCACCAGCGCGTGTCCGCGGTTGAACGAGCTTGCTCCCGTGACGAACCGGGGTTCGAAGTTCAGCCCGCTGAGCGCGCGGCCGCCCTCACGGTCCGCCTTGCCGGTTGGCTGCAAGACCAGGTCTTCGTCGCCCTCGCGCACGGCATGAGCCATGCGTCGCCGGAACGCCCACCGGCGGCGCGGGTCCAGCCTTCAGCCGCAGAGGCGGTAGGCGTACGCGCGCTCCACGATCCGTCCGTTGCTCAGGCGCAGCTTGACGGTGACCGTGGAGCGTCCCGCGGCGAGGCCTACCGTCAGCGGGCGCGAGAGCCGTGCGCCGCGCACGGTCGTGCGATGTCCGCCGACGGTCGCGTTCAGCGAGGCGACAGCGGCCCTCTGCGACGCCTTGATCTTGATCTGGACCGCTTGTCCTTTGACGCAGCGCTTGCGGGGGCGCTCAGACTCCCTGGAACGATGTCGCGAGACATGGCCTTGCGCCATGCACCTTCCATCCGGCGGCCGGACGTCTCGAGAGCCGCTCAAGTCTCGTATCGAGACACTCGGCAATGCGGCGCGTGCTGGAGGATCGGTGCATCGAGCGTGCGCTCCCCCCCGCGGGCGACCGCACGGCGGAGCCATGGCACATGAGCGAGCCAGATCGGGACGTCGGACAGCGCGCATGATGCGTGACGAGGCCGGATGGGCTGACCTCGACCCGTCCGGCGGCGTCCGTCGCACGCACGGAGCGATGCCGCCGATCGACACGGCATGACCCACAACGTCGGCCAGATGCTGGTGAACGCCGGACGGCGCCACGGTCCGCGCCCGGCCTGGAAGGCGCCGAACGGCGAGCGGACCTACCGGGAGATGGTGACGCAGGGGGCCCGTCTGGCGAACGTCCTCCGCGACGCTGGGCTCGAGCCCGGCGATCGGGTGGGGATGATGCTCGACGACGTGGCGGAGGCCGCGGAGATCTTTGCCGGCATCGTGTTCGCCGGGCTGATCGTGGTCCCGGTGAACCGCAGCTTCACCGCATACGAGCTCGACCACATCCTTGGCGACAGCGACGCGGGCGCCCTCCTCTATACCGCGGGCTCGGAGCCGGCGGTGGCCCAGAGCAAGGTGCGGGACGTGTTGCGGCTGTGCCTGGCCGTCGACGGCGGGGCCGAGCTCCCCCCGAATGTCCTCTCCTACGCCGAGGCAACGGCGAGTGCCGACGTGGAGGTCGCGCCGCAGACGCGTGCCGCCGAGGACGCGGTGATCCTCGCCTACACCAGCGGGACCAGCGGCTTCCCGAAGGGCGCGATCATCAGCCACGGCTCCGTGATGACCTGCGTCCGGACCGCGCAGGCGTGCCAGCGGGTCAGCAACTTCGGTCGTATGGCCCACACCGGCTCCCTGCAGTTCTCGGCGCCGTGGTGGGCGCTTCTGCTGCCGCACCTGTACGCCGGCGGCTTCGTCCGGCTCCTCGGCACCTACACCACGGAGTCCTGGTTCGACGCGATGGAGCAGGACAGGACGACGCTCACCTACGTCCCCAGTCCGCTGATCCCCGCGTTCATCGAGCTCGGCCGTCGGCGGCCGGAGGTCATCGAGCGTCTGGAGGTCGTCCTGCACTCGGCTTCGGTGGCCCCGCGCGAGCAGATCGCCGAGCTCGTCGAGCTGGTCGGCGATCGCTTCTGCGAGGGGTGGGGGATGACCGAGACGGTCGGGACGCTCACCACCACCACCCGGAACGACTTCCGCGGCGGCTCCGAGGCCGACGACGTCTACGCGAGCGCTGGGCGCGCGGGTCCGACCGCGCTCATCACCCTGGTCGACGACCAGGGCGAGGAGATCCCGTGGGGCTCGGATCGCGTGGGCGAGCTGGTCGTCGAGGTCGACACGCTCTTCAGCGGCTACTGGAATCAGCCGGAGCTCACGTCCCAGGTCCTCGACGGGCGCCGGTTCCGGACCGGCGACCTCGGGCGGATCGACTCCGCGGGGTACGTCTACATCACCGGCCGGAAGAGCGATCTGATCATCAGCGGGGGTGCCAACGTGTATCCCGCGGAGCTCGAGCGCGTGCTCGCCGGCATGCCGGGAGTCGCCCAGTGTGCGATCTTCGGCATCCCGCACGAGCGCTGGGGCGAGTCGGTCGCCGCTGCCGTCGTCACCGAGGTCGGCGCGTCGCTCACGGAGCGCGAGGTGATCGACTTCATGCGGTCGCGCCTGGCCAGCTACAAGAAGCCGACGCTCGTGGTGTTCATGGACGCCCTGCCGCGCAACGCGAGCATGAAGGTGCAGAAGCATCGCCTGCGCGAGCACGTCCTCGCCGCCGCCGACGGCGTTCCCGGGTAGGCGGCGCCTCAGCGAGGGGAGGGGCGCAGCGCCGGTCAGCGCGGCGCGAGGCGCAGCGAGCCGTCGAGCCGGATGACCTCGCCATTGAGCATCGGGTTCTCGACGATGTGCGCGACGAGCGCGGCGTACTCCTCCGGGTCGCCCAGGCGCCGCGGATGGGGCACGGACGCGGCGAGCGACGCGCAGACATCGTCGGGCAAGGTGCGGAACATCGGGGTCTCGAAGAGACCGGGAGCCACGGTCATGCAGCGGATCGCCGAGTCGGCCAGATCGCGTGCGACGGCCAGCGTCAAGGACACGATGCCTCCCTTCGACGCGGCGTATGCGGCCTGCCCCATCTGGCCGTCGTACGCCGCGACGGATGCCGTGTTGACGATCACCCCGCGTTCGCCCTCGACCAGGTCGTTCTCCTGCATGGCCGCTGCGGCCAGACGGCTGACGTTGAACGTGCCGACGAGGTTGACGTCCAGCACCCGCTGGAAATCCTCGAGCCGGTGCGGCACGCCCTTTCGGGCGATGCGGCTCGCCACCCCGATGCCGGCGCAGTTAACCACGACGCGCAGCGCGCCGATCGCCGTCGCGGCGGCTGTCGCCGCAGCGACCTGATCCGCATCGCGCACGTCGGCGGCGGCGAACGAGAAGCGCCCGTCGGCCTCGACGCGCTCGCGCGCCGCCGGCAGGTCGAGGACGACGACGGCGGCGCCCTTCTGCGCCAGGGCCTCCGCCGCGGCCAGGCCGAGCCCCGAGGCGCCTCCCGCCACGAGCGCGACGACGGTCTCATCGATGTTCACGGCTACCAGGTCCCTTCGATGCCCTGCGCGCCGAGCAGCCCGCCGCTGGCTTCCGCGTCCTGGTCCACGCAGATGTTGACCAACGAGGGCACACCGGCCTCGAAGGCGCGGTCGAGAGCCGGACCGATCCCCTCGGCGTCGGTCACGTACTCACCGTGCCCGCCGAGGCCCTCGACGACCTTGTCGTAGCGCTGGTAGCCCAGGTGACGCCCGGTCTCGCCGCCGGTCGGCCGCGCCGTGAACCCGGCGTTGTTCATGACGATCCCGGTGATCGGCAGCCCGTGGCGGATCGCGGTGTCGTACTCCATGCCGTGCCAGCCGAAGCCGCCGTCGCCCATGAGGACGACCACGGGCCGCGCGGGGTCGGCCACGCCGGCCCCGATGGCCATCGGGACGCCGACGCCCATGCAGCCGTTGGGTCCGCTGGTCATGTAATTGCCCGTCGAGAACGACGGGATCGAGCGCCGCGCGAACTCGAGCGTCTCGTGACCGTCCACGATGAAGACGGCGTCTCGCGGCAGCCGGGTCTTGATCTCGTGGCACATCCGCAAGGGATGGATCGGGTTCGAGCTGTCGGTCGCGAACGGGTTCGGGCGGGCGAGGACCTCCGCGTCCTTGTCGATCAGGGCCTGCGCCCAGGCCGAACGCGGCGCGCCGCCGATCGACGACGCGAGGCGGGCCGTGAGCTGCTCGACGGCGACCTTGGCATCGGCCACCGCGCCGATCTCCGCCGGTGTCACACGCCCGACGTCGGCCGGCTCGATGTTGATCGCGATGAAGCGCGCATCGCGGCCGAACCGCGGCGGGCGGAAATGCGCGTTGATCCAGTTCGGCCGGGTGCCGATCACGATCACCACGTCGGCCTCGCGGCTCGCGCGGTTGCGCGCGGCGGTCAGCACGAGCTCGTGGTCCTCCGGGACGACGCCGCGGACCTGCGGGGTCGTCACGAGCGGCAGGCCGGTCCGCTCGATCAGCTCGCGCAGGGCCGTCTCGGCGCGGGCCCAGACGATGCCGCCGCCCACCAGGAGGACCGGCCGCTCGGCGTTTTCGACCGCGTCCGCGATCCGGTCGAGGTCGAGCTCGGAGAGCGCGGGCTTGGGATGCTCACCGACCGGCGCGGGCCAGAAGACGTTGGACGGGTCGACCTGCGTGTCCATCACGTCGACCGGGAGCTCGACGTAGACGGGGCCCTTGCGGCCGGACGTCGCCTGGTGGAAGGCGAGCGCGAGCATCTCCGGGATCCGCTCCGGCACCTCCACCCGGTGAGCGGCCTTGACCACGGGCCGGAAGACGTTCATCTGGTCCTGCTCCTGATAGCCCTCGCGCCCCAGCCAGGTCCCCGACGGGCCGCCCCCGATGAGGACCAGCGGTGCGGCGTCCAGCAAGGCGTTGGCCACGCCGGTGATGGCGTTCGTGGTGCCGGGTCCCAGGGAGGTGACGCAGACGCCGGCCTCGCCGCTGACGCGGGCGTAGCCGTGGGCCATCATCGCCGCGGCGCCCTCGTGCCGCACGTAGTAGGCGTCGATGCCCTGCTCGAGGCAGGCGGTCACGGCCGGCGAGTCCGGGCCGCCCATCCCGAGCATGAAGAAGAGCGACGTCACCCCCTGGTCCTTCAGCGCCCGGCCGACCAGTCGTTGGGCGCGCTCGAGGGCGGCGGGCTCGGCGGCCGGCGCGCGCGGGGGATCGTGGGCCTCGACGGTCATGCCTGGATCCTCCGGCCTGCGCTCGGCCGAGGCGCGTCTCTGTTTGAGACGCCCGTGGGCCACGGCGGCCGGGACGATGTCCCCATGGACGACGACGTGCGCGCCTACTTCGATGCCCCCAACTTCTGCCACGTCTCGACGCTGAAGGCCGACGGCAGCGTCCACGCCGTCATCGTCTGGGCCCACACGGACGGCGACCACGTCGTGCTCAACAGCGTCCTGGGACGCGACTGGCCGTCGAACCTGCGGCGCGACCCGCGGGTCACGCTCGTCGCCTGGCAGCTCGACGACCCGCGGAACTTCGCGCGCGTCACCGGAGCGGTCCTGCGGGAGGACACCAGCGGGGCCGAGGAGCACATCGACTTCCTCTGCCAGAAGTACCAGGGCGAGGACTACCCCTACCGCAGCCCCGGCGAGGTGCGGGTGAAGCTCTACGTCGAGCCGCGCGAGACGTTCATCTTCATCGGCGGGTCGGCCGACTCGGAGATCCGCCGCGCCGGCGCCTAGGCCGCGGCCTGCTCCCAGGCCACGGCACGCACCGCGTCGGCCACCGCGAAGAAGGGGTTGCGCCAGTCCGCGGCGACGCTGTTCGGCCGGGGGTGCATGCGGTTGTGGCAGATCGACACCGCGAGCCGGCGGTCCAGGTCGGCCCAGGCGATCGAGCCGCCCGCCCCGGGGTGCGCGAGGAGGCCGGGCGTGGTCCCGATGAGCTCACCGAGCGGTGGGCGGTCGCTGCCGAGCCAGTACCCGCCCTCGCCGACCCAGGCCACCATCCGCGAAACGGCGTCGATCTGCTCCGCGTCGTCCCGCGGTCGCGTCAGCGACCGCAGACGGGCCTCGGAGAGCAGCCGCACGCCGTCGAGCTCGCCGCCGTTGGCGAGCATCGCGAACAGGCGCGCGCAGGCCCGCGCGGTCGTGATGGCGCCCGCTCCGGGCAGCGAGGCCTGCCGCACGTCGCGGCGGTCGTGGACCCAGGGTCCGGGCAGCACCGCCACGGGCATCGAGCGCTCACGCAGCTCGTCCTGGTCTGGTTCGGGCTCGTAGTCGGCGTACAGCGGGGCGACGCGAGCGAGGGCGTCGTCGGGGACGCCCAGATGCAGGTCGGCGATCCCCAGCGGCTCGCACAGCTCCTCGCGGACGAAGGCCGAGAACGGCCGGCGGGCCGGATCCGTGCGCCGGACGACCTCGCCGACGATCCAGCCCCAGACGAGCTGGTGATAGGCGTTCTGCGTGCCGGGCGGGAACACCGGCTCCTCCTCGGCGATGCGGGCGACCATCCACTCCCAGTCGCACATCGTCTCCGGCGTCACGCCCGCCGGCATCTGCGGCACACCCGCGCGGTGCGTCAGCACGTCCCGCACCGTGATGGCGTGCTTGCCGTGGGCGGCGAACGCCGGCCAGTACGTGCCGACGGGCGCGTCGTAGGCGACGAGCCCGCGCTCCGCCTGCACGTGGAGCGCGGTCGCGGTGACCGCCTTGGTGACCGAGAACACGGGGAAGAGCGTGTCGCCGTCGACGGCCAGGCCCCGCTCGCGGTCGGCCAGGCCGATCCACTCGTCGACCACGAGCCGGCCGTCGAGGTAGGCCGCGACCTGGACGCCGATCTCGCCGGCGGCGACGGACTGCTCCAGCGCGGAGCGGACGGTCACCGGGCTACCGGCCTGTGAACTCGGCGATGGAGGCTTCCCACTGCTCGAGCTCACGCTCGACGACCGACCTGCCTCCGGACGGCAGCGGGTGGATGACGCGGCGGACGCCGGCGGCCTGGAGGCGCTCGAGCGCGGCGGGATCGCACGGCACGGTGGCGACCTGCACCTGGACCGGACGCTCGGCGCGGGCGAACAGCTCCTCGATCCGGGAGAAGAGGGCGGGCGGGCCGCTGCCGTAGGCGGGGTACCAGCCGTCGCCGAAGGCGAGGACGCGATCGAGCACCGTCGGCCCGTCGCCGCCGATCAGGACCGGCGGGTGCGGCCGCTGCGCGGGCTTCGGCCAGGACCAGATCCGCTCGAAGCTGACGTGCTCCCCATGGTAGGTGGCCTCGTCCTGCGTCCAGATCGCCCGCATCGCCTCGACCCGCTCCCGGAGCACGGCCATGCGGTGGCGCGGGTCGGTGCCGTGGTTGACCATCTCCTCCCGGTTCCAGCCCGCGCCGACGGCGAAGTCGAAGCGCCCGCCGGTGAGGTGGTCGACGCTCGCGACCTCCTTGGCGGTGATGATCGGATCGCGCTCGATGACGAGGCAGATCCCGCTGCCCAGGCGCAGCCGCGTCGTCGCCTCCGCGGCCGCGCCGAGCGCGACGAACAGGTCGTACGTGTGCGCGTACTTGTCCGGCATCTTCTCGCCGCCGAGGAAGGGGCTCTCGCGACTGGCGGGGATGTGCGTGTGCTCGGGGAAGAACAGCGCGTCCTGGCCTCGCTCCTCGACCAGGCGGCTGATCGCGCCCGGCCGCAGGCCGTCATGGGTCGGGAAGTAGGAGACGCCGAACTCCACGGTCGAGCCCTAACCGCGGGCGGCGACGTCGGTCACGAGCGCGCCTCGGCGCTCCGGGCCTCGGCGACCTGCGCGCGCAGCACGTCCTTGCGCACCTTCTGCGATGCGTTGCGCGGCAGCTCGTCGACGAAGTGCACCGCGGTCGGCTTCTTGAAGCTGGCGAGGTGCTCCTTCGCGTAGGCGATGACGTCCTCCTCGCTCAAGGAGGAGCCCGGGCGCCGCACGACGGCGGCGGCCACCGACTCCCCCCAGCGCTCGTGCGGGACGCCGAACACCGCGACCTCCGCGAGGCCGTCGAGCCCGCGGAGCACCCGCTCGACCTCCGCCGGGTACACGTTCGCCCCGCCGCTGACGATCATGTCCCGCTTGCGGTCGACGATGTAGGCGTACCCCTGGTGATCGACCCAGCCGATGTCGCCGGTGAGGTAGCGGCCCTGTGAGAATGCCGCGGCCGTCTGCTCGGGCTCGTTCCAGTACCCCGCGAAGAGCGTGTCGACCTCGACCGCGAGCTCGCCGACGTTGCCGCGGCCGCGCGGCAGCTCCTCGCCCGCGTCGTCGAGGACGAACAGCCGGGTCGTCGGCGCCGGGCGCCCGACCGTGGCCCGCGGGTCGTCCGCCGCACCGAGGCCGATCGCGTCGTTGCGGGTCAGGCAGGTGCCCCCGCCCGCGAACTCCGTGGCGCCCCAGCCGTGGAAGTACTTGTCGCCCACCAGGTCGACGAGCTTGTCGATCTCCTCGCGGGTCGCCGCGGACGCGCTGTGGTTCACGGTCTCGAGCTGCGCGATCACGTCCGGGTGCCGCCGGCCCTCCTGCACGAAGCGGTCGATGAGCGGGCTGGGCACGTAGGTGAAGGTGGTCTTGTCGTGCGCCATCGTCGCGAACCAGGAGTCGACGGTGTAGTTCGTGATGAGGTTCACCATGCCACCCGCGAAGAGGTGGGGGAGGATGATCGTCAGCCAGGGCGCCGCGTACCCGAGCGAGCCGATGTAGGCCAGCCGGCTGTAGTGCGGGATGCGCAGGATCCCCAGGCAGCTGCGGATGCAGAGCATGATCGATCCCTGGGTGACCATGGCCCCCTTGGGGAAGCCGGTCGTGCCGCTGGTGTACCCGATCGCCGCGAGGTCGTCAGGGTCGGGCTCATGCACGCGCAGCTCGGGATCGGCCTCGGCGAGCGCGGTCGCGTAGCCGAGCACGTCGCCCTCGCCGGGCTCCTCGCCCCCGATGCGCAGCACCACCGCGAGTGCGCTCGCCGCCGCTGCGCCGCCGACGGCCCCGCTCACGCCGGCGGTGTGGACGAGCGCGCGGGCGCCGGAGTCGCGCAGCTGGTGGTCGAGCTCGGCCGCCTTGAAGTGGCCGTTGACCGGCACCATCACGAACCCGCCGAGCGCGATCCCCGCCGCGACTTCCACGGCCTCGACCGTGTTCTCCAGCATCATGGCGACGCGGTCGCCCGGCTCCAGCTCATGCGCGCGGAGGACGTTGGCCAGCCGGGCGGCGTTGGCGAGCACCTCGGCATGGGTGCGCGAGCCGTTGCCGGAGCGGACAGCGTCCAGTCCGGCGTAGCGCCGCCCGCCGCGAACGAACATACGACCTAGCGTGTCCTGCACGGCCCGGTGCCCTGCCCTCAGACCTGCGCCGGCTCGTTGTCGGAGGTGCTCGTGAGGAGCAGCCCGCCGTCGATCACCAGCGACTGGCCCGTGATCCAGCTGCTGTCGTCGGAGGCGAGGAACGCGATCGCCGCCCCGATGTCCTCGATCGTGCCGAGGCGCGCGAGCGGGAACAGCGTCGAGACCCGCTCCTCCTGGTCCTCCCAGAGCGCCGCCGCGAAGTCGGTCTTGACGAGGCCCGGGGCGACCGCGTTGACGCGGATGCCGGGGGCGAGCTCGAGCGCGAGGTTCTCCGTGAGATGGATGAGCGCGGCCTTGCTGACGGAGTAGATCCCGAGGTTGGCCGAGGCGCGCCGGCCGCCGACGGAGGCGACGTTGACGATGGCGCCGCCGTGCTCGGCCATCCAGACCCTGTGGACCTCCTGCGACCAGCCGATCGCGGCGACGACGTTCATGTCCAGCGTCTTGCGCGCGAGATCGAGGTCGATGCCCATCAGCGGGCCGTGGTAGGGGTTGATCGCCGCGTTGTTGACGAGGACGTCCACGCTCCCGAAGCGCTCGATCGCCGCCGCGACGGTCGCGGCGCGGTGCTCCGGATCGCGGCCGTGCCCGGCGCAGGTGAGCACGCGGTCGCCCGCGTCGAGCTCGGCTCGCGCCGCGGCGAGCCCTTCTTCCTTGCGCGCGGTGAGGCACACGTTCGCGCCGCGGTCGAGCAGCGCGCGCGCCGCGCCGAGCCCGATGCCGCGGCTGCCGCCGGTGATGATGGCCGTCTGCCCGTGCATGGGGCAAGCATGCACGCCGGCGCGGGCGCCCGACCGTCTCGCTTTGAGATGGCCCCCGCCGGCGTCTCGAATCGGGACGGCCCTACCGGCGGCCGCCGCCTACGGTTGCGCCCGTGAAGCTGCATCCGCAGGTGGTCGCGCTGCTCGAGGTGGCCGCGGGGTTCCCGTCACTCAGCGAGGGGTCGGTGGAGACCGCCCGCTCGCGCGTCGCCCGCATCCGCGACCTGATCGGCCCAGGGCCGGACATCGCGGAGGTGGCCGACATCGAGCTGGCGACACCGCTCGGGCGGCTCCCCGCCCGTCGCTACACCCCCGACGACCCGGCACCGGGGGCCATCGTGTGGTTCCACGGAGGCGGGTGGGTGACCGGCCGGCCGGCCGATTACGACGCCGTCTGCCGGACGCTGGCGCTCCACACCGGCCTGCCGCTCGTCAGCGTGGCCTACCGGCGCGCGCCAGAGGAGCCGTTCCCCGCCGCGGCCGACGACGGGTTCGCCGCGCTCGCCTCAGTCGCCGGGGAGCTGGAGGCAAGAGCACCGCTGATCGTCGGCGGCGACAGCGCAGGAGGCAACCTCGCGGCGGTCGCGACCCTGCGGGCGCGCGATGTCGGCGTGCCGGTCGCGCTGCAGGTGCTGGTCAACCCGGTGACCGACTGCAACTTCGCCACGCCGTCCTACGGGGAGTACGCGGACGTCGGCCTCCCCCTCGGCCGCACGGAGATGGAGTGGTTCTGGGACCTCTACGTCCCGGATGCCGCCGAGCGCATCCACCCGTTCGCGTCCCCCCTGCGGGCGGCCTCGCTGGAGGGCGTGGCGCCCGCGCACATCGTCGTCGCCGAGCACGACGTCCTGCGTGACGAGGCGCTGCGCTACGCCGAGCGGCTGGACGCCGCGGGCGTCGCCGTGGACGTGCGGCGCTACGACGACGTGACGCACGGGTTCTTCAGCTACGTCGGCTACCTGGACCGGGCCGGCGAGGCGGTCGCGGAGGCCGCCGAGGCCATCGACCGAACCCGGAGGACGACGGCATGACCAACCAGCAGACGGGAGCGCCACTGCTCAGCGGCAAGGTCGCCGTCGTGGTGGGTGGCGCGAGCGGCATCGGGCAGGCGATCGCCCTGGCGCTCGCCCGGTACGGGGCGGCGGCCGTCGTCGTCGCCGACATCCGCCGCGAGCCGCGCGAAGGCGGGACCCCGACCGACGAGCGGATCCGCGACGAGACCGCCGCGGAGGGCGTCCACGTCGCGTGCGACGTCACCGAGCCCGACCAGGTCGACCGCGCGGTCATCGCGGCGCGGGAGCTCGGCGGCGTCGACATCATGGTCAACTCCGCCGGGATCGTCGAGCCGGCCGCGTTCGCCGACCTCGACCCCGCCGGCGTCGAGCGGATCGTCAGGATCAACATGCTCGGAGCGGTCTACGGCTCGCAGTCCGCGATCCGGGAGATGACGGCGGGTGGGCGTCCTGGCAGCATCATCACCATCGCCTCGGTCACCGCCGTCACCGCGAGCTACGGCGCGATGTACAGCGCGACGAAGGCCGGCATCACCCGACTGAGCGCCTCACTGGCGTCGCAGTACGGCGGGCAGGGCATCCGCGTCAACGTCATCCACCCGGGGCTCACCGAGACGGCGATGACGCGCCTGGACGGTCAGCTGGTCGGCACGCCGGCGGGAGCGAGCCGGCTCGCGCAGATCCCGCTGGGGCGCTTCGGCCTTCCGGAGGACATGGCGAACGCGGCGGTCTACCTGGCGAGCGACCTGGCGTCCTACGTCACCGGGACCGCGATCACGGTCGACGGCGGCTGGAGCGCCCACCTGCCGGGCGTCGACTGACGCCTGGGCCTAGGCGTCCGCGCCGGAGGCACGCGTCGGGAGTCGCAGCAGCTCGTAGCTCGGGTCGTCCGGCCCCGAGGTCCCCATCACGGCCGAGGCGTTGAGCCGGTCGCCGCCGTGGATCATCTTCGGCACGTCGTGGTCCGGCCCCGGCCACGGCGTCTGCACGGCGTCGGTGCGCCAGTAGTCGTAGACGACGTGGCGCGCGGCGATCCTGAACGCGCCGTCGCGGCGCTCCCAGCGATCGAGGTAGCGGCCGACGGACACGAAGTCCCAATCGAGGCCCTCGGCGGCGTAGCGCATGATCGCCTGGAAGTAGACCTCGCTCGTCGCGTCGTCGCCGTGGACGTCGATGAGGTGCTGGCCGAGGAAGTGCTGGGTGGCGGTCCAGTCCGGGAACCGCCCGCCGTCGGGACGGACCATCGCCGCGATCTCCCACCCCGGGCCCTCGAGGCCCCAGCCGTGGTTGTCCCAGCTGTCCTCGTGGTACGCCGACCGCACGAGCGCCTCGTCGCGCCGGTCGATCCCGCGGGCGTAGCGGGCCATGGCGTCCCGGATCTCGTCCTTCGCCAGCAGGTCGCCCAGTCCAGTCGCGATGCTCATGTCGGTCTCTTTCCTCGGTGGTGGTCGTCCACAGGTGCGGCGCGGTCAGGGCTCCTTGGCGAAGAAGCGCCGGATGGCCTCCTTGCCGTCGGGGTGGTCGCTGAGCTCCAGGGTCCGCCGCTGCTCGTGCTCGTAGCCCACCCGCAGGGGGAGCTCCTCGACCTCGTTGAGCGCGAGCTTGCCGGCGCGCAGCACGGCCGGGCTGTGGCGCGCGATGAGCGCGGCGATCTCCCGCGCCCGCGCGCGAAGCCGGTCGGCCGGCACCGTCTCGAGGATGCCGCCGAGGCGGGCCACCTCGGCTGCGGGCAGCAGCTCGCCGGTGAGGAACATGTAGCGGACGATGTGCTGCGGGAGCATCCGCGCGAGGTGCCGCGGGCCGCCCATGACCCCGACCTTCACCTCGCTCAGGCCGATCCGGGCGTCGTCCGCCGCGATGATCACGTCACACGACGAGGAGATGCCGATGCCGGTGCCCGTCGCGACGCCTTGCACAGCGGCGACGGTGGGCAGCGGGCAGTCCATGATCGCGTAGAAGGCCTCGCGCGCGTGGTACAGCCGCTCGCGGGCGTTGGTCGAGGTCATCGTCGCGAACTCGCCCAGGTCGTTCCCGGCGCAGAAGTGCGGGCCGTCGGCGACCAGGACGACGACCGACGCGCCGGGGAGGAAGCGGTCGGTGCCGGAGAACAGCCGGTGCAGCTCGCGGTACATCCGCTGGTCGACCGCGTTGACCGGCGGCCGCCCGAGCACCACAGTGGCGATACGGTCGGACACCGACCATGAGAGGAACGCGAAGTCCTCGGCGGTCTCGAGCGGGGCCTCGTCGGCCTCCCGGATGGCGGGGTCGAACTCGGTCATCTCACGTCCGCAGGTAGTCCGCGACCTCGTGCGCCAGCGCGTCCAGCTCGGCGTCGAGGTTGTCGGTGGTGAACGGGGTCATGATCGTGGACACGATCAGCCGCTCGACGCCGTGCTCGGCGTAGAAGCGCAGCCTCTCGCGGTCGGGATGGCGGTCGGTGACGCTGATCCGCATCGAGGCGAGGTCGCGGCCGGCGGCGTCGCAGGCCTCGCGCAGCAGCGGGAGGCCCGCGACGAAGTTGTCGTAGCCGCTGGGGAGCCACCCGTCGAAGTAGCGGACCGCCGCCGCGATCGCCTTCGGGCCGCGCGCCCCGAGGAGCACCGGCGGACGCGGGGACTGCAGCGGCTTGGGCCAGCACCAGATCTTGTCGAATGAAACGTGGCGCCCTGCGTAGGAGGCGACGTCCTGGGTCCAGATCGCCGTCATGGCCTCGACGTTCTCGTGCAGGACGTCCCGCCGCTCGGCGTACGGCACGCCGTGGTTCTCGATCTCCTGCACGTTCCACCCGTAGCCCGCGCCGAGGACGAACCGCCCGCCGGACAGCCGGTCGACCGTGGCAATGACCTTCGCGAGCAGGATCGGGTCGTAGACCGCGAGCTCGCAGATGCTCGTGCCGACCCGGAGGTCCGTGGTCGCCAGCGCCGCAGCCAGCAGCGAGGTGAAGGGGTCGTACGTGCGGCTCATCCCCGGGGGCAGCGCGCCGCCCTCTCCCGGGTAGGGCGTCCGCGGCTCGGCCGGCAGGTGCGTGTGCTCGCCGACGAAGAGGGACTCGAAGCCGCGCTCCTCGAGCGCCCGCGCGATCTCGGACGGTGCCGCGCACCCGTCGGTCAGCAGGGTCATCACTCCGATCTCCACGCGGCGTCGACGCTAGCGGCGCCGTCGCGTGGTTTCTGTCTCGTAGTGAGACAGCCGATCGCGGGGGTCGGGACCTAGGCTCGCCCACCATGCGCATGATGCATGTCAACATCGGCTGCTCGGACTTCGAGCGGTCCTACGACTTCTACACACGCGTCGTCGGGATGCATCCGCTCACCGCCAAGGTCCTGCAGACCAACGCGGTCGACCCGGTCGATCTCGCCCACGTGTCGCGCAGCGGCAAGCGCGTCGGGGAGCACCGGACGGAGGGGGAGGACGCGAAGAAGGGCGGGATCGTCCTTGGGACCGAGGACGGCGATGCGACCAATCGCGCCGTGCTGCTGTACTGGGAGGACCAGCCGACCGGGCCGTTCGTCGACCTGCAGGAGTGGAAGCAGAAGCTCGGCCCCGGGTCGGTGACGCGCGACGCCAAGGAGCTCGGCCTCGGGCGGCTCGCGATCTTCGTCGACGACATCGAGCCCCACAAGGCCCGGCTGCAGCAGGAGGGCGTCGAGCTCGTCGGGCCGATGCAGACGATGGAGATCGGCGTGACGGACATGAAGATCGTCTGCTTCCGGGACCCCGACGGCGTCCTGCTCGAGTACGTCGAGATGGTCGGCGGCGGGTGGAACGCTTGAGCCCGTCCGCATGACGACGACAACCGTCGACGACCTGTTCATCAACGGCGCCCGGCGCTTCGGCGACCGCGCCGCCTGGAAGGCGCCGAACGGCGAGCGGACGTACACCGAGGTCTTCACCCGGGGCGCCCGCCTGGCCGGCACGCTGCTCGCGGCGGGGCTCGTGCCCGGCGACCGCGTGGCGATGATGCTCGACGACGTCGCCGAGGCCCTGGAGATCTTCGCGGGCATCTCGCTCGCCGGCCTCGTGGTCGTCCCCGTCAACCGCGACTTCAAGCGCGAAGAGCTGGACTTCATCCTCACGCACAGCCGCGCACGCGCGCTGATCTACACCGAGACGGCGCGCGCCGGCGTCGTCGACAGCCAGACCCTCGACCGGCTCGCGCTGATCCTCTACTGCGGCGCCGGCGACCCGGTCGCGCCCGGGGCCCGGCCCTACCTGGACGCCACCGCGTCGGCCCCGGCCACCGTGGCGCCCGTGGCGCGCGACCCCGAGGACGCAGCGCTGCTGGCCTACACCAGCGGGACCACCGGCTTCCCGAAGGGCGCGGTGATCAGCCATCGCGCCGTGATCACCTGCGTGCGCACCTCGCACGGCGTCTTCCAGATGGGCGGCTACGCCCGGATGGCCAACCCCGGGTCGCTGCAGTTCTCCGCGCCGTGGTGGGCGCTGCTGCTGCCCCACGTCTACGTCGGCGGCTACGTCCGCCTGATGGGCAAGCACACGCTCGACGAGTGGTTCGACCACATGGAGGCCGACCGCTCCACGTTCACCTATGTCCCCAGCCCGCTCATCCCGGCCTTCGTGGAGACCGTGAAGCGCCGCCCGGCCGTGCTCGAGCACCTGCACACCGTGCTGCACAGCAGCTCGGTGGCGCCGCGCGAGCACATCGCGGCGCTCGTCGACGTCATCGGCGACCGCTTCGTCGAGGCCTACGGCTCGACCGAGACGGTCGGCTCCGTCGCGGCCACGACGCGGGACGACTTCCGGGGGCCGAGCGCCGGGGACGACGTCTTCGCGAGCGCCGGGCGCCCGGTGCCCACGACGCTCGCGACGGTCATCGACGACCGGGGCGAGGACCTGCCGCGAGGATCCGACCAGGTCGGCGAGCTCGTCGTCGAGGCCGACTCGCTGTTCAGCGGCTACTGGGACGACCCGGAGCGCACGGCCGACGTCTTCGACGGGACGCGCTTCAAGACGGGCGACCTGGCCCGAATCGACGCCGCGGGCTTCGTCTACATCGTCGGCCGTAAGACGGAGCTCATCATCAGCGGCGGCGCGAACGTCTACCCGGCCGAGGTCGAGCGCGTGCTCGTCGGGATGGACGGCGTGGCCGAGTGCGCCGTCTTCGGCGTGCCGCACGCGAAGTGGGGGGAGGCGGTCACGGCCGCCGTGGTCCGCGAGCCGGGCTCGCAGATCTCCGAGCAGGAGGTCATCGCGTTCGTCCGCTCGCGCCTGGCCAGCTACAAGAAGCCGACGGCCGTGCTGTTCCTCCAGGAGCTGCCGCTCAACGCGAGCATGAAGGTCCAGAAGCACCGCCTTCGCGAGATGATGCCCGGCGATCCGAGCGCCCTCGTCTCCGGATGACCCGCATCGATCGCCGCCTGGGGGAGGCCGGCCCGTGGGTCTCCCCGCTCGGCCTCGGCTGCTGGGGCATGACCAACCCGGACGCCCCGGCGCAGGACGTGCTGCTCCGGACGCTCGATCGTGCCCTCGAGCTCGGCGTCACGCTGTTGGACACCTCCGACGCCTACGGCCCGCACACCAACGAGCAGCTGGTCGGCCGCGCGCTGGTGGGGCGCCGCGATCGCGTGGTCCTGGCCACGAAGTTCGGCATGGTGCCGGGGCCCGACGGCCCGACGGTCGTCGGCCGGCCCGAGCACGTGCATTCGGCGTGCGACGCTTCGCTGCGGCGCCTGGGAACCGACCACATCGACCTCTACTACCAGCATCGCGTCGACAGGACGGTCCCGATCGAGGAGACCGTCGGCGCGATGGCCGAGCTGGTCCAGGCCGGCAAGGTCCGCCACCTGGGGCTCAGCGAGGCCTCTCCGGGGACGCTGCGGCGCGCGCACGGGGTGCACCCGATCGCCGCGCTCCAGACCGAGTACTCGCTGTGGTCGCGCGACGTCGAGGACGAGATCCTGCCGACGTGCCGGGAGCTCGGGGTGGGCTTCGTCCCGTACTCCCCGCTCGCTCGGGGTCTGCTCGCTGCGTCGTGGCGCTCGCCGGGGGACCTGGCGGCCGACGACTACCGTCGCGACTTCCCCCGCTTCGCCGGCGACAACCTCCAGCGCAACCTCGACGGTGTCGCGGTCTTCGAGCAGCTCGCGGCCGACCGCGGCTGCACGGCGGCCCAGCTGGCGCTGGCCTGGCTCCTGGCGCAGGGCGACGACATCGTGCCGATCCCTGGCACCACGAAGGTCGCGCGGCTGGAGGAGAACCTCGGCGCGCTGGGCCTCTCGCTCTCACCACACGAGCTCGCGGAGATCACCGCGACGGCCCCACGGCCGGCCGGGGGTCGGTACCCGACGGTGATGATGGACCGCGTCGACCGGTAACCGGGGGGCAGGCCACGAGCTCCTTCCCGAGGGCCGTCCCGCCGGTGCGCGGCCCCTCGCGCGGACGCAACCGCGGCCGTGGTGAGGGTCCGGCAGACCGTCTCATAGTGGGACGTCCGCGCTGAACGAGGCGCCCGTACGGTCATCACGCTGGGTCGAGGAGGTGACGCCGATGGTCGTGTCGCCCCGCAACCGAACGGAGGACTTGATGGGAACTTACGTGAGGGGCGGCATGTTCGCCGTGGCCGGGGTATGCGGTGTGCTCGGCCTGGCGGCATGCGGTTCAAGCAGCGACTCGAGTACGTCGACGGCCGCCGCTGGAGCGGCCACGTCGCAGAACGCGTCGGCCAGCCAGTGCGGCAGTGACGCGCTCAAGGCCGAGGTGGTCAAGCTCCAGGCCCGGCCCACGAGCATCGGCATCACCGAGCCGGTCAAGGGCGGCGTCAAGCCGGGCAAGTCGATCGTCTGGATCCAAGGGCCCTACCCCGACGCCCACGCATTCGGTGACGAGCTGAAGAAGATCGGCAAGAAGGTCGGCTGGACGATCCACACGGTCGACGCCGACGGCTCGCCGGAGCAGGTCAAGGCAGCCTGGCAGGAGGCGCTGCGGCTCAAGCCCGACGCGATCTCGCAGGGCGGCGGCGGCTGGCCGAAGCCCCCCTACGCGGCGGAGGCCAAGCAGGCGCTCAAGGAGGGCATCGTCATCCCCGGCTTCGCCGAGGGCGCGAAGGGCTACCCGTTCAAGTTCTCCATCGGCTACGGCGAGCCTGACGGCTGGGGCCGCACGGGCTACGGCGACGTGTCGGCGCTCGAAGCGGCCGCGAACATCAAGGACGGCGACAAGGTCCTGAGCCTCAACCTGCCCGGCATCGGGCTGGTGCAGTCGCAGGTCGCGGAGTTCAAGAAGAAGCTCAAGGAGTACTGCCCGAAGACGACGGTGGACGTGTTCGACGTGCCGCTGTCCTCGCTGGGCAAGGACGCGCCGACCCGGATCGCCAGCTACCTGCAGGCGAACCCGGACTACAAGTTCATGTACCTGACCACGATCGACCTGGGCATCGGGCTCGACGCCGCCTACAAGGCCGCCGGCGTCACGCCGCCCAAGACGTTCTCGATCACGAGCGACAAGCAAGGGCTCACGATCCTCAAGAACGGCGAGGCCGGGCTGATCGGGACGCTCCACGGCAGCTCGGGCAGCTACGAGGGGGCGTACCGCCTCGTGGACGGCCTGGCACGGCTCGACGCCAAGCAGTCGGTGGCGGCCGACGAGGACCCGTCCGGGACCATCCCCAAGTGGATCGTCACCAAGGACAACCTCCCGGCCGACGAGGACCCGCTCCCGGCCGTGAAGGACGGCCCGGCGCAGTTCTACAAGTTGTGGGGAATCCAGGGGTGAGCACCCCTGGCCCTGACGGGCAGGAGGCCGGGACGGCGGTTGACGCCGCCGTCCCGGCGATCTCCGTCGAGCACGTCTCGAAGACGTTCCCCGCGCAGAAGGCGCTGGACGACGTCTCCCTCACCGTGGGGCGCGGCGAGGTGCACGCGCTCCTCGGTGAGAACGGATCGGGCAAGTCCACCCTCATCCGGGTGCTCGCGGGGTACCACCTGCCGGACCCCGGGGGGTCCGTCACCGTCGCAGGGGAGGAGCTCACGCTCGGCTCCGCCGCGGCCAGCGACGCGGCGGGGCTGCGGTTCGTCCATCAGCACCTGGCGGTCATCCAGGACTTCAACGCCGTCGAGAACATGGCGCTGGCCACCGGGTACACGCGCCCGGCGTTCATCGACTGGAAGGCCCAGGCCATCGAGACGCGGCGCTTGCTGTCGCTGCTCGGCGTGGAGATGGACATCTGGCGGCCGCTGAGCAGCTGCAAGCCGGTCGAGCGCAGCGCCGTGGCGATCGCGCGGGCCATGAACACCCAGAGCGGCGACGTCACCGCCGTCGTGCTCGACGAGCCGACCTCGTCGCTGCCGGAGCCCGAGGTCCACCAGCTCTTCACCTTGATCCGCGAGCTGACGACCACGGGCATCGCCGTGATCTACGTCAGCCACCGCCTCGACGAGACGTTCGAGATCGCCGACCGCGTGTCGGTCCTGCGCGACGGCATCCACCGCGGCACCGTCGAGCGCAGCGAGCTCACGCGGGCAGGGCTCATCGAGATGATCGTCGGCCGCCGGCTCGTGGATCGTCACGAGGTCCCGCGGCACGTCAACCCGGACCAGGATGCCGAGGTCGTGCTCGATGTCCGCGGGCTCACCGCCGGGCGCCTGAACGACGTGTCATTCGACGTGCGCGCCGGCGAGCTCGTCGGCGTGGTCGGCCTGGCCGGGTCCGGGCGCGACGAGCTCTCGCTCGCGCTCACCGGCGGGATCCCGGTCGAGGCGGGCACAGTGTCGGTGCACGGCGAGGCCCTCCACCCGCTGAGTCCCCAGCGTGCGCTCGAGGCCGGCGTCGCCCTTGCGCGGAGCAACACCCAGGCGGGAAGCGCCGTCAAGGACTTCCGCGTGCGCGAGAACCTCACGATGGCCTCGCTGCCGCGCTACCGCGGGGCGTTCCGGTCGCTGCGATCGCGACGGGAACGCGGTGACGCGCACGCGCTGATCGAGACGCTCGACATCCGTCCCACGGATCCGGACCAGCTGTACCAGCTGCTCAGCGGCGGCAACCAGCAGAAGGTGATCCTCGGCCGCTGCCTGAACGCGAAGCCGTCGGTCCTGGTCCTCGACGAGCCGACGGCCGGCGTCGACGTCGGGGCCCGCCAGGCGCTCTACACGCTGCTGGCGCGCCAGGCGTCGGAGGGCCTCTCGGTGCTCGTGTGCTCGAGCGACCTCGAGGACGTCGTCACCACCTGCAGCCGCGTGCTCGTCATGCGCGACGGCCGTGTCGCCGCCGAGCTCACGGGTGAGCTCGACGAGCGCGAGTTGATGTCCATCGCCGCCCAGGACACAGAGGTTCCCGTGTCCGCGGCGGCCGGGAGCGAAGGCTAGACCGGGAGGTCAGCGCACACCATGCCCACCACCCATTCAGACGCCCAGGCCCTCAAGGCGACCGCCGCGGCATCGGCCGCGGCCGCGGACGAGGGCCTGATGACGGGGGGCGAGTCGACGGGCAGCCGCTGGGCGCGCCGGCTGTCGCCGCGCAACATCGGCGCGGTCTACGTCTGGATCCTCATCATCATCCTGTTCACGGTGATCACGCCGGACGTGTTCCCGACCGTGCAGACTGCGAAGTCGATCGTCAATCAGTACGCGATCACGGGGATCGTCGCGCTGTCGTTGGTGATCCCGCTCGCCGCCGGCGTCTTCGACCTGTCGATCGGGTTCGTCATGTCCTTCGCGGGCATCTTCGTCGCCTACCTCCTCGACACGACCTCGATGGCGCCGGTCGAGGCGGCCCTCCTCACGATGCTCGCCTGCGTGGCGATCGGGCTGGTGAACGCCTTCATCGTGGTGGTGATGCGCGTGAACTCGTTCATCGGGACCCTTGGCTCGGGGGCGATCATCGGGTCGCTGGTGACCGCGATCTCCAACGACACGCCGATCGCCGGGCGGGTCGGCGACGGCCACTTCGGGAAGATCGCGAGCACGGGGATCTCCGACATCACGCTGCCGGTCTTCTACCTGCTGATCCTCATGCTCGTCATCGCGTACTGGCTCGAGCGCACCTCCAGCGGGCGGCAGCTCTACGCGACGGGCTTCGACCTCGAGACGGCCCGGCTGACCGGCGCGCCGGTATCCCGCCTGACCGCCATCTCGCTGGTGACCTCGGCGACGATCGCGGGCTTCGCCGGCCTGGTGCTCGCCGCACGCGTCTCCTCCGGGTCGCCGAACGCCGGCGCCCAGTACCTGATCCCGGCGTTCTCGGCGGCGTTCCTCGGCGCGACCCAGCTGCGCGGCGGCCGCTTCAACCCTTGGGGCACGGTCATCGCGGTGCTGCTGCTCGGCACGGGCGACGTCGGGCTCCTGGTCTCGGGCGGTCCGACGTGGACCCCGCCGCTCTTCGAGGGCGTCGTCCTCATCGCCGCCGTGGCGCTCACCGTCCAGCGGACGAGCAAGCCTGGCGGCTGGGCGCAGCGATGGCGGGCCAGGTTCACCTCCGGGAAGCGCGGCGACGCCCCCGCGAGCAGCAGCTGAGCGCCTGACGTCGGCCTGCAGCCTGCCGGCCGCCCTCTGACCGGCAGGAACGGAGCGACGATGTCCGTAGTGCAGGAGCAAGCCGTGCTGACCGACCAGATCGACGGGATCCTGGTCATCACGATGAACCGCCCGCGGGTGCGCAACGCGATCAACGTCGCGCTCGCACGCGGGGTGGCCCAGGCCTTCGACCGCCTCGACGCGGACCCCGACCTGGTCGCGGGTGTCCTGACCGGTGCGGCCCCCTGCTTCTCCGCAGGGATGGATCTGAAGGCCTTCGTCGCCGGCGAGCAGATGTGGGAAGGCGAGGGCGACGACCTCGGGATGCGCCGGATCGTCACCAGGGGCGCGCGCAAGCCGATGCTCGCGGCGATCGAGGGCTTTGCGGTCGCCGGCGGCCTCGAGCTCGCGCTGGCCTGCGACATCCTCGTCGCCGGCCGCTCGGCGCGCTTCGGCATCCCCGAGGTCCAGCGCTCGATCATCGCCGGCGGCGGGGCCCTACGCAGGATCCCCCAGCGGACGGGGCCCGGCGTCGCGATGAAGCTGGCGCTCACCGGTGACCTCGTCGACGGCGACGTCGCCCAGCGGATCGGCCTCGTCGACGAGGTCGCCGAGGACGGCCAGGCGCTCGCGACGGCCGTCGCGCTGGCCCAGGCCATCGGCCGCAACGGCCCGCTCGCAGTCGCTGCCACCAAGGCGATTCTGCGGTCGCAGGCGGACTGGACCGAGGCCGAGTTCTGGGCGCGCCAGCAGGAGATCACCGATCCGGTGCTGGCGTCCGAGGACGCGCGGGAAGGCTCACGCGCGTTCTCGGAGAAGCGCGACCCCGTGTGGTCGGGCCGATGAGCGGGACGGCACAGGTGGGCGTCACCGTCCCGCTGGCGGGCCTCAGCCTCATCGAGCACCGGGAGCCCCTACGGCGCCTCACCGACGCCGGGTTCCAGGAGGTGTCGACCGGCGAGGTGAACGGCCTCGACGCGCTCACGCCGCTCATCCTCTTCAGCGGGTGGCAGCCCGAGCTGACGCTGTCGTGCGCCATCGTCTCCGCGTTCACGCGCGGGCCCGGCGTCCTGGCGATGAGCGCGGCCGCGATGGCGGAGGCGGCTCCGGGCAAGGCGCGCTTCGGGATCGGCGCGGGCTCCGACCGCATCGTCGAGGACTGGAACGGGATCCCGTTCGTCAAGCCGTACACCCGGGTTGCGAACACCCTGCGCTTCCTGCGCAGCACGCTGACCACGGGCCGTCCGGGGCGCGGCGGGGAGGAGCTCGGCGCTCCGGGCTTCCGGCTGGCGCGGGTGCCCGAGACGCCGCCCAAGCTGATGCTGGCCGCCCTCGGCCCACGGATGCAGCGCCTGGCCAAGGCGGAGGCCGACTGCGTCGTGCTGAACTTCCTCAGCCCGTCGGACGTGCAGCTCGTCCGCGACCATACGGCCGACACGCCCCGGGAGGTCGACGGCGACCTCGAGACCGAGGTCCGCGTCTTCGTCATCCCCGGTGAGGGCAGCGCCGCCGAGATCGCGGCGCGACGGCATATCGCGGCGTACCTGACGGTGCCCGTCTACACAGCGTTCCAGCAGTGGCTCGGTCGTGGCGACCAGCTCGTCGAGCTGCTCGAGGCGTGGGAGGCCGGCGATCGCCGGCGCGCGGTGGACGTCGTCCCGGACGAGCTCATCACCGACCTGTTCATCACCGGGACGCCGGAGCAGTGCGCCGCAGGCGTCCGGCGGTACCTCGAGCAGGGGGTCGACGTCCTGACCGTGGTGCTCCTCCCGCCGCACGACACGCCGTTCGGTCCGGAGGCGCAGGTCGACTTCCTGTGCGCGATGGCCCGGAGTCTCTGACGCGCTCAGGCCACCGGCGGGTACTGCGTCGCCTGCAGCGTCCCGAGCTCGACGCGCAGGCGGTAGAGGTCGATCGTCTGAAAGCGCCAGGTCCGGTCGAGCTTCACGTAGGTCTCGACGTAGTGCCCCCAGCCGCGCAGCGACGCGCCGGCGTAGGGGCTCTCCGGCGTCACCTCGCCGGGCGGGAAGACGAGGTAGTCCTCAAGCGTCCAGATGCCCCGGCCGTGCTCGGCGTCGTCGACGTCGATCTCCGACTGGTGGCCCATGTGCACCGAGAAGGTCGCGTCGAGCGCGCCCGCGATCTTGTCCCTGATGGCGCCCGCGCCCTCCGCACCGAACTGTGCGGCGTGGTCGAGGAAATGCGCATCCGGCGCGAACAGCTCGCCGAAGTCGTCCCAGCGCTTGGTGTCCACGAAGCGCCAGTAGCGCGCCTTCAGGCGGCGGATCTCCTCGATCGCGACGAGCCGGTCGACCGGGTCGAGCGCACTCACGGGACGCGCTCGAGGATGACCACGGGGATCTCGCGCTCCGTGGCGGCCTGGTAGGCGTCGTAGGTCGGGTAGACCTCGGCCATGATCCTCCAGAGCCGCGGCCGCTCCTCCGCGCTCGCGGTGCGGGCGGTCGCCTCGAAGCGCTCCCGCGCGACCTGGAGCTTCACCCGGGGGGCGGCCGTGAGGTTCAGGTACCACTGCGGCGGGTGGTCGTAGCCGGCCAGCGACGCGACGATCAGCAGCCGGTCGCCGTCGCGGCCGTAGTACACCGCCGTGGTCCGCGGCTCGCCTGACCGCCGTCCTGTCGTCGTCAGCAGCAGCGCCTCCTGCTCCCGGCCGTTCTCCACGACGACGGCGCCTTCGCGGCCGTCGGTCTCCTGGTAGAGGCGGACGTGGGCGGCCAGGGCGGCGCGCAGCTCATCGTCGAGGGGGTACTCCTTCATGGTCCCGCGAACCTACGACCCGGCGCCGGCGCTGCGTCGTCTCAAGCTGAGACGAGCCCGCCACCTCGGCGGTCACGATGCTGGCCCGTCACCATGCTCGCCCACGACCAGCGCGATGCCCGCGCCCGGGGTCTGTCCGTCCGCGTCGGCATCGCCCTGCCGCGTGCGCCGCGGAGCGCCGGCGACCTGTGGGAGCTCGTCGACGCGCTCGAGGGGATCGGCTACGACTCGGTATGGCTGAGCGACACGGCGACCCAGCCTGGGCTGGCGCCGCTGGCCACGCTCGCAGCGATCGCCGCCAGCACGCAGCGGCTCAAGCTCGGGACGAGCGTCCTCACCCTGCCGCCGCGCAACCCCGTGCTCCTGGCGCGCGAGCTCGCGACGGTCGACTTCATCAGCGGCGGTCGCCTGCTGCCCGCGGGTGGCCTGGGCGTCGACGCCCCGGTGGAGCGGGATGCGCTCGGGACTGCACGTGACGAGCTCGTGGGCCGGCTGGAGGAAGGCATCGAGGTGATCCGGCGGCTGTGGACCGGGAAACCGGTGACGTTCGCGGGCCGCTTCTGCACGCTGACGGACGTGACGCTGCATCCGCAGCCGGCGCGCCGCCGGCTCGAGGTGTGGCTCGGCGGGCGTGCGCCGGTCGCCCTGCGCCGGATCGGGCGCATCGGCGACGGCTGGCTCGGGTCGTTCGTCGGTCACGACGAGTTCGCTGCGGCGACCGACGTCATCCGTGCCGCCGCCGCAGGCGCGGGCCGGGCGATCGACGAGGATCACTACGGCACCATCGTCGTCTGCGCGGCGACGCCTGAGGACGCCGCGGCCGCCGGGTACCCCGGCCGGCTGCGCGGCATCCGTCGCGACGCGCCGATCGAGGAGTCGTTCGCCATCGGCGCGGAGGCGGCCCTGCGCCTGTTGGAGGGCTTCGTGGCCGCCGGGGCGTCGAAGTTCGTCGTCGTGCCAGTCGCGCGCGACCTCCCGGGCTGGCTGCAAGTGCTGTTCGACGACGTCGTGCGCCCGATCGAGGCAGGCCGCGATGCGGCCTGACCCCGGCACCGGCTCAGAGGCCGATGTCGGGCAGCCCGTCGCTGATCCGGTCCGGGAACCTGGCGGTGCGCTTCTCCAGGAAGGCGGCCACGCCCTCCCGCACGTCGGCGGACTGCCCCCGCGAGAACAGGGCCCGGGAGTCGGCCTCGTGGGCGCGCATCGGGTGCTCGGCGCCCGCCATGTCCCACAGCAGGCGACGCGCCAGTGCGACGGAGACCGGCGCGGTGTTGTCCGCGATCTCACGGGCGATCGCGTGCGCCGCGCCCAACAGGTCGTCCGGGGCGTGCACGCTGCGGACCAGTCCGCCGGCCAGCGCCTCCTCGGCGGTGAACACCCGGCCCGTGGCCACCCATTCCATCGCCTGCGACACCCCGACGATCCGCGGGAGGAACCAGCTCGAGCAGGCCTCCGGGGTGATGCCGCGGCGCGCGAAGACGAAGCCGATCTTCGCGCCCTCGACCACGAGTCGGAGGTCCATCGGGAGCGTCATGGTGATCCCGACCCCGACGGCGGCGCCGTTGATCGCCGCGATCACCGGCTTGGTCATCGCGTGGATCCGCAGCACGACCTGACCGCCGCCGTCGCGAGGCGTCCCGTCCGCGAGCGCCAGGTCGCCACGGCCGCGGAAGTCGAACGTGGAGCCGCCCTCGCCGAGGTCGGCGCCTGCGCAGAAGGCACGGCCCGCGCCGGTGACGATCACCACCCGGACGTCGTCGTCCTCGTCGGCCGTCCCGAACGCCTCGATGAGCTCGTCGCGCATCGTCTGGTTGAACGCGTTCATGCGCTCGGGACGGTTCAAGGTGATGCTCGCGATCCCGTCTGCGGCCTCGTAGAGGATCGTCTCGCGCTCGTGGTAGCTCACGTTCGATATCTACCCCGTGGCGCCGACGGTCGCACGTCTCGCTTTGAGACGAATACCGTCGATTTCGCAATGGAAGGATGGCGCGCACGATGAACGACGGACCTGCCGGCACGTTCCCCAGTAGCCCCGTCGCGCAGGCCGCGGAGCTCATCGACCGCGCAGAGTTCCAGGACGTCATCGGCCGCTTCGCGAGCGGCGTGACGGTCGTCACGACGCATGTCGGCGAGCGTGACTACGGCACGACGGCGAGTGCCGTCTCGTCGCTGTCGTTCGAGCCACCGATGCTCCTCATCTGCCTCAACGAGGCGAGTGAGACCCAGATGGCCATCCGCGACGCAGGCCGGTTCGCGGTGAACATCCTCTCCGATCACCAGTCCGACGTGGCGTCCCGCTTCGCGACGAAGTCGCCGTCGAAGTTCCGCCCCGAGGACGTGGTGCGCGCGAGGTCGGGCCTGCCGCTCATCGCCGGCGCACTGGCCCAGATCGAGTGCCGCGTGACCAACGCGGTGACGGGCGGCACCCACACGGTGTTCCTCGCCGAGGTCGAGCATGCGGCGGCGATCGACGCGCACCCGCTGACGTACTACCGCGGGCGCTTCGGCCGTTTCGAGGACGTCCTGGACGAGGCGGCATACCGGCAGCTCCGCGGGCTCGTGCTCAGCCGCGAGTGGCCGATCGGCGAGCCGCTCGACGTGGGGCGGCTGGCGGCCCAGCTCGAGCTCGAGGAGCCCCGCGTGTTCTACGCGCTCACCAAGCTCATGACCGATGGGCTCATCACGCGCCAGGCCGGTGACTTCGCCATCATCCCGCTGGACACGCGCAGCGCCCTCCAGGCCCTCGAGGCGCGCTGCATGATCGAGGTGGCCGTCGCCGAGACCGTCGCGGGGCAGATCGACGACCACGAGGCACAGGAGCTCCGGGTCCTCGCCGACGCGGCCTGCCGGAGCGTGCAGGAGGCGCCCCCGGACCTCCGCGCGCTGGCTCGCGCGGCCGCGGCGTTCCATGAGCGTTTCGTCGGCCTGCTCGGCAACGACGTCACCTCCGACTTCTACCGCCGGCTGCAGGTCGAGTCGATCTGGCTGCGCGCGCTGCGCCATCTCGACGGACCGCGGTACAGCGACCCCCGCTATCTCCGCGAGCTCGTCGACAAGTGCGTCGGCGGCGACGCCGACGGGGCCAAGCGCGTCGTGCTGGACCATGCCGAGAAGGCGAGCCGGATCGCGCAGGACGCGATCGAGCGCGCCGGCGGCGTCGTGTGACAGCGACCACCGCGCGCGGGGCCGCGTCTCAAAGCGAGACGGGCGCACGCCCTCCGGCGTGGCACCATCCACCTTTCTCGTACGGCCCTCGCGCCGGCCCCTTGAAGGAGGAGTGGAACATGAACGTCGGGACGCTGACAGTCGACGCGGTGCGCGACGGGCAGTTCGTCTGCCCCGTCAACTTCGAGTATCCCGAGGTCGAGGCGTCGCGCTGGGGCTCCTGGCGCGAGCTGCTCACCGACGGGGACAAGGTCGTCAACGAGTTCGGCAGCTTCCTGGTGCGCGGCGGCGACCGAGTCGTCCTGGTCGACCTCGGCTTCGGCCCTGCAGAGGTGCCCGACTGGAAGTCCGGCGAGCTGCTGCGCTCGCTCGCCGCGCTGGGGGTCGAGCCCGAGCAGGTCACCGATGTGCTGTTGACCCACCTTCACTTCGATCACATCGGCTGGGCCACGGTCGGGGGCCAGATCACCTTCCCCAACGCCACCTACCGCTGCCACGAGAAGGACTGGCCGCACTTCATGGAGGGCTACGAGCCGCGGCCGGAGGAGCTCACCTTCCCGGCGGAGATGCTGCCCGTGAACAAGCTCGCCCCGGTGGCCGATCGGATGGAGTTCTTCTCGGGCGCGGTCGAGGTGATCCCGGGCATCGAGGTCATCGAGACGCCGGGCCACTCGCCGGGCCACTGCTCGTTCCGAGTCGTCTCGCAGGGCGAGGCGGTCGTCCTCGCCGGCGACATCGCCCATCACCAGGCGGAGTTCGTCGAGCCGGGCTGGCAGGGGGTGGCCGACGACGACGAGGAGCTCGCGCGGCGCTCGCGCCGCGGGCTTGCCGAGCATCTCGCGGAGACGGGCACGCCCTTCGTCGCCGCGCACTTCCGCGACTGGCAGTGGGGTCGCGTGACGAAGACCGAGGCGGGCCTGGCCTGGGAGCCCGTCGCCCTCGTCGCCAGCAGCTGATGAGCGCGGACTTCGACATCAGCGGTGCCGTCGCCGTCGTCACCGGCGGCAACAGCGGCATCGGGAAGGCGGCCGTCGAGGCGCTGAACGCGGAGGGCGCCACCGCGCTCTCCTGGGACCTCGACGGCCCCGGCGTCCATTGCGATGTCACCGACGCCGACTCCGTACGCGAGGCGATGGCGGCCACCGTCGCGGAGTACGGCCCTCCGACGATCCACGTCGCGAGCGCGGGAACGGCACGGCTGGCCAAGATCGTCGACCTGACGATCGAGGAGTGGGACTTCGTCTACAACGTGAACATCCGCGGCGTCTTCCTGACGCTGCAGGCGGCCGCGCGCGAGATGACGGCGGCGGGGCTGCCAGGTTCGATCATCCTGATCGGCAGTGTCAACGGGTCCCTCGCCGACCCCGCCCACTCGCCGTACTCGACCAGCAAGGCGGCCGTGGCCCACCTGGCGCGGTGCGCGGCCGTCGAGCTCGGCGACGAGGGCATCCGCGTCAACGCGATCGCGCCGGGCCCGACCGCCACGCCGATGATGGGGCCGCTGCTCTCGCACGACGGCTACCGGGAGGAGATCGGCGGCTCGACGCCCCTCGGCCGCATCGGCGAGCCCGAGGACATCGCGCTGGCGATCGTGAACGTCATCAAGTCGCCGTGGATCACCGGACAGGTGATCGCCGTCGACGGCGGCTCGCAGCTCGTCACTCCCCGCGGCCGCGACCGCGCCGTGCGGGTGACCGACGAGCGCCGGGCGCGGGCCGGCGCCTGAGCCGGCCGGCTCAGGCGTGCGCGGCTCAGGCTGCGGCCTCCGCCTCCGCCTCCACGTCCACCTCGACGTCAAGCCCGTAGGACTTGATCTTCCGGTAGAGGGTGGCGCGGCCGATCTGCAGGATCGCCGCCGCCTTCGTCCGGTTCCCGTTGGCCTCCATGAGCGCCTCGTGGATCGCCGAGCGCTCGACGTGCTCCATGCGGGTCAGGCGGCGCGCGCAGCCCGCCGTCGTGTGTGACGCGGGGAGGTCCCGGGACGTGATGTCGCACGTGTGCCGGGACGCCACGACCAGGCTGATCACGGACTCCAGCTCGCGGATGTTGCCCGGCCACTCGTGCCGGGCGAGGGTCTGCATCGCCGCGGGCTGCATGCGGCCGTGGGCGCCGTGGCGGCGCATGAGCTCCGCGACGATGGCGGGGAACTCGTCGAGCCGGTTGCGCAGCGGCGGCACCTGGAGGTGGTCCGGGAACAGGTCGCCGAGATCGTGGGGGTCGGAGGCGTGGGGCGCGGCGGTCATCGTCGCGATGAGGCGCGCGCCATGGCCGTGGGAGACGAGGCTGCGGATCGTCGTGAGGGCCCGCTGGCTGAGGCACTCGAGGTGGCGGATGACCAGCGTGGTGTCGGGGCTCGACGCGGTCGCCGCGACGTCGCGCAGCATGTCCGGGCCGCCGTTCACGGGATCGGTGGCCCCGTCGAGGATGGCGAGCCGCTGACGGCCGGAGCGCCGGTGGATCTCCTCCGCCGTGGCCAGCTTCCCGCTCCCGGGCTCGCCCACGATCAACAGCCCCGCGGTCGGGGACACGTCGTCGGCGATCCGCTGCTGGAGGTAGGGGGCGGGTGCGGTGAGCTTGCGCTGCGGCACCGAGACGGTGCGGCGCACCGGCGGCGTGCCCGCCTCGTCCCCGGCGGGGGCCACGCGAACGAGGATGCCGGCGCGAGCCGACCCCGGGTCCGCCTTGGCGAAGGTGGCGTCCACCGAGCGGCCGTCGCGCAGCGTGAGCAGGTTCGCGGCCGGCCCCCCGGAGAGCCCGGCGACCGTGTCGAGCGCCTGGTTCCACAGCGTGCTGCGCTCGACGGCTCGGAGGATCTCCGTGGCGGCGCTGTTGCACAGCAACATCCGCTCGTTGATGACGAAGACGGCCTCGCCGTTCGTCTGGCCGTGGGCGCCCTCGAACAGGGTGAGAAGCCGGTGCTCGGTCGGCGAGGCGTCTTCGTAGAGGCGCTGCTCGATCGCCCGGGCGGCCTGCACCACCGCGGCCAGCATGTGCGGCGACGCCGACTCCTCGCGGCCGGACAGGACGAGGCCGCCGAGCAGCCGGTCCGCGGCGAAGGGGTCGAAGATCGGCGCGGCCGCCGCGGTGCAGCCCTTGAGGGCCGCGAGGTAGTGCTCGTCGCCCGCGACGCCGATCGGCTTGCGCAGCTTGATGGCCAGCGCGATCGCCGTGGTGCCCATGTGCTCCTCGGACCAGCCGAAGCCGATCAGGCCGCCGTTGTCCTCGAAGTACCCGCTCAGATCGGCGTCGCGCGTCCGCAGGTCGATGACCTGCGCCTCGTGGTCGGTGAGGACCACGCCCGTGCTCACCTCCTGCATCAGGCTGCACAACTCGTCGAGCACGGGAGCCGCTGCCGTCCGGATGCGCTCCCCGCGCGCTAGGTCGCCGATGTACGGAGCCGTGCGGTGGGGGTCGAGGCCCAGCTCGGCGCAGCGGCGCTGTGACTCTTCGATCTCAGGTCGAAGCGCGGGCGCAACCTCAACGGCATCAGCTTGCACTATCTCTCCTCCGTGTGCTGCGACCCAGAACCTGTCGAGCGTATTCGCCTCCGACCCAACAAAGCAACCAGGAACCACCCCGAGCTGCTCGCCTCTGACTGCTCCGTCAACCGCACTCGAGCAGGTGCCCGAGCTTCTCCCGCTTCGTGTTCAGATACCGGACGTTCTCGGGGTTCGGGGCGACGATGATCGGGACCCGCTCCACGATCTCCAGCCCGAAGCCGCTGAGGCCGTCGTACTTCAGCGGGTTGTTGGTCATGAGCCGCATGCGGCTCACGCCGAGGTCCGCGAGGATCTGCGCGCCGATGCCGTACTCCCGGCTGTCGACGGGTAGGCGCAGCGAGAGGTTGGCCTCGACGGTGTCCTGGCCTTCGTCCTGCAGGGAGTAGGCGCGGATCTTGTGCCCGAGCCCGATCCCGCGGCCCTCGTGTCCGCGCAGGTAGACGAGCACGCCGGCACCGTCCTGCTCGATCAGCGCGAGCGCTCGCTGCAGCTGTTCGCCGCAGTCGCAGCGCAGCGACCCAAGCATGTCGCCCGTGAGGCATTCGCTGTGGACGCGGACGAGCACGGAGTCGTGCGCGGCGAGGTCGCCCTTGACCATCGCGATGTGCTGCTCGCCGTCGAGGACCGACTCGTAGACGTGGCCGGTGAACACGCCCGCCGCGAGCGGCATCCGCGTCGACGCGACCGCCCGCACGAGCTTCTCGCGGGCGTGCCGAAAGCGGATGAGGTCAGTGATGGCGATCATCCGCAGCCCGTGCTCGCGGGCGAAGCGGACGAGGTCGTCGCGACGGGCCATCGTCCCGTCGTCGTTGACCACCTCGGCCAGGAGGCCGGCGGGTGCCAGGTGCGCCAGGTGCGCCAGGTCGGTCGCGGCCTCCGTGTGACCGGCGCGCTTGAGCACGCCCCCGGGACGCGCGCGTAACGGGAAGACGTGGCCCGGCCGCGCGAAGTCGGCCTCGTGCGACGCGGAGTCCGCGAGCGCGCGGACCGTCGCCGCGCGGTCGGCGGCGGAGATCCCCGTCGTCGTGCCGGCGATGACGTCCACCGAGACCGTGAACGCCGTCCCCTGGTTCTCCGAGTTCTCCTGCGACTGCACCATCTGCGGCAGATCGAGGGCGTCGAGCCGCTCGCCCGTCATCCCGACGCAGAGCACCCCGGACGTGTGGCGCACGAAGAAGGCGACGAGCTCCGGCGTCGCGAGCTCGGCGGCAGCGATGAGGTCGCCCTCGTTCTCGCGGTCCTCATCGTCGACGACCACCACCGCGCGGCCGGCCGCGATGTCGGCCAGCGCGTCGTCGATCTGGTCGAACTGGACGCGGCGCGGGGGCATGGTCGTCGTCAGCCGTTCGTCGCGACCGTCTCGCCCAGCCAGGCGAACTGCTCCTGGGCGGCCGCGCGGCGGGTGGGGACGTGCTCGGTGGGGACCTCGTCGGCCGGCGGCTGGTACTGGCTGATGAGGTAGCGCGCGACGCTGGCGCGATGCACCTCGTCCGGGCCGTCGTAGATGCGGGCGGCGCGCGCCCAGCGGTACATCTCCTCGAGTGGCAGGTCGGTGGAGTAGCCCAGGGAGCCGTGGGTCTGGATCGCGCGGTCGATGACGTCGTGCAGGACCTTGGCCCCGTAGAACTTGATGAGCGCGATGTCGGTCCGGGCCGCCGTGACGCCCTGCGTGTCCATGACCCACGCCGCCTGCAGCGTCATGAGGCGGGCGGCCTTCATCTCGGCGGCCGAGTCGGCGATCCAGTTCTGGATGGTCTGCTTCTGGCCGAGCGTGCTGCCGTGCGCGTAGCGGTAGGTCGCGCGCTCGCACATCATGTCGAAGGCCCTGCGGGCCTGGCCGAGCCAGCGCATGCAGTGGTGGATGCGCCCGGGGTACAGCCGCTGCTGGGCGATCAGGAAGCCGGTCCCCTCGGCGCCCAGCAGCGCTTCCGGGGGCAGGCGTACGTCGGTGTACGCGATCTCGGCGTGGGCGCCGTAGCTCCCGTACTCCTCGACGAGGTGGTCCAGCGTGGGGACGTCGCGGACGATGTCGACGCCGGGCGTGTCGACGGGGACGATGAACATCGAGGCGCGCTGGTGCGGCCGGGCATCGGGGTTCGTGACCGCCATGACGATCAGGAAGTCGGCGGTCGAGCCGTTGGAGGTGAACCACTTGCGCCCGTTGAGCACCCAGCCGTCGCCGTCCTTGACCGCGCGGGTCTTCAGCAGCGTGGGGTCCGAGCCCGGGCTGTCGGGCTCGGTCATCGAGAAGGCGGAGTAGTAGTCGCCGGCGAGCAGGGGCTCGAGCCAGCGCTCCTTCTGCTCCGGCGTACCGGCCAGCGCGATGATCTCCGAGTTGCCCGAGTCGGGCGCCTGACAGCCGAAGGCGAACGGCGCGAGGCTCGACATGCCGAGGATCTCGTGCATCAGGCCGAGCTTGACCTGCCCGAAGCCCTGGCCGCCGAGCTCGGGGTCCAGGTGCGCCGCCCATAGCCCGCGCTCCCGGACGCGCTCCTTGAGCGGCGCAACCGCCCGCAGCAGGTCGCTGTGCCCGAGGTTGAGCGTCTCGAGCGGCAGGATCTCCTCGCGGACGACCTGCTCCATCCACTCGAGGTGCTCCTGGAACCCGGCTTCGGTCTCGAAGTCCCACGCCA